>MGTC01000001.1:0-3885 GCA_001799255.1 Deltaproteobacteria bacterium RIFOXYD12_FULL_55_16
GCCATGGGGATGAAACCAAGCGAGGCCACCATGGCGGTCATCAAAACCGGGCGCAATCGGATGATGGCTCCATTGACGATGGCCTCGTCCAGCGATTGCCCCTGTTCGCGCAGCTTGTTGAAGTAAGAGACCATGACGATGCCGTTCAGCACCGCCACGCCGAAAAGAGCAATAAAGCCGATGGCGCCGGACACCGACAGAGGCAGGCCGCGGAGAAAGAGGGCCACAATGCCGCCGATCAGGGCGAAAGGAACATTGAGGATAATAAGAAAGGCCTGCCTGATGCTGCCAAAGGCCGAGAAGAGCAAAATGAAGATCAGGGCCAGACAGATGGGCAGAATCACCGCCAGCCGCGCCATGGCCCGCTGCTGATTTTCAAACTGCCCGCCCCAATCGAGATAGTAACCGGCAGGGAGCTTGATCCTTGCCTCAAGCGCCTTCTGGGCGGAGGCGACAAAGCTGCCTATATCCCGGCCGCTGACGTTGCACTCCACCACGATCCTGCGGGAGCCATTCTCCCGGGAGATCTGAGCAGGCCCTTCTTCGGTCTTTATCCGGGCCAATTGTTTAAGCGGGATGCGAGCGCCGTCCGGGGCTAGGATGAGAAGATCGCCGAACTTTCCAGGGTTGTCGGAAATAGCGGTGGGGAACCGCAGCGCCACCCCGAACCGTTTTTGCCCCTCGAACAGCTCCGAGACGGCCTTGCCGCCGGAAGCCAGTTCCAGCACCTCATTGATGTCAGCCACACTGATGCCGTAACGGGCAATGGCCGCCCGGTCGATTTCTATTTGCAGATAGGCCAGGCCGGAAACCTTCTCCACCTGCACATCGGTGGATCCTTCCACCTTTTTGACCACCTCGGCAATCTCGTTGGCCTTGTCCTTGAGAATCTCCATCTCTTCGCCATAGAGTTTGATGGCGATCTGGGATTTGACCCCGGAAATCAGTTCATCAACCCGCAGAGCAATAGGCTGGCTGAAGGAGAAGGTCATGCCGGGAATGTTTTCCAGGCGTTCCCGCATCCTGTCCACCAGTTCATCCTTGGTTTTCGCCGTTGTCCATTCATTGCGGGGCTTGAGGCTGACAAAGATATCAGAGATGTCTATGCCCATGGGATCGGAGGCTATCTCGGCCCTTCCGGCTCTGGCCACCACACTTATCACCTCGGGGAAAGATTTGAGGGCTTTCTCCACGGCGGCTGAGGTTTTGACCGTATCGGTTACCGAAACCGAGGGCAGGCGGAACGACTGGACGGTAATGCTTCCTTCATCCAGAGAGGGCAAAAACTCGCTTCCCAGAAACGGCACCAGAAGCAGGGAAGCCGCCATAGCCACGCCGGTTATGGCCAGGGTCTTTTTGGGATTGGCAAGACTTTGCCGCAGAACAGGAAGGTATGTTTCCCGTATCCTGATCAGCAATCCCGGCTCCTTTTCCACAACCTTGCCCTTAAGCAGGAAGGAACATAGCGTGGGCACCAGGGTCATGGTCAGAATCAGCGAGCCCAACAGGGCAAAGCCGACGGTGAAGGCCATGGGAGAAAACATCTTCCCTTCCATGTCGGTCAGGGTCACAATGGGAAGATAAACAATGATGATGATCAGCACGCCGAAAAGAACCGGTTTGGCCACCTCCATGGCCGACATATAAATTATATGACGGCTGCTTGTCCCCTCCTTGCGCTCCGAAAGATGCCGCACCGTGTTTTCGACCATGACCACGCTGCCGTCCACAATCATGCCGAAGTCAATGGCGCCCAGCGTCATCAGGTTGGCGGAAAGCCCAAGCCAGTGCATGCCGAGGAAGGAAAACAACATGGAGAGCGGGATAGTCAACGCCACTATAACGGCGCCACGCATATTGCCCAGAAAATAGAAAAGGATGGCGATTACCAGCAAGCCGCCCTCGATCAGGTTGGTGACCACCGTGCGGATGGTCTTCCAGACCAGCTCGGTGCGGTCGTAGTAAGGAACCAGCCTGACCCCTTCCGGCAAGGCTTTTTCAATGGTCTTGATCTTCTCGGTTACTTTGGCTACTACTTCGCGGCTTGAAGCCCCCTGCAGCATCATGACAATGCCGGCAACCACCTCTCCCTTGCCGTCGTAGGTTGTCGCTCCCTGGCGCGGTTCGTCGCCGATGATCACCTCCCCCGCGTCATGCAGGCGGATGGGTGTGCCGCCCGAACTTTTCACCACGATGTTCTTCAGATCATCAACGCCTCTGGCCTGACCTATGCCGCGCACCATCAATTGTTCTTCGCGATGCTCGATAAAGCCCGCGCCCACGGTGGCGTTGTTCTTTTCCACCGCTTCGCTGATCTCGCCGATGGTCAGATTCAGGCTTTTGAGCTTGCCGGGGTCAAGCACGATCTGATACTGCTTGACCTGACCGCCGAAGGAGTTCACATCGGTTACCCCCGGCACCGTACGCAGGATCGGCCGCACCAGCCAGTCCTGAATGGAGCGCAGTTCCCTGGCATCATGCCGGTCGGAGGTAAGAACATATTGATAGATTTCCCCAAGCCCGGTAGTAACCGGCCCCAACTGGGGCTCGATCCCTTTGGGCAGATGCTCCCGGGCCTGCTGCAGCCGTTCAAAAACCTGCTGCCGGGCAAAATAGATATCAACCCCGTCTTCAAATACTATCGTCACCACCGAGAGGCCGATCTTGGAAACCGACCGCACCTCCTTAAGCCTCGGCAGCCCGCCCATGGTGGTTTCCACCGGAAAGGTGACCAGTTTCTCCACCTCGGTCGGGGCCATTCCGCCTGCCTCGGCCAGCACCTGCACCTGGACGTTGGTCACATCCGGGAAGGCGTCCACGGGCAGCCTGTTCATGGCCCACAGCCCGACGCCGATCAGGATGGCGGTGGCCAGAATGATCAGCAGTCGTTGCTTGAGCGCAAACTGCAATATTTTATCTATCATAAGGATCTTCCTTTATATTTCGTTTAATGGCCGTGTTCGCCCAGTTCGCCCTTCTGCAGCTCTGATTTGAGCAGAAACGATCCTTTGGCAACATAGCGTTCTCTCTCCTTGAGGCCGGAAACCACCTCGACCAGGCCGCCACTCACACGCCCCAGCTCCACTTTCCTTGGCGCAAATTCAACCCCGTCCCCGGTTATAAAGAGAACTTTCCCCCCGGGCAATTCCTGCAAGGCTTCCTCCGGCACCGCCAGAACCGGCGGGGTATCCGTGGGCAGGGCCAGTTCGACGCTGGCGAACATCTCCGGTTTCAGCTTCCGGCCAGGGTTGGCGACTTCCACCCGCGCCTTGACCGTGCGGGTCGCCTCATCGACCAGATCAGCAAGATGGGTAATGCGCCCTTTCAGTTTGAGCTCAGGAAATGCTCCGACCGTGATAATCGCGGCCTGCCCCTTTTTCACCTTGGCCAGATCCTTCTCGTTGATATCCACCAGCACCCAGACCAGGGAAAGATCCGCCACTGTGTAAAGGCTTTTGGCCGGATCGGACAATTCGCCGACAACCGCCTCTTTTGCCGTAATCACCCCGCTGATCGGCGAACGGACGGTCAGAAGCGGTCTTTTCTGTCTGCCGTCTTCCAGGTCGGCTGCTGACAGGCCATAAAGCGCTAACCGCTCTGCATCGTTGTGCAAATCAGCCTGCGCGATCTGGTAGTCGCTCTCAGCCTGGAATACATCCTTGCGGGCGATAATCTTTTTTTCCGATAATGCCAGCGCCCGATCCAGCTTGTCCTTGGCAAGTTGCAGCCTGGTTTTCGATTGACGATAACGGTTGAGCGCCTCGCCCAACTCGACACTGTCCAGGGTAACCAGGGCCTGGCCGCTGGCAACGCTGTCGCCCAGGGAAGCACGCACCGAAACGATCTTGCCGGGGATGCGGGGGGAGACATGGGCTATCCGGTCGG
>MGTC01000001.1:3907-4515 GCA_001799255.1 Deltaproteobacteria bacterium RIFOXYD12_FULL_55_16
CACGTTGATTGCCCCGACCAGAAGCTGCTTTGCCGCCTCAACAATTAAAACGCCATTTTGCCTCTGCGCCTCGGTGGTCATTTTTACCCTGTCCGCCTCCGCGTGTTTTTCCTCTCCCCCAGGCTCCTCAACATGTCCGCCTGCCTTTTCCTCCTGATGGCCGGCCTCCGTTTCTTCAGTATGGGACTCACCGCCGGTACGAAGATGGGTAAAGCGATAAATGATGCCGCCTGCCAGAGCAAGGGCCAGGATAATGCCGATAATGATTGCTTTTCTGTTCACTGCCCACCTCCTGATACTGCGGAATTACACCCACAGGGCATAAGTTTCGTTTGTACCCTGACGGGCATAAAATCCGGCAAGCTGCTCAACTCAGCTTTATCTTTTAATACCAAGCCAGCGGAAGATTCCAGACGGCTGTGCGTTTCAATGGCCGCTTGCAGGGCGGTCAGTTCCGCTTCCTGCTGTTCGCCCAGCCGCCGCTTCTCGTCCAGCAGCTGTTGCAGGCCGATTTCGCCAAGGGCAAATGCCTCCTGCTGGATCTTGAAGTTTTCGCGGGCCACCGGCCCCAAGGCGGTGCGATGCAGTTCAAGCGCGGTCAGGACAAG
>MGTC01000001.1:4555-17367 GCA_001799255.1 Deltaproteobacteria bacterium RIFOXYD12_FULL_55_16
CCTTGACCGACTCCGCCTGATTCCGAGAAAACAGTGGCAGCGGCAGGGAGAGTTTCATCCCCATGATCCGGTCACTGGTCTGCTCCGTTCCAGGAACAAGCAGGCCGCCATTGAGATCGTAGGTATTTTCAGAAGAACGTTCGTTCCGGTAAGAAAGCGCCAGGGTCAACGGGGGAACCGCCTCGGCCCTGGCGAGAGACAGCAGCGCCGCCTCGCGCTCCCCTTCCCGACGTTGCGCGGCCAGATCAGGACGACGTTCCAGGGCGGCGGTCAAAAGCTCTGCCTCAACCGGCAGTTCAGCTGAGGGGGCCGCAATTCCGGCAAGAGGCGGCAGTTCGGCCGCACCGTTTAAGCCCAGCAGCAGCGCCAGCCGGCGGCGGGCTCCATCGGCGGCAGCCAAGGCTTCAAACTGGCGCAAGTCGTTCCGGCGCAGGTCAATTTCCGCCTGCTGCACCTCGAATTCGGCCAGGTCACCGGCCTGAAAACGGGCTGTGGCCACCCCCAGCAACTCGGCGGCCACAGCCTGCTGCCCTCGAATCAGCTCCACCCGCCGGGCGGCCAGAGCCGCATCCAGCCAGGCGCGCCGGGCCTGCTCGGCCAGGACTCTCTCCTGGTCACGCAGGCGCGCTTCCATTACCGCAACCTCGGCCCGGGCCAGCTCCTGACGCCGTTTACCCACCGGCAGTAAGGGGATCTCCTGGGACAGGGCAATACCGATACTTTTTTCATCCGGGCTTTTGCTTAAGGCGCCGGTGGCACCCTCCAGCTCAAGAACCGGGTTAGACAGGCTGCCGCTCAGCTCGGCAGCAGAGCGGCTTCCCGCAAGTTCTTCACGCAAGGCTGCAAGGTCGTAATTCTTCTCCAGGGCAATGGCTGCCGCGCCCGCCATATCAAGGGGGCTTGCAGCCACATCAGGAGAGGCTGCCGCATAGGACGGCAAAGCCCACAGAAACACGACAACAGCGGACAATAGCTTCCGCATGGGCGTACTCCTCCAGTGGTCGATCTTTAACTATTCAAAATCAGGAATAAAACAGAGAGAATCAGGCGGTGTGTCTTGGAGGGATGAATCGTTCCTGCAGATGATCGGATGGGGAAAAATGGGGCAAGAGAGCGATGAACTGTTTTTTGGAGGCGAAATGGGAAAATTCGTGATGTGGTTGTGGGCCCGTAATAGCTTGCAGATGAAGGTGGGCTTCGGAGCAATGCCCCTCCCGGCAACCGCCATCCCCAGCATCAGAACAAGGGTGCGCGTCGGTTCCGCAACCGACGAAAATTGAGCAACCAGCCTGGGCAGACACCATTGAGGCAGCCTGTTCCTCCCCGGCATGCAGGGTTCCGGACAGGGCGCAGACAAGCAGGATGGTAGTGATGAGCTGACGAAACATAGTCATCCCCTTTTACTGAACCAAGTTGAAAAAGTAAAGAAAATACTCCCCTTAAAGAAACAACGGCCAGTAACCGCCGCCAACCTCTGGCGCTGGCTGGACAGCCCCGGCGTTTACCGCTTTCCGCCCAAAGGCAAATGGTGTATATATCTGTAATCATTCCCCTGGAACGAAAAAACGTGGGCCAATCTCTACAATGTAAACGTTCAGCAGTGCCGTAGATGCTAGGAAAAGGTCTGCGAAGTGTGCTATTGCACATGAGCAGGCCGATGACAACGCAGATGCGGTGCTGCTGAACGTTTACATATATCTTGCCAGCATGAAACTCAATACCGTCGGCATAAAAGATATCAGGTATCCGGTGCGGGTACGCGAAAAATCCGGAGGCATGCAGGAGACCGTGGCCAGCATCAGCCTGCAGGTCAGCCTGCCTCGCCAGTACCGGGAATCCTGCGTCTCCACCTTCATCAAGGTGTTGAACACCTATCAGGACGAGATGAGCAACCGGATCTTCAGAAACCTGCTGGCCGAGGTGAAAGAAGAGTTGCGGGCGGAATCGGCCCATGTAGAGATGACCTTCCCTTATTTTCTGGAAAAAAAGGCCCCGGTCACCGGCACGGCCGGGCTCATGGAATATACCTGCCGGTTCACCGGCGGCATCGGCCGGGATGAGGATTTTATCCTCTCGGTCTGGGTGCCGGTGACCACCCTGTGCCCCTGCTCCCGGGAAATCAGCGCTTGCGGCGCACACAACCAGCGGGGCGAGGTAAACCTCACCGTCAAGTACTCAGGCTTCATCTGGATGGAAGACCTCATCGCCATGGCCGAGGCGGGCGCCTCCTGCGAGGTCTATTCCCTGCTGAAAAGGCCGGATGAAAAATACGTGACGGAAAAGGCTTACAACAACCCGATGTTTGTCGAAGACGCGGTGCGCAAGGTGGCGGAACAGGCCATGAGCCATCCGGCCATCACCTGGTTTTCCGTAAGCGTGGAAAGTTTTGAATCCATCCACAAACACAGCGCCTATGCCTATGTGGACAGCGACGAGATCTGCTGACCCTGCCCTTGAAAGGCGCTGACCTCTGACCAGGCAAGATTGGCAAAGGTACTCATGCCCTCATTTGATTTCAAGGTTTTCCTGCCAGGCATTCCCTTGCAGCCCGGCGTCTATCTGATGAAGAACCGGGCTGAAGAGGTTCTTTATGTCGGCAAGGCCAGGGAACTTCGCAAGCGGCTTTCATCCTATGCCCGGGTTGACCAGGCCCAGCACGGCAAGACCGCAATGCTGCTCTCCCAGGTGCGCGGGATCGAGACCATTGTCACCAACACGGAAAAAGAGGCCCTCATCCTTGAAGCCTCGCTGATCAAGCAGCACCGGCCCAAGTACAATGTAATTCTCCGTGACGACAAGAATTACCCGCTTCTCAAGGTGACAGTGCAGGAAGACTGGCCGAGGCTGGTGATGACCCGGCGCCGCATAAAGGACGGAGCCCGTTATTTCGGGCCCTTTTCCTCTCCTGCGGCCATGTGGGAAACCCTCCGCTATCTCAACTCGCTCTTCCCCTTGCGCCGCTGCAAGGAAAAAAGCCTGAAGCCCAAGGCCAGGCCCTGCCTGAACCAGCAGATGGGCCGCTGTCTTGCCCCCTGCGCCGGCAAGGTTGGCCAAGAGGAGTACCAGGAACTGGTAAACAATGTCTTGCTGGTGCTGGAGGGAAAAAACCAGCAACTGGTCAAGGAGCTGTCCCGGAAGATGGCGCTCGCCTCGACAGCCCTGCGTTTTGAGGAGGCGGCCAGACTGCGGGATCAGATCGCCGCCCTGAACAAAACCCTGGAAAAGCAGCAGGTGGTGGCGGCCCACGGCAAGGATCAGGATGTGCTGGGTTTTGTCCGCCAGGAAGACTCGGTGGCCGTGGCCCTGCTTTTTATCCGCAGTGGGGTAATAAGTGGCCAGCAGGCTTTTTTCCTCGCCGAACCGGTGGGCTCCGATGCTGAGGTGCTGACTGAGGTGCTGTCCCGTTTTTACGGCGAGGAGGAGCGGTATCTTCCCCAGGAGATTCTGCTGCCCTTTGCAGGCCTTGACGACCCGCTGCTGGCGGAATGGTTGAGCGAACAGAAAGGCAGCGCTGTGGCTATTGCCTGTCCGCAGCGGGGGGACAGGGTGCGCCTGCTGGAGATGGCCAAGGCCAATGCCGGGCAGGTTCTGGCTGCGCGAAAAACAAAGCAGACCTCCTGGCTGGCCCTGGCCGAGGCCCTGCAAAAGGCCCTTGGCCTGGCAAGAATCCCGGAGCGGATTGAGTGCCTGGACATCTCCAACCTGGGCGGCCAACAGGCGGTGGGTTCCCTGGTCTGCTTTGTCGCCGGGGAAAAGGCCCCGGAGTGCTACCGGCATTATGCCATTCATAGGGTGTCTGGCCCGGACGATTACGCCATGATGGCCGAGGTTCTGGGGCGACGTTTTGCCAGAGGTCTGGCGGCAGATAATCTACCCGACCTCCTCCTGGTTGACGGCGGCAAGGGCCAGCTCGGCGTGGCCGGCAAGGCCTTGGCGGAGCTGGGCGACGTGCCCGAGGCCAAAGCGGTCGAGCTGGTCGGTATTGCCAAGGAAAAGGCAGAGGAAGGAGAAAAACTCTACCGGCCAGGCAGGAAAAACCCCCTGCTTTTAGCCAGACATTCCCCGGCCCTCCTCTATCTCATGCGTATCAGAGACGAGGCGCACCGTTACGGCATAACCCTGCATCGAAAATTGCGCCAAAAGGAAAGCCTGACCTCCGCCCTTGAGCAGATCCCCGGAGTGGGCAAAGCCCGCCGGGAGCTGCTGTTGCGAGAGCTTGGCAGCAGGCCGCGCCTTGCCGCAGCAAGCCAGGCGGAGCTTGCCGCAGTATCGGGGATAGGCCCGGCCCTGGCCGCCCTGATCTGGCGGCATCTGCATGGGGATGAGGTTGAGAGTTGAGAGTTGAAAACGAAAGGATATTTGTTGCTTTTTGACCCTTGAAAAACTAAATTGCTTTGTTTCATGATGAATAGTTCGCAGGCTGGATGCTTTACAGGCAATCTGCCTCTTTTTGCCTTGATTACCAGGAGATCGTAATCGTTCACCAAAGGCACCAAAATTTAGGTCAACCCAGGAATGTAAGCGTTCAGCAGTGCCGCAGATGCGAGGAAGAGGTCTGCGAAGTGTGCTATTGCATATAAGGCCGATGACTGTCAATTGTCGGCAGCAGTGCCGACAAAGCAGATGTGGTACTGCTGAACGCTTACAGGAGATAAAATTACTATGTGGGAATATACAGACAAGGTTCGGGATCATTTCATGAATCCCCGGAATGTGGGGGAGATCGAAAATGCGGACGGGATCGGCGAGGTCGGCTCCCTTGCCTGCGGCGATGCCCTTAAACTTTTCCTCAAGCTGGACGACAGCGAGCGGATTGTCGAGGCCAAATTTCAGACCTTCGGCTGCGCCAGCGCCATTGCCTCATCTTCCGCCCTTACCGAGATAATCACGGGGATGACCCTCGACGAGGCGGCCAAGGTTACCAATCAGGATATTGCCGAATATCTTGGCGGCCTGCCCAAGGAAAAGATGCACTGCTCGGTAATGGGCCGGGAGGCGCTCGAAGCCGCCATTGCCAACTACCGTGGCCTCCCTCTGCCCATGGCGGAAGGCGAGGTGGTCTGCGAATGCTTCGGGGTGACCGACCTTGAGGTGAAACGGGCCATCGAGGAAAACAAGCTTCAGACCGTTGAGGAAATCACCAACTTTACCAAGGCTGGCGGCGGCTGCGGCAAATGCCTGCCCCGCCTGGAAGAGATTCTCCGCGAAACCAGGCATGAGGCGCAGCCGCTGATCCCCGACCGGCGGCCAGGGCGGCTTACCACCATCCAGAAGATCAAACGGATCGAGGAGGTGCTCGAACGGGAGGTACGGCCCGCCCTGCGCAAGGACGGCGGCGATATCGAACTGATCGATGTGGATGGGGATTTTGTCATCGTTTCCCTGCGCGGAGCCTGCGGCACCTGTAAAAAATCGCAAACCACCCTGAAAGAGTACGTGGAAAAGAAGCTCCGCGAACAGGTGCTGGACACTCTGATTGTAGAGGAGGGGAAATAATGAACCCCGTTATCTATATGGACAACAACGCCACCACCCGGGTTGCGCCGGAGGTGGTCGAGGCCATGCTCCCCTATTATTCCGACCTGTACGGCAATCCTTCCAGCATGCACTCCTTTGGCGGCCAGGTGGGCCGGGCCGTGCGCGAGGCCAGGGAAAAGATCGCCGCCCTCCTTGGCGCCCAGCCAGACGAGCTTATCTTTACCAGCTGCGGCACCGAGTCTGACTCCACCGCCATTCACTCCGCCCTGCAATCCTTCCCGGGAAAGCGGCACATCGTCACCACCCGGGTGGAGCATCCGGCGGTAAAAAACCTCTGCGAGAATCTGGATAAACTCACCGGCCACAAGCACCGGATCACCCAGTTGCCGGTAAACAGCGACGGCACCCTCGATCTGGCGCTCTACGAAGAGAGCCTCGGCGATGAAACCGCCATTGTCAGCGCCATGTGGGCAAACAACGAAACCGGGGTGATCTTTCCCATCCGGGAGATGGCGGAGATGGCCAAGAGCAGAGGAATCCTCTTTCACACCGACGCCGTGCAGGCGGTGGGCAAGATCCCCATCGACCTGGCGCAGATACCGCTTGATTTCCTCTCGCTTTCCGGACATAAACTGCACGCCCCCAAGGGAATCGGCGCTCTCTATGTCCGCAAGGGCACCCCTTACGTCCCCTTTATCATCGGCGGGCATCAGGAACATGGCCGCCGGGGCGGCACGGAAAACGTGGCGGCCATAATCGGGCTGGGCAAGGCCTGTGAGATGGCGGCCCGGCAGATGCAGGACGAAAACACCAGGGTCAAGGCCCTGCGGGACAGGCTTGAGGATGGCTTACTGGCCCGGATTCCCAGCTCCCTGCTCAATGGACACAAGACCCTGCGTCTACCCAATACGACCAACATCAGTTTTGAGTATGTAGAGGGCGAGGCGATTCTCCTGCATCTCGACCGCTTCGGAATCTGCGCTTCCTCCGGCTCCGCCTGCACCTCCGGCTCACTTGAGCCTTCGCATGTCATGCGGGCCATGGGCGTGCCCTTTACTGCGGCGCATGGCTCGATCCGTTTGAGTCTCAGCGTTTACAACACCGAGGCCGAGGTTGATTTCGTTTTGGAAAAACTGCCACCGGTTATCGCCCAGCTTCGCGAGATGTCGCCCTTCTGGCAGAGCGAACACCGGGGCAAAACCGGCGGCAGCCCGTGCAGATGCAGCTGTTCATAATCTCAGCTCGATAAGGATAACAACATGCTGGTTATACCTGCTTCGTTTCAGATACTTGAGGAACTGGATCAACAGAGCATGGCTGTGCGCATCGAGGCGTGCGGGCGTCTGTGCTACAAGTCCGAGGACAAGATCAGCGAAGGCTCAGCCGAGCCTTTTGTCAAGGGCATCGTCAAGCACGGCCACAATTCGGTTCTGGAGATGGCCGCCCTGACCCTGCGGGTTGAGATTGACAGCGAATCACTGGTTGCCCAGTTTTTGAGTATCATCCCGAAATATATCCAGCTTGACCGACTGGAGAAAAAAACGCTGTTAATCAGCGGGACGATCCGGGCTTTCCGGGAGCTGGCCCGCGATCATGGCAAGATCAAGCTGGTTAAGGCCATGGCCGGATATCTTGCCGAAATGTCGCCGCTCTTCTTTTTTGACCTGGCCCCAAAACGCGGCTGGCTCCCCCAGGATGGGGTAAGGCTCACCCGACTGCCGCTTGCCGAGGTGGATGCCCTGCCTGCAGATCTGCTGGCCAAACACCGGCATATAGCGGTGCGCTTCATCAGCAACCGGGCGGTGACCCACGAACTGGTAAGGCACCGGCCCTGCTCCTTTTTGCAGGAAAGCCAGCGTTACTGTCGCTATGCCGATGACAAGTTCGGCAACGAGATCACCTTTATAAAACCCCTGTTCTTTGCCGAGGGCAGCGAGGAATACCGCCTCTGGCAACGGGCCATGGCAGAAACCGAAAAGATCTACCTGGAACTGCTGAAAACCTCCTCCCCCCAGGCTGCCCGGACAGTGCTGCCCAACTCCTGCAAGACCGAGATTATCGTCTTCGCCAATCTCCTCGAATGGCTCCACATCCTCCGTCTCCGCACCCCGAAAAACGCCGAGCCCTCCATGCGCGAACTGACCATCCCTCTGGCCCAGGCGCTCAAAGAAAGATTTCCTTCGGTGTTTAACGAGTTCGTGCTGGCAGAATAGAAAGATTTACGACAGAGGCTACGGGGAAGAGGGTGGCGAGGAATAGGGATTTGGGGGCTGTGGTTTGCGGCGCTTTCTTTACTGAATAACAGAGGAAACAACCGAAACGCCTTCCGGCGCGGGAGGCGAGAGATCGATCTGCCATTCGGCCTTGCGAGCAGAATCTACAAGAATGCGGTGAAAACCGCCAAGCAAACGGATACTGAGCTGAAGCCTCATGTTTCGCCCGTCAGCCAGGCCAAGATTAAGCACGGCCCCATCGGCGACAAGCTTGATATTGACCCCGCCCACCAACACGGCGGCTTCGCCAAGCGGCAGAATCTTGTCGTCCTGATCGTAGGCCCGGCTGAAATCACCCTGTGAGGTCAACTGCTCCCGCTTGAAATCACGGAGTACCTCACGGCCAGGGATATCATCGGGAGTCATGGTTTCAGCCCAGGAATCAACGGTGCGGCCAAAGGCGGCGAGGAGTCCTGCGACCACACGGCGGGTGAGCCAGAAACGGAATTCTTCGCCGGCCTGGCTGGAAATCCGTAACAGCAGCCTGTCTTCTGCGGGAAGATAGGCTGCGTTGATCTGGTTGATACCCGCCATGAAGCCGCCGATCTAAATCAAGCCTCGCGCTGGGCGATCTTGTCAACCAGGCGGGAGAAATTGCCCATGGAGATCAGGTGGGCATAGATCCAGCCCATCTGTCCAGACTTGAACAAGCCGAGAGCCTCCTTATCCTTGAGGGCAAGCAGGGCCTTCTCGTCAATCACCTGAAAGCCACGGAGCATCAGGCTGCTGTTGTCCTTTTTCATGACCGCCTTGGCGTTCATCTCGGTGAGCAGTCCGAGTTTTTTGAGTTTGGCGGTGAAAAGCCCGGTCTGCCGGTTCTGTTCGTGATACTGCTGCATGAAATTCTTGGCGTTGATCAGATAGGGGGTCTCTTCTCCCTTTTCATCAAACAGGGCCTGGCCCTCGTCGGCGCTCAAGCTGCTTTTGTCAACGCAGATAAGGAAACGGCCATCGCTGCCATCGGCCAGCACAAAGGGATAGCGCCGGACAAAGGCGGGAACATAACGGGCATCCCACTTGCCATCGCTGTCAATAAAGGAGTTCTCTTTGTCGCGCAGGCCAAGAATGGCCGCTGGCACCACCTTGTCATCACCGGCGTCAACAAAAACGATGGGGTATTCCTTAGCCGCTTCGACAAACTCGACCCCGGCCAGGACGATGGAATTAGTATCCTTGGCAAAGCCATAATCCTTGGGGGCCAGAACCTTAGTCTCACGGTGGATTTCCTTGTTGAGCGCAACCGGCTCGTTATAGAACATCAAAGTGCTCATTTCTGTTTCTCCCTGAGGGTTTGTGATTAGGTGGCAAAGCCTTTGAAAGACGGCGACAAGCCGCCCCCTGACTATTTACAGTGTGGGCAGGGTATCGTTTGGTGACCTGAAAGTCAATAACAAAATCAGCTTACGGCTCTCTGCCAGAATGAGCGAGGGCGGCAAAGGACTTGACCTGGAAAACAAGGGCGGCGTCACTTCCCCGCAGCTTTCGGGCGGCAGCAACGGCGGCTGATTCGGAAGGATAGGAACCAAGAAGAATAAGGTAAAGAGGCTTACCATTTTCAGCGGTCACGGAGCGGAGCAAACGAAGCGGATCATCAAAACGAGAGTGGCCAATAAGCTGCGCAAGATTTTCAAGCTGCCCCAAGGCGCCCACCTGCAAGGTGAAGTAAGCGGGGGGCTGATCCTCGGCCCAGCGAGCGCCAGACTCCAAGGCGGCAGCGTACCTGGCTGACTCATGATCCTGCACAGGGACAGCCATCAGCGGCGTTACCGGCGCCACAGCCTGGCCGCTATCCTCTGGTAAAGACAGGCCAGACTCAGCCGCTTGCCCGGCAACCTTCTCCTCCGCCTCAACCGGCGCGGTTGGCGCCGGCGGCAAAGCCACGGGCTTTTTCATCTCTGGAGCCCACCACCGCCACTCTGCCTGGTCAACGGCAACAAGAACAGAATCACTCAGACGGTAGAGAATGTTGCCAGGAAAGAACAGCAGATAAAAACCGACACAGGTGCCAAGCACAGCATAAAGCGCAAGCCGGAACAGCGGCCAATCTCCCCTGAGTACCGGCCTCGACGCCTTCAGCCGCAAGGCGGCAATTTCAGGCATGATCTCCCCCAGATCACTCAACCTGCCCAGGGTGATGGCCGGGCCGCCAACCTCGATCCTGAAGGCGCGACTGAAGCTCCGGTCATGAAACGCCAGAGGCTCGAAGCCGCCATTACGCATGGTCAAGGCCAGAGCCCTGAGCGTCTGGGCGTAGAGTACGCCGGAACACCAGGCAAACAGCACCTCAATGCGTCCGGGCCGGGCTGGAACAAGACGGAAAATCCCGGCCTGAACAATCTCTGCGGAATACATCGGCCTCCCGGCCAGAGTGGCGGTAACCTGCAATCGCAACCAGACTTCATGGCAATCTTCATACCCGGCAAGCAGACTGTTGCCATGGCCAAAATCAAGGTGGATCTGCGGCGCAGCCTGAACCCCGCCGGGAGAGTCAGAGGCGCCCTTCCAGGCAAGCTTCTTGAGATAAAGGCGCAAAAGCTTGCCCTCGACAGGGCGGTTATTTTGCCTTGAGACTGACATCAGAAAGGCTCATAAACGGCGGTGAAATACTGCTGACTGTCCATGTCGGCCTGAACCAGATCCAAACTCACCGAAGACGGGGCAAAGCGATATTTGGCTTTGCGCGGACGCAGGGTGCCGCTCCAGCCTGCAGAAACCCGGCATTCGAACCAGCCTTCATTATCGGTGGGCGCACAATCTGTATTCCCGGCCTTTACCTCCACCCCGGCCAGACCCTGGGAAAGGCCCACCCCCTGCATGAAGACACGGCCACGGACACGCACTGGTTCTCTGGAGGCAGGTAAAGACGACGCAGCCCCGGACACAGGCCTGGCCGATGGCAGGACAGAAGTAACCGGCGCTGGCATGGCCGGCAAAGGGGCAGGAACGGACAGCGCAGGCGCCACGCTGGCCTGCGCTGCGGCTTTAAGCGAAGCTGTCGGCAGAAGAACTTTAGCAGACACCGGCGGCGTTGGAGCATTTACCGAGGCTGTCGCCTTAGGTGCGGCGGGCAGAGCCGGAAGCGCCTCGACCGTGGCTGGCGGCAAATCCTTCCGAAACCAGGCGGCCTGCCGGGAAACCTTCCTTGCCAAAACCTCTGCCCTGCCCTGCTGTACTCCGCCCCAGCTCAGGATATTGCCATCAAGGGCCACCGCCCCGGAGCGACCACCCTGGGCAAAGATCTTTTCGACCGGCTCTTTGAGCTTAACCTTTACCGGCCTGGCCGAATCCAGCTTTCCGCCATCGCCAAGCTGTCCCAGATCATTCGCTCCCCAGGCCCAGACCGAACCATCGACTCCCCGCGCCAAGGTATGATGATCCCCCGCAGCTATGGCCTGAATCGCCACCGGCAGAGGAACCAACCCAGGCAGAGGCTGGCTGGCGAAATGATCCGAGCTGCCATTACCGGTCTGACCAAACTGTCCCGCACCCCAGGCCCAGACCCGGCCATCGGTGCCCAGGGCCAGGGAATGCCGCCGCCCTGCCGCCACCGCCACGATCTTTTTCAGACCAGAGACTGCAACCGGCTTATCCTCGGGGCGAAAAGAACCGCTCCCCAACTGCCCGGCGCTGTTGCTGCCCCAAGCCCAAACCTGTCCGGCAGCATCGATGGCCAGGGTATGCTGGCCACCCTCGACTCTAACAGAAAAACGCGGCGACCGCGGCCCGGCGAAAGCCACACCCACGACGAACAAAAGCAATAACAAAATCAGGGACAATCCCCCTGCGGGGATCGCCCCTGATTTTACTGCTGCTTGCCTATCCAATTTCTTTTGTGCCATTATGCCTTTAAGCCATCATCCAAAAACAACCTGAACCTTTGTAAGCGTTCAGCAGCACCACATCTGCTTTGTCATCGGCCTGGTTCGCATACTGTATGTATAGCGGACAGGCCTCTTTCGCGCATCTGCGGCACTGCTGAACGCTTACAGTTCCGGGTTGACCTGCAATTGGGTGCCCTTGGTGAACGATTACGAACTTTGGTAACTATCCAGCTCAAGGCAGGACAGCAAGTGCTTCCGCAAACCCCGGCAAAGGAATCTGAATCTGGACGGCCTGCTTGGCATTCCAGGGGCGAAAGGCAACAGTGGCGACCTTTGCGGTTTTGAAATCAGCTATCATAAGATCAGACATGGCTACCAGGGCCTGACAGCCGTTGGCCATGCAAGTAGTAAAGGGAATGTTCGTCTGTGCGCCTTCGTCAATCCTAAGCGCAACGCCAGAACGAAGATCAAGCCCAAGAGGCAGAAGAAGGTTAAGATATAATTTTCCACCCTCAAGCCGCCCCACCGAGAACTGGAGCAAGCGACTGCTAACGCCTTTCTCGTTCTTGATATCGCGGGCCTGAATAATCTGGCATTTTCCGACGGTCGGTTTCGCCTCCGTGCAAGCAAGCGTCCAGTTGTCAAAAACCTTACGGTATTCTCCATCTTTAGCCTGGGCCTCGCCATGAAAAAAAGAACCGGCCAGCAACAGTAAAGTGACCAGACCACAAACCCGCAATCCTTTAAATCCCATCTTCACTCCTCCTCATTTCTTATAGCTGTCAGATTGTGGCGGTTTCGCGTTGCTCTACCCGACCTTCACCTGATTTGGTGTTCCCAAAAACGATACTGCCAGATCGCCTGTTCGCTTTTAAGCTGGCAGGTCGGGTAGAGCAAAGCGAAACCCGACAACCTCAACCTCTGCCGCCTTAGCAGACTATGCGAAGACAACCTTGGTATGACCGCCTGTCCGGGAGCGGGAACTTTTCCGCACAACTATTTCCACATCACGCCCAAGTTTATTCAAACATTCAAGCATTTTTGCTTCACTAATTCCCCTGAATTGCCCTCGTAACATCCCGGAAAGTTTAGGCTGGGGCATTCCGAGGATTTCAGCAGCCTGAGTTTGCGTAAGATGCTTATATTTAATGATCTCGCCGATCTTGCTTGCCAGGCTGGCCTTTACCTGCATTTCGGCCGCATCAGCATATTCAAGGTCGGAATAAACATTGCCACTACC
>MGTC01000001.1:17402-20741 GCA_001799255.1 Deltaproteobacteria bacterium RIFOXYD12_FULL_55_16
TCAATATAGGCGGCCATATCGAAACGGCGTTGTTCCCCGTTTGCAAATTTTAGAACCAAAATAAAATCCGGTTTCACCGTAACCTGGGTCACATCAAGTAACATCATCAACCTCCATCACTTAAGTGGATCAATGCGAAATGGTTCAATACCCTCCTTGGCAAGCTCCCAATCGGCCAATAATTCTTCACGATGCAAATCAATCCACACCTGCACCATACGCAACTGCCGAGCGGGCAGTTCACCCGCAAGCAAAACAGCATCCTCAATAGCAACCGATGCATTGTAGCCCTGATAACGAATATGAATATGCGGCAGATGATGTTTTGCCTTAATCTCAAAAAACATTGAAATGATGATACCGTAAAACATGCTGATAGTTGGCACTGTGTACCTCCATTTTTTTCTATCTTAACAGCCTGAGTATCATTTCTCCAGACAAAAGACCAGATCAAAAAAACCCCGCCCCCCGGGGATTAACCGGAAGGCGGGGGCGGGTACAGTTTACAGGTTTGGTAAGGCTGTGTCGGGTTTCGCGATAACGCTCTACCCGACCTACAGGCTACAGGCTTAAGGGAATCGTCTGTATATTTCCTTACGATGCAGAAACCGAAGAATTTCCAGACCATTTTCCGTAACTTTAAACCCAAGCCGATAATCACCGATCCGAATACGATAATACCCCTCATAACCTTGAATTTTACGAATGTTCTCAATCTCAGCCAGCGAATCTATGTGCTTCATCTGCCCCAAAAGTCCAAGAAGTCGCTCTTTTAGCAGAGCATCATGGACAATCTCATCCAAATCCTTGCTGAACCTTTTTGCATAAAGAATCTGCATAATTCTCACATAGTAAGTTTAGCAAAAATGGTTTCTTCCGAGATGTACTCACCTGAATCTGCTTCTTCCATGGCAAAACCCAATTTCACATCCAGAATGGCATCGGCAACCACGTCCTCAAGCAGATCTTTTCTTTCGATAAGTACCGAGGTAAAAGCCTCTTTCATTAATTCTCTGAACTCGTTTTTAGACATCTCTTTCGTTTCCATTTTAGACCTCCTGGCCCGTCAGGTAAAAAAACAAAATCCCATCATGCATCCAAAATCCACTCGCCACTCTGCCTGATACAGTTCAGCCCATTCCAGGGTTCAGATAGCAACTGAATACTCATAGAGCGTTTCTGGATCGATATCGATATTCCCCGGCCAGACCACGGTGCCATTTTCTACAAAGGCGCCAAAAAACGTATTGCCGGACTTAAGCCGCACCCAAGGTTTTTGCTCAATGTAGGCGGCCATATCGAAACGGCGTTGTTCCCCGTTTGCAAATTTTAGAACCAAAATAAAATCCGGTTTCACCGTAACCTGGGTCACATCAAGTAAAACATCATCAGCCTCCATCACTTAAGTGTAGGTCGGGTAGAGCAAAGCGAAACCCGACAACCTCAACCTAACCGACCTACTGACTGCTCAACTCAGCTTGATGCGAATTAAAAGCAGGCGACATTTCGGCAAGCAGGTCAGGATGCCTTTCCACCAGCCGCAACAGTTTAACCAAAGGAGTCGGAGGCTTGGTTTCACCTCGCTCATAACGGGAAAACGCGACCTTGCCGATACCGACAACTTTCGAAAGCTCGGCTTGGGTCAATTTAAGATGCTTACGGATACGCCTGATGTCGGCACTCACCTCACCTTTCACCGCTCGAACAATCGCTGCCTGCGCTTCAGTATACCGCCGATAACTCTCTTCATCCCAAAGGCCTTCGCCACACGCAGGGCAAAAATCTCCTTGCATGGTAGGTAATGTCATGGATTGACCGCCATAGAAGAGCGTTTCATCTTTAATTTTTGTTTCCATCTCTGCGTTACCACAAGCTGGACATTTCATAGCTATACCTCACTTTGCCTTGAACTGAATAACCGGAGGTCGGCCATCAATATAAGCGGTAATCTTGATGTATACTTCGGCTCCATCTTCAGTCACGCCGTGGTAGACATCTTGCCAATCTTTATGATCGGCATGGATAGTCATTGACTTATAAAAAGATCGTCGGGAAAGAGCAAGTACCACCAGACGCATTTCAGGTTCCGTCAAGCCCAATTCAAGACCACCACGTAAGGCGGTTTGTGTGAAAGGGCGACTTGCCTGAGAAGCAACAACCGCCTGCACGTCAGCTAACCTGTAGTGGGGAGTCCGCTTTTCCATAAACAGATAATATCCATCATGATAAAATTAGTCAATTTGATAAAATATGTTTGATGTGTTTTTCCAAGAGGGCACAGGGTAGGTCGGGTAGAGCAAAGCGAGACCCGACAACCACAACCCCTACCGCCACCGCACCATCAAAAAAACCCCGCCCTCCGGGGATTAACCGGAAAGCGGGGGCGGGTACAGTTTACAGGTTTGGTAAGGCTGTGTCGGGTTTCGCCAACAACAATCTACCCGACCTACAGGCTCAGCACTAAGCACTCAACACTCAGCATAAGCACCCAGCACTAATCACTAAGCACTTATCTTACTTCGTCCTCCGACGGCGAGCTGCCGCTTCGTCGTCGTCGACATTAGCCGGCACCGTGATCCCTGTACCGCTCACGGTGATGATCGGCTCAAAGATCGTGGACTGCGGATCGCGGGAGTTATAGAGCCGCGCCGGAGCCTGGGTTGAGTAGAGGGTTTCCAGCAACGAACCCACCACCGAAGCAGGCTGCGGGTAAGACCCGACACCCTCGGCGCCATCGCCACCAATCAGGGTAAGGCCAAGGCTGGCCTGCGCTGCAGGCTCGGCCAGGGAATTAACCCCCGGCACCTGAATGGGGTAAAGCATCTGGCCATTGAGCATCCAGGTGCCCTGCGGGGCATTGTTGCCATAGGGCCATGGGTTCTCCCTGAGGATGGTATTAAGACCCACTGTTCCAGAAAGATTGGCGTAGATCAGGGCGTTGGTGTTAGCCGAGGCCACCGTCACCACCGGGGTATTGATCTCGATGGGGTTGGTTGCCTGACCGCCCCAGACACCTGGAGCAAAGACCGCATTGATTGCATGCTCGCCAATCACCCCGGTTTCAGCCCGGAGTATCGCCGCCACCGTGGCGGTGATGTTCATCACCGGATCCGCGCCATCGTTACGGTCAAGGATCGAATGCCCAGCCGTCAGTGTTACCGTCTGGCCGTTGATCTGATCCTCGTCAGTGATGAGAGCAGCCAGGGTTGTCCCGCCCAGCACAATGTCGGTGGCCGCAGTTGCCGCCGCGCTGATGGTCACATTGCCGGCGCCGGCCCAGGCCCGCTCGACCACCAGGGTATCGGCAGCTCCGGTCTGAGTAAAGACCAGGTCGCCGCT
>MGTC01000001.1:20756-21714 GCA_001799255.1 Deltaproteobacteria bacterium RIFOXYD12_FULL_55_16
CCGGATAATGGTATCAGTTGCGCTGCTGTTGGCCAGATTAACTCCGCCGGTGTTGGTTGTGGCGGCGATATGCAGGGCCGAGGTCTCGATGGCGTTACCCGCCCCAATCCCGGTTTCCGCATCCATGAAGAGCGAACCGTTAGCCGCGCTCACATCCACATAGGTATCACCGCCATCAACAATGGCGCCACTGTCGGAAACGATACTCACCGACAAAACTGCGGCAGTACCGGCGTGGGTAGTGAGCAGCCCGCCAAGGGTGATGTCGCCTTCAGCCCGCAAGGCGATCCTGGCCGAACCGGCGTTGATCAGAGTACCGTCAGCCATGGTCAACGTGCCGCTCTCGCCAGCGCCGAGGTTATTGGCATCGGCGGTTACCGACACATTACCGGAACCGCTGGTCACATCGCCATCGGCGCTGAAGGCCACATTCCGATCCGCCGCCAGGGTGATAGTACCGCTGCCGCCATTGTTGGTTACCGCCGCGTTCACGGTCAGGTCAGAGGTGGCGCCATTGGCGTCAACACTGATGGTGCCAGCGCCGCTGGTGCTGACCCCACTAACCAGACTGCCTGCCGCAGCCACCGTGGCGGAATCAAGCAAGGTCACCGAGCCGTTGGTGGTTGTCAGGTCGATATTGCCGCCCACCGTTGCCAGGCGGAAGATCTCGATTGCGTCAGCTTCGGCGATTTGCACATTGCCGGAGGCGCTACTGCTGGCAAACACCCTCGCCACCGTGGTTTCAAGAGCGTTAGCCGAGCCGATCCCGGTAGCCGCGTTCATCACCAGCGCACCGCTGGCTGCCACCACTTCCCTGTGCGTATCGCCTCCATCAACAATGGCGCCTGTAACCGAGGTAATCGCCACCGCCGGCGTGGTCACCGTGTTATTGGCGTTGGTGGTCAACAATCCGCCCACTGTCACGTCGCCATCGGCAAACAGGGTAATCGTCCCGCTG
>MGTC01000002.1:0-103 GCA_001799255.1 Deltaproteobacteria bacterium RIFOXYD12_FULL_55_16
GTGATTTACGATGCATTCAGTCCGAACGACGATGGTATGAACGACGTATGGCATATCGGTAGTTCGGATAATTTCCCGGATTGTACGGTTTCCATTTTTAACC
>MGTC01000002.1:245-387 GCA_001799255.1 Deltaproteobacteria bacterium RIFOXYD12_FULL_55_16
CATTGTGAAATAAACCTGTCATGAATCCGATTATGAAGACATATACAACCCGGTACAGAAGTGCAATGCTGATTCTGATGCTGATTCTTGCAGCCTTTCTGCAGGGAAATGCCTACAGTCAGCAGATCCCCAATTTCAGCCT
>MGTC01000002.1:406-3673 GCA_001799255.1 Deltaproteobacteria bacterium RIFOXYD12_FULL_55_16
CTGCTGAACCCGGACATCGCCCACTACCACCACGGTGAAGTTGCCGGGGTGATAATGATTTTCCAGGTAGCGGAGGATGTCGTCGCGGCTGATGGCGCTGACGCTCTCCGCCGTGCCGCTTACCGGCAACCGGTAAGGATGCACCGTGTAGGCCTGGGCCATGAGCTCTTGAAACAGGGTGATATTGGCCCGATCCTGGCGCATGCTGATCTCTTCCAGCACCACCTTTTTTTCCCGCTCCAGTTCCTCGGCATCAAAGGTTGAGTTGAGCACCGCGTCGGTAAGTACTTCCAGGGCTTCCGCCCAGTTCCGGGAAGAGAGGGTGGCGTGGTAGACCGTATGCTCAAACGAGGTGTAGGCATTGATCTGTCCGCCCACCGCCTCGATAGCCCCGGCCACCTCGCCGGGGGCGCGGGTCTCCGTGCCCTTGAAGATCATGTGTTCGATGAGATGGGTGATCCCGGCCTCATGTTTTTCTTCGTAGATACTTCCCGCCTTGACCCAGATCTGGACTGTGGCCACCTTGGTGCCGGGGGTCTCCTTGACCAGAACGGTCAGGCCGTTATCGAGCTTGTTTTTGTGCAGATGCGGGGCGAGTTCAATGGCTTCAACATAGTTGTGGGTCATGGTCATACACAGGAGTAGAAGGAAGAAAAAGAGCCGGGGCAACCGGTGGCTGGAACCGGTTGCGCGCCTCGCGTCTGGGGTGCGCTGTGGCGCATCGCCTTGGTTCATGGTGTGGGTCATCATTCTTTGGTCGAGGGGCTGTAACAACTTGTTTTTTAACGCAGAGGCGCAAAGTCGCAAAGTTTTAAAGCTGAGTTGAGCAGCTTGCCTGCTCAAACGAAACTTATACCCTCTGGGTGTAATCATTTTATTTCAACATGTTGTCTTTGCGTCTCTGCGCCTTTGCCTTACGTTTTTTAGTTTCTGAACACTGTAAGCTGTTGCCGATTTTGGGTCAAGAGATCAGGCCGGGTCAGCATTATTTCGTCTTAAGAACAGGATGAGCAGGCCTGCGGCAATCATCAGACTGCTCAACAGCTGGCCCATGGTAAGTACCTTGAACAGAAAACCCAGCTGGGCGTCGGGCTGGCGGAACAGCTCGACAAAAATGCGGAAAAGTCCGTAGAACAGGAGAAACAGGGCCAGAAGCGAGCCAGTCGGCCAGCGGCGTTGCCAGTAGTGGTTTTTCAAAAACCAGAGCAGGGAAAAGAGTACGACTCCTTCGAGAAAGGCTTCATAGAGTTGAGACGGATGGCGCGGAATGGGCCCGCCCGCTGGAAAGGCCATGGCCCAGGGGGCAGAACTCATCCGGCCATAGAGTTCGCCGTTGATGAAATTGCCGATTCGTCCCAGGCCCAGGCCGATGGGGGTGGTTATAATGTAGACATCCGCATTCTGCCAGAAGGAGAGGCCGGTGATCTTGCAGAAGAGCAGGCCACCGAGCAGCATACCCACCAGCGCACCGTGGAAGGACATGCCACCCTGCCAGGTAGCCAGGATAGCCTGGGGATTTTCCAGATAATAGCCAGGGTTGTAGAACAGGACATAGCCCAGGCGGGCGCCCAGCACCAGGCTGATAATCAGCACCAGGTTGAGGTTTTCAAAATGCCTGGCCAGATCGGCAAGCTTGTATCGTCTGATCTGGTGTTGAACCAGCAGATAGGAGGCGATGAAGCCCAAGACATACATGAGGCCGTACCAGCGAACCTGGAGGGGGCCAAGATGGAGAAGAACAGGGTCGATCTGAGGGTAGGGGAGCATGGGTATAGTTAATAGTTAAAAATTAAAAGTTAAAAATTAAAAGTTAAAAGTTGCAAGTGATGACAGGCAAGTGACGAGAGAGCAAAAAAACGGTAGTATGGCCTCCCGTGTCCAGCTACTTTACCCGTTTCCGGCAGGAGAGACAATGCAAATAAGTTTGATCACCCTTAATGCCCGCTACTCCCATTCCTGCCCGGCCCTGTTTCAGGTGCGCCGCGTCCTGGCGCGCGCCTTGCCGGAAAGCCGCCTGATCCTGCGTCAGTTTACCATCAACGATCCATATTACCAGACCCTGGTGCGGATCACCGGCGATCAGCCGGAGGTACTCTGTTTTTCGGTGTATATCTGGAATGCCGACTATACCCTGCGGCTCGTCGCTGATCTGCGGCGGATTTTGCCCGAGGCGCCGATTATCCTTGGCGGGCCGGAGGCAACCTTCATGGCCTTGGCAGGCCTGCCTGCTGGCTGTACCGTTGTCCGGGGCGAGGTGGAGGGGCTGGGGGCTGATTTTTTCCGCGATCTGGACGCAGGAAAGCTTAAGGCCGAGTACCTGGCCGATAGCGCCCCGTTGTTTGCCATGCCGTATCTGGAAGGTGATTTTGCGGCCCATCTCCAGCACCGCAATATCTACTATGAGTCCTCCCGTGGCTGTCCGTTTTCCTGTAGTTACTGTCTCTCCTCGGTGGGGCAGGGGGTGCGCTACCGGGAGTTGGCTGAGGTAGAGCGCGAGCTGGCGATCATCCTTGCCCATGGCCCTAAAATCATCCGCTTCGTGGATCGAACCTTCAACGCTCTGCCCGAGCGCGCCTTGGCTATCTGGCGTTTTCTCCTTGCCCAGCCAGGGGAAACAGCCTTTCATTTCGAGATTGCCCCGGAGCTGTTCAGCGAAGAGATGCTTATCTTTCTGACCCAGGTTCCCCAGGGCCGCTTTCAGTTTGAAATCGGCCTGCAATCCACCAATCCGGCCACTCTGGAGGCGGTAAACCGGAGGCTGGATCTGGTCAGGGTCAGGGAGAATATTGGTCGTCTGGTGGCCTGCGGCAACATCCATCTGCATCTGGATCTGATTCTCGGACTTCCCTGCGAAAGCGAAGCGACCTTCCGGGTCTCGTTGAACGAGGCCTTCGCCATGGCGCCCCATCATCTCCAGATGGGCCTGCTCAAGGTTCTGCCCGGTACTCCGCTCAGCCGGGCGACGGCGGAGTTCGGCCTGATAAGTTCAAGCGCCCCGCCGTATCCGGTGCTGGCCACCCGCGCGTTGGCGCATGCGGATCTGCGTCGTCTGTTCTGGCTGGGGGAGTGCCTGGAGGCCTTTAATAACAATCGTTTTTTTTGTAACACCTTGACTTACATCAGAAAAAAAGGAGAAGAGCCCTTTGCTTTTTTTGCCAGTCTGCTTGCTGTCTGTCAGGCGGCGGATTTTTTTGCCTACGCGAAAACCCAGGAACTCATGGTCAGGATGCTGTTTGCGCTGGCCACAACCAGGTCGGATCGGAAACT
>MGTC01000002.1:3685-14134 GCA_001799255.1 Deltaproteobacteria bacterium RIFOXYD12_FULL_55_16
GCTTGCGTTTGACTGGCTGGTGAGCGGGCAGCGGATTCTGCCGGACTGTCTTGCCGCAGAGCCGCATAAGGAGATCAGGGATCATCTCTGGCGGCGTCTGCCGGAAGAGTTGCCGCCCCACTATACCCGGCTGAGCAGAAACGAATTTTTCAAGCGGGGGATTTTTGCCCGGTTTTCTGGAGTCTTGCTCAAGACTGTGGGGCTGGCAGAGGGAGAGGCGCTGTCCTCCGGCTATGTCTGTTTTCTCCCGGAGCAGGAGAGCTGGGGCGGGCAGCAACGCCAGCGGCACATGGTGTTGTAAGGCAAGGCAAGGTTGAGGGTTGAAGGTTGAAGGTCGAGTGTGAATTTTCTCTATTCTTCACTTTTCATTTTTCATTTTTAACTATTAACGCTTAACTACTTCCTACACCGCCAGTCTCAAGATCTCGGCAATGGTTTCTTGGGGGTAGAGTTCAGCAATCCCCCATTGTCGGGCCAGGCCGTGGGCGTTTTTCGCGATTGCCTCAATGTCGGTGGCAAGAATCCCCACCTCGTGCAGGCGCACCGGCGACTTGATCTTTATAAACCACTGCTCCAGCGCAGCAATCCCTGCCTCGCCGGAATCAAGCCCGAAGATCTCCCTGGCAAAGCGCGCGAATTGATCGGGGTTTTGCGGGCAATACCATTTCATCCAGGCGGGCATCACAATGGACAGCCCGGCTCCGTGGGGGATATTGTAGATGGCGCTTAAGGCATGCTCGATCATGTGGTTGGGAAAGCTGTATTTGCCGACCCCGGCCGGGGTCAGGCCGTTCAAGGCCAGGGTGGCGGCCCACATGAAGGAGGCGCGGGCCTTGGCGTGCGTGGGCTCGGCCATGATCAGCTCCGTGGTTTCGCGCACCGTTTTGATGATTCCTTCCACCAGTCGATCCTGAAGACGGGTGCCGGGCTGCTTGGTGAAATAGCCCTCGCAAACGTGGGTAATGGCGTCTACCGCGCTGTAAGCCGTGTAATTAAGGGGCACGGAATGGGTCAGTTCCGGGTTGAGGATGGAGACCCTCGGATAAACATGGGGCGAGGAGATATTGTATTTCTGGCGGGCTGAAGCATTGGTGATTACCGAGTTGCCGTTCATCTCGCTGCCGGTGGCCGCCAGGGTCAGGATAGTGAAGAGCGGCAGGGCGCGTTCCACCTTCTGGCCGAGAAAGAACTGCCAGACATCCTCAGCGGTCAGGGCGCCCACGGCAATAGCCTTGGCCTCGTCCAAAACTGAACCCCCGCCCACCGCCAGGATCGCCTCGACCTGATCTTGTTTGGCCAGGGCCACCCCTTCTCTGGTATGGGCAAGAAGTGGATTGGAGACCACTCCGCCAAACTGGGTCCAGGCGATGTTGCTTGCCGCAAGGCTGCTCATGACCCGTTCCAGCAGGCCGCTTTTAATTACCGAGTTGCAGCCATAAACCAACAGAACCCTGCTAATCCCGGCGGCCTTTAACTCAGCTCCGATCAGGGTCTCCTTGTCCGCGCCGAAGATGATTTTGGTAGGGTTGTGAAAGGTAAAGTCAAACATGAAGCCCTCGCAAAAAAGGAAAAAGTTTAGGAGCCGTGCGAAAACAATTTGTATTATTCAACTTCGCCTTTACGGCTCCTTATGCCGTCTTGGCGAAATTCGATGTCCAATATTTTGCTCAACGGCTAACAGGATCGTGATCCAAAATTAAAGACGGACAAAGTGATACCCGTTGTGCTATCGGCACTTCTGCCGATGATTGACACGCGGCTTTTTGCGATTTCAACAAACATGAGGCGCTCGCAAGGAAAAGGTTAACAGGATCGTGACCCAGGATTGATGGACTTGTAACAACTCATTTCTTAACGCAAAGGCGCAAAGTCGCAAAGTTTTAAGCCTTTTATTTCAGTATGTTGTACCCAAAGGGTATAAGTTTCGTTTGAGCAGGCAAGCTGCTCAACTCAGCTTTACACCCAGAGGGTATAAGTTTCGTTTGAGCAGGCAAGCTGCTCAACTCAGCTTTATCTTTGCGCCTCTGCGTTTTGCTGTTACGTTTTTTAGTTGTTACACGTCCAACAAACATGATCTCGCCATTTTCTAATGCTGTTCGTTGAGACGACAGTGTCGTTGAGAATAATGGATCATTTTCCGGTTGTCACTTGCTATTGCCTTTGTTCTGCCTTTATTCTTGACACCATGTTTTTTTTATGTCTCTAATGTAATGAAATAGTTGAAATTGTCATCATCAAGCGCAGTTGCAACCGCTTTAGGCTTGCGGATGTAAACCGTTAGAAAATCTTGGTTATAGGGTACTCATGGGCAAGTCCGGTTTTAAAAAATTATCATTGCCCCCCCTGCATCTCCCTTTTTTTAAAAGGCAGACCCTCTCCCTTGGCCTTGATATTGGCTCTCATGCCGTCAAGCTCTGTGAGCTGGCGGAAACAGCCGAGGGCTATCAGCTCGTTGCTCTGGGCAGTGCCTTGCTTCCCCCCGATTCTCTTGAGGACGGCGCCCTGCATGATCCGGTGGCCGTAGGCAAGGTCATTACCTCTCTGATCAGCAACCTGAATATCAAGCATAAAAAGGTTGCTATCTCCATTTCAGGATACTCCGTCATTGTCAAAAAAATAAATCTGGCGGTGATGACCGAAGAGGAGCTTGAAAAACATATAGAATCAGAGGCGGAGCAGTATATCCCGTTTGATATTGCAGATGTCTATCTGGATTTCCATGATCTGAAAACTAACACCGCGACTGAAAACCGCACGGATGTCATGCTGGTCGCAGCCAAACGGGAGGTTGTGGACGGATATCTTGATATGTTGCGGACAGCCGGTCTTCAGCCGGTTGTTGTGGACGTGGATGCCTTTGCCCTGGAAAATGCCTTTGAGGCAAGTTATGGCCTGGCGGATAATGTCGTTTTGGTGGATATCGGCGCCTCGAAAATGAACATCAACATCATCTCCCATGGCGCTTCAATTCTGGCCAGGGACGTTGTGCTTGGCAGCCGACAGTTGACCGAGCAGATAGAAAATCTTTTTGGGATCGGCTTTGCAGAGGCAGAGGCCTTGAAAACAGGGGAGATGGTCTCTGAAGAAAAAAGGGAAGAGCTTGCAGGTCTTTTTGCCAATACCTGTAGTCAGTGGGTAACAGAGGTGAAACGGGCCCTTGATTTTTATTATGCCAATCACCCAGACGAAAAGATTGCGAAGATTGTCTTGAGTGGCGGCGGCGCAAAGATCCAGGGCCTTCCTGATTTTTTTGCGAAAGAGACTGATATCGCTGTCGAAATTTTCAGCCCTTTCAAGCAAGCGGCAGTGGATGGCAGAATCATTGATCCCGCCTATCTGAAAAGCATTGCTCCAGAAATGGCTCTTGCCGCCGGACTGGCGACCAGACCAGTGGAGGTGTAGCCTTATGCTTCGCATAAACCTTTTGCCAGTCAGGCAGCTGAAAAAAAGACAGCGGCTGAAGACGGAGCTTTTGGGCTTCTCAGCCGTTTTTGTTCTGGTATTGTTGGTTCTTGTTGTTGGTTGGCTGGTTCTGGTCGGAAAGATTTCCTCCCTGCAGGAGGAAATTGTAGCGCTTGAACAGAAAAAACAGTCATATCAGCCTATCCTGAATCAGATTGCCACCTTGAAAAACGAGAAACAGCTGGTGGAGCAGAAGCTGGAATCCATAAAAAAACTCCAGGCTGGCTCCCAGGTTACGGTGCGTGTTCTTGATGAGGTGGCCTCACGCACTCCGACAAGCCGCTTGTGGCTCAGTTCCCTGCAGCAATCTGCGGGAAGCCTGCAATTGCAGGGGGTTGCTCTGGATAATGAAACCATTGCCCAGTACATGCAGCAACTGGAAGCCTCTGAGTATTTTGCCAGGACGGAATTAACCAGTTCTGCCCAGATGGACGTGGTCAAGCAGAAGCTGAAATCTTTTTCCCTTACAATAAATGTTATCGCCCCGAACAGTTAGCCGTGGAACCAAAATAACTTATACCCAAAGGGCATAAGTTTCGTTTGCACCCTAAAGGGCATAAAATCCGGCAAGCTGCTCAACTCAGCTTTGCTCCTTTGGATATCGCGAACGGCATAAGGAGCCGTAACGAAATGATCGAAAATATACAGGTTATTTGTGAACGGCTCCTTAAGACCTTGGGCGGGAGAAGCCATGGCGCTTGACTTGAAAAAAATCCCGGTTGACTTTGAGTCTTTTCTTGACAGCAAGGTAAGTCTGCTGGACATGAAACAAAAGATGCTGATCGCCGCCGCAGCCTGTATTCTGCCCTGTGTGGCCTTCTTTTTTCTGGTTTATTCTCCGAAAACCAGCGAAATAAAAACCTTTGAAATACAAAAGACAGGAATTGAAGAGGAAATCCGAAAAGTAGAAAAAATTGTCAACGATCTTGAACGACACAAGGCGGAAATGGCGGAGGTGCAACGGCAGTTTGCCGAGGCTTCTTTGCTGTTGCCCGATCAAAAAGAAATCCCCCTGCTCCTGTCCACCATTTCCGGGCAGGCCATCGCTTCGGGACTGGATGTTCTTTCTTTCAAGCCGCTGGCCGAAAAGCCGCAGCAATTTTATGCGGAAATCCCTGTGGATATCGCGGTGCAGGGCTCATACCATAAGGTGGGCGTTTTTCTTGACAAGATCAGCAAGCTTCCCCGCATTGTCTCTGTGAACAATATAAGGATGGATTCCCCTAAGCAGTTGGGGGGGGAAATGATCCTGAATTCGACCTTTCAGCTGGTTACCTATCGCTTTCTTGATCCGGCGGAGGTGGGGGCCAATGCGAAGAAAGAGGTGAAAGGGAAGAAGTAGCAGCGCTGTTGTGTTTTGTTCAGACGAAATGCCTTTCAATAACGATTAACCGTTGCCTGCGATGAGAGCCACTCCTTATGATGAACAGAGGCTGCATAAAAATGTTTCTGGCTGGCGCCCTGGTCGCAAGCTTGTCCTGCGCTGGCAGCGGCTGGGATATTGCCTCTGCCCAGCTCGAAGCTGTCTCGCCAGGCTCCTCCAATCAGGCGCCAGTTCTGAATGCAGCCCCTGTCGACGGTCAGATCCCGTCTTTTGTCTACGATCGCGAAAGGCCAGATCCATTTTTTCCGTTTCTCACTCAGGAAATCATGAAGGCCGAGGCCAAGGCCAAGGCTGAGCTGGCAGGAACACGAAAATTTGAGCCAGCCCAGTTGACCCTGGTCGCCATCGTTTCCGGCAGACGCGGCTTTCTTGCCATGGTGCAGGATTCATCCGGTGTTGGCTATGTGCTTCGCAAGGGCACAAAAATTGGGGAAACGGGAGAAGTTGTCCAGATAGGCAAAGACAAGGTGGTTATTGAGCAAGGTAAAAAGGTGATGGGCGAACGTACCTTGCGCAAAGTTGAGCTGATTCTAAACAAAGAGGGAGAAAAATAATGACCCCTGTTATTACCCGTCTGCAAGGGATTTTTGCCGGGTTGATGATATTCGCTGTCCTTCTTACCGGGACAGCCTTTGCCAAAAAGACCGCTCCTTCCTCTCAGGCAAGATCATCCGGTGTCATATCAGGTGTTACCCTGGATCAGACTGCCGAGGGCTTGCAGCTGGTTGTTCATGGGAGTACCCCGCCCACTTATACGATGTACGAACTTTTTGATCCCCTGCGGGTCGTGCTGGATATTGTTGACGCCAGACTGGTTGATTCCCTCGCGATGCCGACAAATCTGCCGCAGGGGGTGGTGCAGGATATTAAAGGTATCGCCCTGGTTGAGCAGAAACCGGCCATTGCCCGGCTGGAGATCTATCTCTCTGCCGACCCAGCTTATATTATTGAAAGCAAGGGAAACAACATTGTCGTCAGTTTTACAAAGGAGCAGGCTTCTCAGATCGCGCCGTCAGAAGCCATTGCCAGTCCAGAGGTTAATCTGGTCTCCTTGCTGAAGGAAATTGAGCTTGACCCAGCCAATCCGGCCGAGTTGATAATCCCCAAGTTTCCCATTGCAAGGATAAAGGCAAAACCTGTGCTGGAAAAGGCTCTTGCCCCGAAAATTTCTGCCCCGGCAACGGCATCCGCTCCAGCAGGAAAAACTCCCGAAAAAGCCCAAGTCGACAGCCTTGGTTTTGCAGGATATGAAAAACAGAAAATTACCGTGGATTTCTTTAAAATTGATCTCCACAATGTATTCAGGCTTTTTGGCGAGATAAGCGGCCAGAATATTGTGGTTGATGAAGGGGTCAGCGGCACTCTGACTCTCGCCCTCAACAATATCCCCTGGGACTTTGCCCTGGACATCATTCTCAACCTGAAAGATCTGCAAAAAGAGGAGAGGTTCAATACGCTTGTCATCTCGCCAAAGGCTAAGCAGTTTAACTGGCCAAAGGCTGCCAGTGGAGCAATTTCTGTCAAGGAAGGTGAAAAACTTGAGGCTATCTCCGTAAAGCAGCGCCTGGAAACGCCCAAGGGGGTTGTGGAAGCTAAGGCCCTTATCCAGCAGGCCATTGCCGCCGAAAAAGGCGGCCAGTTCGAGCAGGCGCTTTCTTTTTATGAGGCAGCTTTCAGCAAATGGCCGGATAATGCCCAGCTTGCCGGTCGCCTCGCCTCGCTCTGCCTGACCCAGTTGGGGATGAATGCCAGGGCCTTGCATTATGCCAGGGTAAATCTGGCCCTTGAGCCAGGCAACGCCGGGGCGGCACTTATGGCTGCCATTGGTTCGGCCAACATGAAAAAAACAGGAGAGGCCAAAGCATATTTTGATCTGGCTATCAGCGGGGAAATACCTGCAAGTGAAGCGCTGATCAGCTACGCCTCCTTTGCTGAAGAGTACCAGAGTTATAATGGGGCTTTGACCCTGCTTGCCAGTCATGAAGCCCTGTTCGGGGACACCCTTGACACCCTGGTGGCCAGGGCTCGTATTCTTGATAAACTCGGTCATTCGGCTCAGGCTGCGGTGGCATATAATGCGGTTCTGCTTTCCGGTTATCTGGTGCCTGAAGATCTGCGCCAGTTCATTAAAAGAAGAATCGACGCGGCAAATTAGGCTACAGGTTGAGGCGTTTTTGGTTTTTGCCTGAATTTTCTCACCTTAAAAAAGTATAAAGACTGCCATCATGAAAAAGAAAACTCAAAATGTAGCGATTTTATTTGCCTGGGCAGTACTCTGCCTGTTGCTTAATACCGTCTGCGCCTCTGCGGTTATCGCCGAGACAACGCCGGAGGTGCTTGCGGTTTCGGGGCCAGCAAAACAGGTGAAAACTCTGGAGGAAGGTCAGTTGCCGGTTCGCTTCCAGAAGCCGGTGTATATGCTGGGGGAGGCCTCCGGGCAAATGGGGGTGGGAAACGTCGAGGGCCTTGCAATCCCGGTGGGTGCTGATATTTCCTCCAATACAGGGCCGGTGGCGCTGCGTGACATTATGAAGCGGCTGGCCGCCCTGAAAGGCATGAATATCAGCTGGGCCAGCGATGTTGACCAGATGGTCGAGGTGGATGTGGATATCCGGGCGGAGGACGATTTTTTTAAAGCACTGGATAATATCCTCAGGCAAAAGGATTATTTCCACGAGGTTCAAGGCAATACCATCGTGGTCAAGTACCGGGAAACCAAGAAGTTTCATGTCGCCATGCCCTTTCTGAAATCTTCTTACGCCACCGGCGTTGGCGGGGATGTGCTGGGCGGCGGGTCAACTACAAGCGGACTTAAGGGCAATATCCAGCTCACCAGCGATAAAAACGATTTTGATATCTGGGAAAATATCAGGAAGAACATCGACCAGATGCTGGAGATCTGGGAAGAGACGGTTCCACCGCCAGCTCCTGCGGCAACAGGTTCCACATCTTCAACGAGCGCTGCATCTCCTCCGCCCACAGCAGCGGCAACAATCAAACGCAATGTCCAGGCAGGGAAGGGTTATTACAGCATCGACAAGCCCATAGGCTTGATCACGGTGACCGCCCCCAGACCACTGGTGGAAAAGATCGCCGTCTATCTCGACAATCTGAAGACGGAACTTTACCGGCAGATCTCTATTGAGGCGAAGATTGTCGAAGTTTCTCTGGAAGATACCGAAAGCAGGGGGATTAACTGGAGTAGTTTCATGACCGGAAAGGGGCTTGGTCTTACCTTGTTTGGGACCCCTGCAGCGGCAGGCACCGCGACTGCAACCTCTGCGGCTGCAACCTCTGCGGCGGCAGCCTCCATTAGTAACGGATTTATCTACGATCCAAATCGCGACTTGAGAGGCCGGGGGGTAAGCAATATCGCCATTACCGGCAGTCCTTTCTCCCTGGCGCTTAATTTTCTTGATACCCAGGGGCAGACCTCTGTGCTGGCCAATCCAAAACTAAGCGTTATGAACGGACAGCCAGGCCTCATCACCGCTGGCGACAGTGTAAAATATATCGATAAGATCGAGTCCAGGATTGATGGCACCACGGGGGCGGTAACCTATACCATTACCACGGCAACCCTCATGTCTGGCATTGGCATGTCAGTGCTCGGTATAATCATGGACAACGATGAGATTATTCTCACCCTGACCCCGGTTACCTCAAAACTGGATGGCGATACGGTTGCCTACGAAACCATTGGCGGGGATAACAAAATCGGGGTTCCCAGAATCAAGTTGCGGGAGATGAATACCACTGTTCGCATCAAGAGTGGACAGGTGGTGGTTATTGGCGGCCTTATTGATAACGCCGAAACGACGGATGGCAGTAACAAGGTTCCCTTCCTGGGGGATATCCCTGTTCTTGGCAAGCTCTTTTCCCATTCTGCCAAGTCCACCAGGAAGAATGAACTGGTCATTATGCTGCAACCCAAGATTCTTTGATTCTCTACCTCCAGCGCCACAAAAAAACCCGGCAACCGCCGGGTTTTTTTTGTGGGATTCTCGCTGAAATAAAAACTTTATTGCGCCTGTTCCTGGCTCTCTTTCTGCCTTTTTGAATTTTCATACAGGGCGTGAAAATTGATCGGCTCCATGAGAAAGGGGACAAAGCCGCCATCCACCGAGACCTGACTGATTATCTGCCGGGTAAAGGGGAAAAGCAGAGAGGCGCATTCCACCGACAATACCGCGGGCATATGCTCCTCCGGGATATTTTTCAGCAGAAATACCCCGGCATGTTCGACCTCGATGATAAAAAGCGTTTTCTCGGTCTGGTTGTTGGTCACCTTGGCGGTAATAGCCAGGGTGACCTCATAATGGTCTTCCGTCTCCAGTTGTTTGTGCTTCAGGCCCAGATTCACATCAACCATGGGTTCGCCCTTGGCCAGAAAAACATCCGGAGCCTCGGGATTTTCAAACGATAAATCCTTGAGATACATCTTCTGCAACCGGAAAACAGGGGGTTCCAGCGCCTGAACGTCGTCGTTATTCTCTTCTGTCATGATTCAAATTCCTTATCTTTAGTCTGAGTTCATGGATGGCACATGCCATATTTCAAGTAATTTAAAAACCGTACCTCATTCTTTATAATGAAATATGCCGAAACTTCAACGGGTCTTTTACACGATCTTCTGGCATATTTCCCTAAAGTTCCCTCCCTCTTTGAGGGGGAGGGTTAGGGTGGGGGGAAAATGGTTGTAAAACCGGCAGGTTGTAGCCTCACCTGCCCACTGGTCTCCTCCTGTCAAGGGAGGTAGATTTGTTCAGAATCTTCTTGAGAAATTGCCCGGTGTATGATTCCCCAACCATGGCCACCTCCTCGGGATTGCCCTGGGCGACAATGGCGCCGCCCTGATCTCCGCCTTCCGGGCCGAGGTCTATAAGATGGTCGGCAGTTTTGATCACGTCGAGATTATGTTCGATGATTACCACGGTATTGCCGCTCTCCACCAGTCGGTTCAGAACATGGAGCAGATGCTGGATGTCCGCAGGATGGAGACCGGTGGTCGGTTCATCCATAATATAGAGGGTTTGGCCGGTGCTTCTTTTGCTCAGTTCCTTGGCCAGCTTTATCCGCTGCGCCTCGCCGCCGGACAGGGTCACCGAAGACTGGCCCAGGGCAAGGTAGGACAGCCCCACCTCCAGCAGGGTTTGCAGCTTGCCCCTGATCTGCGGCACTCTGGTGAAAAATTCCAGGGCCTCCTCCACGTTCATGGCCAGAATCTCGGCGATATTCCTGCCCCTATAGACGATGTCCAGGGTGTCGGGGTTGTAGCGCCTGCCATCGCAGGCCTCGCAGGTTACATAGATATCGGGCAGGAAATGCATGGCGATTCTGATCACTCCCTCGCCCTCGCAGAACTCGCAACGCCCCCCCTTGAGATTAAAGCTGAAACGGCCCGGCTGGTAGCCCCTGGCCCGCGCCTCGGGCAGGCGGGCCAGAAGTTCGCGCACCGGGGTAAGCAGGCCGGTATAGGTGGCGGGATTGGAGCGGGGCGTCCGACCGATGGGGCTTTGATCGATATCGATCACCTTGTCGATCTGTTCCAGCCCCTCGATGACACAGCCTTTGCCAGCCTGCCCCGGTATGTGGGCGAGATG
>MGTC01000002.1:14146-14384 GCA_001799255.1 Deltaproteobacteria bacterium RIFOXYD12_FULL_55_16
CTGCATTACCACCGGCTGACGAACGGCGCCTTCGACATTACGGTGCAACCCATGGTCGACCTGTTCAAAGACCGCTTTAACGCCGGCCATCGGCCAAGCGAGGCCGAAATCGCCGCTCTCCTGCCCCGCATCGGCACCGAGCATCTGCTCTCGGCGGGCGGCTCCATCTCGTTCAACCGCCAGGGCATGGGCATCACCCTGGACGGCATCGCCCCCGGTTATATCGTTGACCGGGTCT
>MGTC01000002.1:14397-14602 GCA_001799255.1 Deltaproteobacteria bacterium RIFOXYD12_FULL_55_16
AGATCCCGCAGCCGGATCAGGGTATTGATCAGCCTGGCGTTGTCCCGTTGGTGCAGACCGATACTCGGCTCATCAAGAATATACAAGACCCCGGCCAGGCGTGAGCCGATCTGGGAGGCGAGCCTGATCCGCTGGGCCTCGCCGCCGGACAGCGTTGCCGCCTTGCGGGTCAGCGAGATATAGCCCAGGCCCACATCGTGCAGAA
>MGTC01000002.1:14644-26114 GCA_001799255.1 Deltaproteobacteria bacterium RIFOXYD12_FULL_55_16
CTGGCCTGAGCCGCGCCCCATGGCAGGCCGGACAGTCCTGCTCGTTCATGTACTGTTCCAGCTCTTCCCGCACCGATCCGGAGCCGGTCTCCAGATAGCGTTTGGCCAGTTGCGGGAGAATCCCGGCAAAGGGCTTGCGGTGGCTATGTAGCCTGCGGAAACGCACATAGTCGAAAACTACATCCGTTAAGCCGCTCCCGTGCAGAATAACCTCCCTGATCTGTTCGGGCAGCAAGGCAAGCGGAGTATCCAGCGAAAAGCCGTATTGCCGGGCAAGTCCGGCCATGAGTTCCTGGGTATAGGTGGAGGGCGAGCTGGACTGCCAGGGAAGGATGGCCCCCTGGTTTAGGCTCAAGCCGGGGTTGGGCGCTACCAGTTCAGGATCAAAAAACTGTTTCACCCCCAGGCCGCCGCATTCCGGGCAGGCGCCCTTGGGGTTGTTGAAGGAAAACAGCTGGGTACTCAGTTCCGGCAGGCTTTTGCCGCAGCGGACGCAGGCGGCATGTTCGCTGTAGAGGATCTCTTGCCCGGTCTCCGGCAGTTGCACCAGCAAAAAGCCTGCGCCGAGCTGCACGGTGGTGGCCACAGACTCGGACAGCCGCCTGGCCACCGAGGGCTTGATCACCAGCCGATCCACCACCGCCTGGATGGTGTGGCGCCTGTTCTTTTCAAGGACGATCTCCTCGGCCAGATCGCGGATCTCCCCGTCGATCCGCACCCGGACATAGCCCTCCCGCCGGAGTTTTTGCAGCACCGCCTGGTGTTCGCCCTTTTTGCCGTCCAGCAGCGGGGCCAGCAGGACAATCTTCGTTCCCTCGGCAAGCAGGAGAAGGCTTGCCACCATGTTCTGCACGGACTGGGGCCGGATCTCCTCGCCGCACTCAGGGCAATGGGGTCTGCCCAACCTGGCAAAGAGCAGGCGCAGGTGATCGTAGATCTCGGTGATGGTTCCCACCGTGGAGCGTGGATTACGGCTGGTGGTTCGCTGCTCGATGGACACCGCCGGGCTTAAGCCCTCCAGCGAATCCACCTCTGGTTTTTCCATCTGCCCCAGAAACTGGCGGGCATAGGTGGAGAGCGATTCCACATAGCGGCGCTGCCCCTCGGCATAGAGGGTATCAAAGGCCAGGGAGGACTTGCCAGAGCCGCTCAAGCCGGTGAGAACCACCAGCCGGTTGCGGGGCAGATCCACATTGATGTTCTTCAGATTGTGCATCCGGGCGCCCCGGATGCTGATGAATTTTGGTTCCATGAGTTCAGTTAAAAGTGAAAAATTAAAAGTTAAGAGTGGAAAGTGGAAAACGCATAGTCAGACGGTTTTCTTGCTCTGTTTTGCTGTAATCAGGATTGCCGATAAGATCTTGATCAGCTGCTCGGTTTCATCCACCAACCAGGCCAGCCGCACCGCTGGAGAAACTTTTGCTTTTTCAAAAAGTCTCAGCCAATAGGCAGATTCAAGCGCCTCTTTATGAGCTATGGACATCTTGGCAATGAAGTCAGCCTTGCTCTGGGCGCCTTGAGCTTCTTGCACGTTGGCTCCAATTGAAGTGCCGGAGCGCAAAAACTGTTTGCCAATAACTCTTCCCACCCCGTCTTGCTGTAGCTCACGGCACAGGTGGATCACCTCTACGGCATATTCTATACTCTGCACCGCAATGTCGTTTCGTGCTTTCAATTTTTCATTCTGCATTATTCACTCTGCACTATTCACTCTGCACGATTCATTGTTTTTCTCAGCCGGGCTGCGAAAAACCCATCCAGCCCCTGTTCGGGGGTGGTTTTTAAAAACCCTGTCCTATCGCAGAAGCCCCTGGCCGCTTCGGGCAGATACTCCTGCGCCGGGCTGAGGTGAAACTCAGGATGTTCGTTTAGAAAGGAGGCAATCACCTCCTCATTTTCCCTTGGCTCAATACTGCAAGTCGCATAGAGGAGAAGGCCGCCTTTTTCGACCAGCCCGGCGGCGGTTGCCAGCAACTCCAGTTGCTTGCCCTGATAGCCTGGCAAAGCTGCCAGCGAGCGTTGCCTGCGGATATCGGGTTGCCGCCGGATAACACCCAGGCCGGAACAGGGCGCGTCAATGAGAATGCCGGTAAATTTTTCCTGGCATTGACCGGCAAATTCCTGGAGGGTCAGGCCATGGATCTCAATTTTCGTTTCACCAAGCCGTTGCAGGTTCTCTTTCAGCAGAGTCTGGCGTTTCAGACTGGGCTCCACCGCCACCACCCTGGCCCCTTTGGGTAATAACTGCGCCAGATGCAGGGTCTTGCCGCCAAGTCCGGCGCAGCCGTCAAGGTATCTGCCCTTGACAAACGGGGCCAGTAATTGGGTGATCAGCTGGGCCGCCTCATCCTGCACCATAAAAAAGCCTTCCCCATAGCCGGGCAGGGCGGTGACCGGGCCTTGAAAATTATGGATCTGCACCGCCTCCTGGGCAAAAAGGCCGCGCTCGCCCTCAAGCCCTTTTTCCCGCAGAAGGGTCAGGTAAGCGTCGGGGGAAAGACGGCGGCTGTTTATCCGCACCACCAAGGGGGGCAGGGTGTTGTTTGTCCAGCAGATTTTCCTGGCCCGTTCCGGGCCAAACAGCGTTTGCCAACGCGCCACCAGCCAGGCCGGATGGCTCAACACCGCCGCCGCCTCATCGGGCGCAGGCAGGGTCGCTTTCTGCCGGGCCATGGCGCGGAGCACCCCATTGACAAAGCCGGTGAGCCAGCTCGGCTGCCGGGCCAGCTTCAAGGCCTGAACGGTTTCATTGATCGCGGCCGATTCCGGCACCCGATCCAGGAAAATAAGCTGATACAGGCCAACCCGCAGCGCCGCTATTGTGAGGGGCTTCATGCCTGACAGAGGATGGCGAGAAAATTTCTGAATGATTGCATCCAGATAGCCCTGCCAGCGGATAACCCCATAGACCAGGGTCATGACAAGTTGCCTGTCGCGCTGATCGTTAAGGGCAACTACGGAGATAATGCCTTCCAGCGCCTGATCCAACGGTTCCGGGGATTTTTCCCAGGCAAGGAGTGCTTCCATGGCTATGGCGCGGGAATTGATCATGGGCGCTGATTCAGAGAAACTGTGGAACGCGGAGGCGCAGAGAGGCAAAGTTTTCTTTTTTTGCCGGCAGTCACTTTGCCAGGTGAGAAGCATAATCCTTGCCCGCCGGGTTCATTTTTTTGCTTCATTTTTTTCTCCGCGTCTTTGCGCCATGGCGTTAAAGCTGAGTTGAGCAGCTTGCCTGCTCAAACGAAACTTGTACCCTCTGGGTGTAATATTTTATCCCGATCACTGAGGCAAAGCGGCCGGTAAGCCCCTCGCGGCGGTAGGAAAAATAATCCCCCTCGCAGACCGTACAGCTCCTGGCAATCTCGATCTGCTCGCTTCGCACCCCGCTATTGCGGAGCTGATCGCGGCTGATGGCCCAGAAATCAAAATGATTGGGCCGCGCTTGATAGCCATGCAAGGCCTTGGGCAACTCCTGGCGGTAGTTGACAAATTCCCCGCAGCACGGCCCCAGGGATGGGCTGATAGCGGCGCACAGACTGCCGGGCCTCGTCTTGTAGACGGCAGTCATGGCGGCCACGGTTTTGGCGATGATGTTTGCCACGCTGCCCCGCCAGCCGGAATGGATATTGGCCACCGCCCCATGTTCAGGGTCATAGAGCATGATCGCCTGACAATCGGCCTGCTGGATCATCAGGCCGAGGCCGGCAATGTTGGTCATCAGGGCGTCATGGTCAGCTAGCTCCACGTCCGCCTCCGGCAGCCAGTCCACCACCAGCACGCTGTCCCCATGCACCTGCCGCGCGGAAACCAGGCGCGACAGCCCAAGTTCTTCCCTGATCAAGGCCCTGTTCTGCAATACCAAGGCCTCCTCATCGCCCACATGCAGGCCGACATTGCGCGAATGATACGGGGCCTTGCTCAGGCCACCATGCCGCGAAAATGTTGCGCTGGAAACGGCAGGGAGATGAGAGAAGAAAATCACAGTTGGCCTTGTTTTTTTGGCTATGGGGATCAGGGCTTCTGATTGAGGAACGTATCGCCCAAGGCGAGACTGACAACCTGTGGATGTCCCCGATTCCTCTTCGTTTATCTGTGCTGGTTTTTCTCTTTTAAGGGCGAATGTCCGAAACTCTAACCTGACCCCGGGGGTAGACCCCCGGGGTAACCTTATTTCTGCATATTACCTATAGTTCTCTTGGCTCGGTAAGAAGCTTCAGGCCCTCAAGAATTTCAGCCATTTTAATTTTTGATACCTGCCCAATCTTCTCAGTTAAGTCGTTTTTATTTACTGTGTAAATTTGCGAGATATTAACGACACTTTTTTCAGGCAAGCTTGCTTCCCCTTTGGCAAGGGCAACATTTCCAGGGGCTTTAGCTCTTGTTAAATTCGTGGTTAACGAGCAGACAACAACTGTATTTATGTTGCTTGAATTAAATATATTATTTTGAATTACAATATGTGGATGCCTGTAGCCAGGCTCAGACCCGCTTGGCTCTCCTAAGTCTACCCAGTAAATTTCGCCTTGTTTTATTACCATGATTCTTGCGCCACAATTTGTCGCTGTTTTCCATGCATGGCCTTTAAAATACTCTTTTCTTCTTCACTTGGAGAATCACTGTAAGCCGCATTAAGTTGAGCAAGTAATTTATTGCTTTCTTGCTTTTTCAAAAAATCTTTGACTGCAAGGGTAAATAATTTACTGCGAGACACCTGCATGTCATTGGCTAATTGATTGACTTGATTAAATAAATTTTCTTCTAATGATATTGCTGTTTTCACACCAGGCATTTGACCCCTCCATAAATAGTATTAGCATAAGTTTTTCAAATAATATTCAACTTATTTATACTTTTGTCAATACCATTATTTGTGATGTATGGTTGCTGGCTGGTAGGAATTTTAACAAGTTATTCAGCAGATCCGGCTATCAGGCCAAAAATCATGATAGCAGGAAAAGCTCTTCCAGTAGTTATCTTCACAGCGAGTTGCATTCGCCCTCCTACCTGCCAAGCCCCACCAGCATCAGCAACTCATAGGAAAGCGCGGCCACCAGCCCGGCGGCGGGGAGGGTCAAAACCCAGGCCATGACCATGCTCTGCGCCACGCCCCAGCGGACGGCGGACAGCCGTTTGCTGGCGCCGACCCCGAAGATGCTGCCGGAGATGACGTGGGTGGTGCTTACCGGCATCCCGAAATGGCTGGTCACAAAGAGGACGATGGCAGACGAGGTTTCGGCGGCAAAGCCGTGTACCGGCTCCAGGCGGATTATCTTATGGCCCATGGTCTTGATGATCCGCCAGCCGCCCACGGAGGTGCCCAGGGCCATGGCAACGGCGCAGGACAGCACCACCCAGGTTGGCACTACGGGCTCGGGGATCATTCGGGCGCTTACCAGGGCCATGGTGATGATGCCCATGCTCTTCTGGGCGTCATTGAGGCCGTGGGTAAAGGCCATGGTCGCGGCGGAAATAATCTGCAGGTAGCGAAAGCTGGCGCTTACCCGGCCTGGATGCACCTGGGCCAGGGTTTTGAAGATGACGCCCATCAGGAGAAAGCCGAGGATAAAGCCCATGGCCGGAGAACCCACGAGCGGAATAAGCACCTTGTGGACAATCCCGTGCCAGAGTACCGAGGGCAGCCCGCCGTGGATGATGGCCGCGCCACACAAGCCGCCGATCAGGGCATGGGAGGAACTGCTGGGGATGCCGTATTTCCAGGTGATCAGATTCCAGACGATTGCCCCGAGGATACCGGCCAGAATAACCACCTGGAAGGCCTGTTGGTTTGAATCAAGCTCATGAGGATAGGCCTTTTCCAGCAGGGCGCGGTTGGTGTTGGTCAGCTCTTCCGGTTTCAGCCTGCTGGAATTTCTGGCCTTTGCCTCTATTTTAGGCTTGAGCGCGATCCCGGCAAACCGCTCGGCCGAGTAGAGCTCGGTCAGGGTGAGGGCGTGGTTCAAGTCCTCCACCATGGCGGCCTGCAACTCCTGGGAGGGCTCGCCGCCTGCCGTGTATTCCCTCAGCAGCCCATGGGTTATGGGGGAAAGTTGGATGGCCAGATATCGAGAAACCGGATCAGCGGGATGTTGCAACTTGGCGGCCAATGCGGCTGGCTGATGAATATCCGCCATCTGAAAACGCGCCGTATCGAGCAACCCGCTGGCGATGGTAATCGCCACCTGGGTAGAAAACAGGGCGCCAACAAAATTCAGGCAGGCCGCCATGATAATAGCTTTGCGCGGCGAGAGCACCCGGGTGGAAACCACCGTGGCAATGGCATTGGCCGTATCGTGAAAGCCGTTGATATAGTCAAAGACCAGGGCACAGAGTACAACCAGCAACAACAGCAACGATACACTAAGCATATTTCACAACCACGCTTTCGATGATATGGGCGACGTCTTCGCATTTGTCCACTGCCGCCTCGATGCGGTCATAGACCTCCTTCCACTTGATCACCTTGATCGGGTCAGCATCCGGGGCGTTGAGCAGATCGGCCAGCGCCTTGCGAAACGCCGCGTCATGCTCGTTCTCGATCTGGTGGATGCGGATAAAAAGATCCTGAATCTTATCCCGGCTTGGCTTGGTACGCAGCGTTTTGACCGCCTCCTGTGTGGCTTCGGTAATCTGCACCAGCATGGTCACCAGCCTTTCCAGATCGGGGCGCGCCTGTCTGAGCTGGTAGAGGGCCATCCTGCCGGTGCAGGCCTCGATGCAATCGGTCACATCATCCAGCTCGCTGGACAGGGCGTGCAGGTCTTCCTTGTCCAGCGGGGTGACAAAGGTGGCGTCGATCAGGTTGGCAAGCTCATGGGTGATATGGTCGGCCTCGCTCTCTATCTCCTTAACCCTGGCCGCGTGCTGGACAAGATTGGCGAAGTCATGGACCAGAGCCTGAAATTCCCTGGCCGCATCCACCGCCGCCTGCGCCTGTTTTTCTAACAGTTTGTAAAAACCTGGTTTCTTGCTTATTCCTGGTAAACGCACCCTTGCCTCCTTGAGAAAATAAAAGAATGGACGATTAAATATTGATAGACTCGTAACAAGCCGCGAAGGCAGCACAATTCACTCAGGCGGCGTGTCGGAAAGCCCCCTGCCAATGGCATACTTGATAAGATCGGCGACACGTCTGATGTTGAGTTTCTTCATCATGTTGGCCCGATGGTGCTCAACGGTGCGCTTGCTGATCTCAAGCTTGTCAGCGATATCCCTGTTGACCACCCCCTCGGCCACCAGTTGCAGGATCTGCCTTTCCCTCGGGGTGAGAATATCTCCAGCCGCCTCCCGCCAGCGGTGACAGGAGGCGATAACGTCTTCCGGAAATTCACGGGAGAGATTGGGCGAGATATAAAACTCGCCCTGCCGAACCCTGGCAATGGCCGGCAACAGCTCGGTGTCGGAATCTTCCTTGAGCAGATAGCCGTCCGCCCCGGCGCCGAAAGAGGAGCAGAGGTACTGTTCCCCCTTGTGCATGGTCAGCATGAGAACCTTGATCGCCGGACAGATCTTGCGCACCTCCCGGATGGCCTCGATCCCGCGCAGGTTCGGCATGGAGATATCGAGGATAGCCAGATCAGCCGGGGTGGTTTTCAGCAGGGCAATGAGTTCCAGGCCATCGGCCGCTTCGCCGACCACCTTGAGGAAAGAATTCTCTTCGATCATCTTCTTGATCCCATGCCGGATCAGGGCATGATCATCCGCCAGCACTATACGGCATATCCCCATAACATCCTCCCCCGTTTATCGGCAACCAAGCAAAAAAATCTCATTCAGAGTTTAGCCTCTTCCAGCGTGGGAGCGAAGGCGTTGTAAGCCAGGCTGATGCCCAGGGCGAACAGAGCGGTGCCCACCCCGATTACCGCGCCAATGACAACTGGCGCCAGCAGGGCCAGCCTGATCAGCACCGTGGCCACCGCATAGCCGGAATTGCGGAAGGATACCTGATATTGGGCGCTGTAGCGAAGCGAAATAAGCACCACCAGCACATCACTGAAAATAAGCAGGGTATAAAAGGAGGCGAAAGCGTTTTCCGGCAGCCCCCTGGTGAAATAACCCCAGAGATCAACAAGGCAGATCCCCGTGAAAGAAACAAGCAACAGCAAGGCGATCATTTTTTTGGCCAGAATGAAGTGGCTGCGGATTTCCTCATCCGCACTGATGGGACGAGAGCGCTGCGCCCTGTAAAAGAATCCCAGAACCACAAAGATAAGCAAGGCGCCAAGTGCGGAGGCGACGATGTTTCCCAGGGAGGGTGCGATTTCGAGCCAGATCAGCGGTTCGCTGAAATGGGAAAATTCTTTGAAGGTATCCCGCAGAAAAATAAGAGAAAGGATCTCGAACTGCTTGCCCACCGACCTGGTCACCGAATGGGACAGGCTGAGGATAAGACTCACCACCTCAAGGGCCAGCAGCAGGTTGAAGGCATGCTCGATGGCGGCAAGATGGGAAAGGGAAAAAAGCGAGGCGAACGGCTCGGGCACAAGCTGCCGCCGGTTGAGCTCGATCACCACGATGGTAATGATGAAAAAACTCACCAGGGTCGTGGCAAAAAATTTCAAGCCCTGTCTGCTTTCCAGGTGCAGCTCAACCCAGTCGAAAAGAAATCCGACCCGTATCATGAGAAAATCCATACTTGCCTGTCACCGTCTCTTGGGGAATGGGTAAATAATACCGCTCTCTTTTTTTTACTAATCTGTATTTCCTGGCGACACAAGCTTTTAAGAGCCATCGCCCCTGTTCAGTGCTGCCGCAGATGATAATCGCTACCCGAACTGCCCGAGCAGAAAAAGGCTCAGCAGAGGAAAATAGGTGATGATGGCAAGACAGGCCAGCAATATCCCCAGAAACGGCAGGGTGGCGGTGTACAGTTCGGCAATGGGCCGCTCAAAGCGATAGCTGGCCAGAAAAAGATCAAGGCCCACCGGCGGGGTGCAGTAGCCAATCTGCAGGTTGGTCAGAAAGATGATCCCCAGATGAACAGGGTCAATCCCATACCCCTGGGCAATGGGCACGATGAGCGGCACCACCAGCACCAGGGCGGAAAAGATGTCAAGCAGGCAGCCGACCATGAGAAGAAATATATTCAGCAGCAGAAGAAAGGTGTATTTGCTGGAGATATGTTCCCGAATAATGGCAAAAAGCCTGGACGGAATCTCCTGGTCGATCAGGAAGCTGGTGGAGGCCATGGAGGCAGCCAGCACCACGAAGATCCCTCCGAACAGGGCCATGCTCCGCACCACGATTCCGGGCAGCTTGGCCGGGGCGAGATCCCGATGCACCACCAGCTCCACGATCAGCACATAGAGGGCCGTCACTGCCGCCGCTTCGCCTACGACAAAGAAACCGCCATAAATCCCCCCCAGCACAATAACCGGCAAGGGCAGCTCCCAGACTGCGGCGCGCAGGGCCCGCTTCGTTTCGCCCGCTGGCAGCGGCGGCCGGGGGCCACGGGTGATCGCGCCCTTCCTGATGCTGTATGCGCCCAGCAGGATCAACATCAACAGGCCGGGCAGAATCCCGGCCAGGAAGAGATGGTCTATCCTGGTCTCGGCGATGACTCCGTAGAGGATCAGGGGCAGACTGGGAGGAAACAGCAGGCCCAGGCTGCCGGAGGTGGTGATAAGACCCAGGGAAAACTGTTCCGGGTAGCGATCCTTAATCATGGCCGGAAAAAGCAGGCCACCCAGGGCAAAGATGGTTACCCCGGAGGCGCCGGTAAAGGCGGTGAAAACCGAACACACTACCAGGGCGATCACGGCAAGTCCGCCTGGCAGCCAGCCCAACAGCGCATTGGACAGATCCAGCAGCCGCACCGGCGCCTTGCTTTCGGAAAGCACCGTCCCGGCAAGGATAAAGAGGGGCAGGGAGAGCAGCAAGGGCGTGTCGGCCAGCCGGGACATCTCGATGATCACCACCGAGGGATCAACGCCTGCGCCATGAAAGGAGAGCAAGGCCAGGGCGGCCATCACCACAAAGAGCGGGCTGCCAAGGACAGCCAGGCCAAAGGTTATCAGTTGCAGAAGCTGCATATCAGGCTCTCACCGATCTCCTTGAGCAGACCGCTCTTCTTTGCCGGCCAGGGCGGCGCGCAGGCTGTGCCTGATGCCAAGGAGAAAACGAAGGGCAATCCCGGCAAAGGCCAGAGGAAAAATCAGGTTGAGCTGCCAGGAAGCAAGCCCGGCCATCTCCTGCCCGTTGCCCTGGAGCGCCTCCTGACGGACAAAAACAACCGCCAGCCAGGCAAGGGTCAGACAGACACCCGTGGCAAAAACCTGCCGCACCACCCGCAGCCAGCGAAAAGTCGATCTGGCCAGGAAGCGGGAGGCAAGGTCAATGGAGATGTGCTTGTCCATTCGGGTAGCCACTACGGCCCCGAGGAGTCCGGCCCACAGCACCATGACCCGCAGAAGCGGATCGGCCCAGGACAGGCCCCCGCCCCACAGATCGCGCAAGGCTATCTGCACACAGGCCAGAACGATCATGGCGGCGACCAGGAGCAGAAGAATCGCATCCTCAAGCCGCTCCAGCAAACGACTCAGCCGCTGGCTGCCTCTGGAAAGCCTTGCCTTGAGCGCACTCATTTTACTACCGCTCCGCCATTTGCCTTTGCCCGGAAATCGGCAAGTAACCGGGTCGCTGTCTCGTAGATCTCTCTGGAAAAGACGCTGCCTACCAGGCGCGGCACGGTTTTCTGGTCACGCACCGCCAGCAGCTGGCGCAGGGTTTCCTTGTCCGCCGCCACCAGCCGGACGCCGTTATTCTTCAGGGTCGCGCGGGCCTCTTCATTGCTGCGCCGGGTGTCGAGCAACAACCCGGCAAAATGCCTTTTCGCGGCGGTCTCCATCAAGGCGGCGTGCTGAGGCGGAAGCCTGTCAAAGGCGGCCTTGGAAAAGATCAGGCCGCCATAGGCATAGCCAAAGGGCGTATCGGTGATATATTTGATCTTGGTAAACCACTGGAGAACAAGAGAGCCGTAAAAACCGTTGAACACCGTGTTGATCATCCCGGTTTGCAGGGAGGAGAGTACGTCCGGGATGGAAAGGGGGATGGGGGTAACGCCCATATCCTCCAGAAAGGAGCGGCTCAGCGGATCATTCTCCGGCGCCCAGCACTTGCTTGCCCGCAACTGGGCCACCGTGGTCACCGGCTCGCCGGACATGGCATAGACAAAGCCAACCTCGGTCATGGCCAGCAGCACCATGTCCTTTTCCAGAAAGGCCTTTTTGAAGAACGGAAACAGTCCTTCCGCGACCCGATCTACCTCGGCATAGGATCTGAAGATAAAGGGAAGGGCCATCACCCGGAAATCAGGGACGGTCTCGCTGATCCCGGTCATGGTGAAGCCCCCGCCCTGAAGCTGACCGATCCGCAGCTTGCGGTACATGGCCCGGTCGTCACCCATCACCCCGCCCAGGTAGAGCTTGAAGCCGATCTCGCCATTGCTCTTGGCGGTCACCTCGTTTTGAAACTC
>MGTC01000003.1:0-15205 GCA_001799255.1 Deltaproteobacteria bacterium RIFOXYD12_FULL_55_16
AAGCCTTTTCATTCCTCCAAAACCATCTCCCATGATCTGTCCCATCTCTTCCTCCCAGAAGTTACTGCACATCAACGCTGAACTTTGTTGACACGGTCTTGCCGCCACGCACGATCTTCACCACGACATTCCAGGGGCCGGACATGGAAAAATTCAATTTCCCCTGATAGACATTCTTGTTCAAGGCAAGAACCGCGCCATAATTCATGGCCGGCATCCCCGGCATGGCCGGCATGGAATACTCCAACTTCACCCCGGCATCCGTCACTTCCTTGCCGGCGGCATCCTTCACCGTGACCACAACCCCGTTATCCCCAAGCACTGCGGGGCTGCTCTCCATTTTCACCACCACACTCAGCTCTCCCGCTTTTTTCTGGATCTCATAGCCCTTGGCCCAGACAATCCCAGCGCTCAGCAGCAGAACAAGGGTAAACACCACTATTTTTCTCATCTCTTCCTCCTTGGGTTGCGTATCCTTGATCCGGGACACATAATTTACAAAAAATCCAGGAGATGCCTGTTAATGTTAACAGAATTCAGCCCTGGCAGTTAAAAACAGAAGTAAACAAAAGCAAGGAGCATGCCAAAACAATATCCGTCATGATATCAGACAACTATCTCCAAAAGGAAATATAAAAGGCCCTGACTTAAAGAATATTCTCCCTGCAATAAAGAATATTCTTTAAACGCCTGCCTGGTAAAGGACAGGCCAAAACTCCTTCTTGTAAAAATTTATTGCAAAGGATGCCGAATGCCGCTATGAAAGCGTATTCAAAAAATCGTGTGCTGCGCGATGCAATTTTGGCTCAGGCCAACAATGAAAAATGTCTGCAAATCGTCTCAACGTTATTAATGATAAGGAGAAAAGGTAATGACCGACAATACGAACAGCGAAAAGAACGACGACCCGAGCCAGGGTCCCTGGCAATATATAATTGGTGGCTTGTGGCGTTCCCCGCTTGGCGTCTTCGGCGTCATTCTCACCACGGTCAGCATCACCCTGATGGTAGTCGGGCTTATTCTTGACCTGTTTGGCTTTATTGAAAACACCTACGCCAATCTTTTCACCTACCTGGTGCTGCCAGGGGGCATGCTCACCGGCCTGGCCATCATTCCGCTGGCTGCCTGGCTCAGACGCCGCCAATGGAACAAATTCGGCATCAAACGCGAGCATCTCCACATCAACTTAAGCGATAAACGGCACCGTAAGGGCGTCATCATTTTTACCGTCCTGACCGTGGTCAACCTGACCGTGCTCAGCATTATCGGCTACGAGGGCTATCATTACACCGAATCCCCAGCCTTCTGCGGCAAGGTCTGCCACCAGGTAATGGAGCCGGAATTCGTCGCCTATTCCCGCTCCGCCCATTCCAAGGTTGTCTGTGTCGAGTGCCACATCGGCTCAGGCGCCGAGTGGTTTGTCCGGGCCAAGATCTCCGGCCTGCGTCAGGTTCTGGCGGTGTTTACCGACAGTTACAGCCGGCCGATTCCTTCCCCGGTTCAACACCTTCGCCCCTCCAGAGATACCTGCGAGGAATGCCACTGGCCTGACAAGTTCCATGGCAAAAAGGTCAAAAGCGTCAAACATTACAGCAACAACAACCAGACAAAACCCACGGTCACCGACATCGCCCTGCACATCGGCGGTCGCAATCCGGAAACCAACGCCTTTGAAGGGATCCATTGGCATATCAGCAAGGGAATCGAAATTAAATATCTGGCTGTAGACGACAAACGCACCCAGATTGCCAAGGTCAGCATCAAGAAAGCTGATGGCAGCACCGATGAATTCGTCAAGGCCGATCTGGCCATTCCAGCCGAAATGGCCGATAAATGGCGGGTTATGGATTGCACCGACTGCCATAGCCGGCCAACACATGTCTATGACATGCCCGAAGACGTGGTAGACTTTGGCCTGGGCAGCAAGAAAATAAACGGCGCCATCCCCGGAATCCGCGAAGACAGCTTCAAGACGCTGACCGCTGAATACAAGTCTCGCGACGAAGCCAAGAAGAACCTCGGCCCCGCCCTGCTCGCCCTGCAAAGCGCCAGAAACCCGCAGCTTGCCGCGAAAAACAAGAGCGATATTGAAAAGGCTGGCGCCTACCTTGTCGAAGGCTACCTGAACAATATCTGGCCCAGCATGAAGGTTACCTGGGGCACCTATCAGTCCCATATCGGCCATCGTTCCGAGGACTTCGGCGGTTACAAGTATGCCGACACCAAGTTCGGCTGCTTCCGTTGCCACGACGAAGAACACACCAACAAAGCAGGCAAGACCATTACCCAGAATTGTGGAAACTGCCATGATGAGCCAAAATAATTCAGGGTTTGCCCTGAATTAAACCGGTCGAAAGCAAAAAGCCGGGGGACGATAAAATCGTCCCCCGGCTTTTTTTATAATCAGAAAAACATATCTCTCACCCGCTTGCGCCTGGCTACTCCTCGACGAGATAACCCTTCTCACACAGATGCCTTTTGATATCATCCGGCGAGAAGCCAATCTTGGCCGCCACACGATAGGCATGACTGTCCCGGGAGATACCAGGCACTATCCTGTGGGTGGGCAGATCATTCTCAAATTCCAGTTGCAGACACTGCCCCCGCCCCCTGCTCTTGAAATAATCAACCAGCTCAAAGCTGTGGGTCACCAACAGGGTATTGTTGCCAACCGCAAAAAAACCATTGATGATATCCACGGAAAAATTCACCTTTTCGTGGCTGGTGGTGCCTTCCGCTATTTCATCGAGGATCACCAGGCTCTGAGGCGTTACTGAATAAAAGATATCCCTGGTGACCTTGAGCTCGGTGCCGAAACGCCCCTCCATATCGGAAAGGCTATCAAACGAGGGCGCCTGATAGGTAATGCGATCCGCCATGTTGATCATGGCGGCGGAGGCCACCACCGGCGCGCCGATCTGGGCGAGAATCTGGTTCTGGACAATGCTTTTGCAGTAGGTGGTCTTGCCGCCGCTGTTGGGCCCGGTGATAAAGCTGACGCGATCCCCGGCCAGATTGACATCGTTGCCGATATAGTCTTTGTCGCACATGGCGAGGATGGGATTGCGCAGATCACGGGCGACAAAAAAATGCGCCTCCTCGTTGGTCAACTCCGGCATCACGGTAGGATGCGGCATTGCCCGGCTGAACAGGACAAAGGACATCAGTTCGTCAATTGCGGCAACCGCTTCGATGGCCGAAACAAAACGATCTGATTCAATCAGCCTTTTTCTGATCGGCAGAATCGCGGTCTCATAATCAATCGTAGGCTTAAGCACCGCCCCATAGACAAAACCCAGCACGCTGAACCAGCTGGTGCTGAAAAACATGGTTTTGGCCAGGTAGGGATCCAGAAAGCCAAAAAGCCAGGCCGACCCGGAAAGAATGCCGGGCAGGGTCGGCCACAGAGAGCCAAAACCCAGCCGTTGCGGTCGGAAACGCAAGGTTGGCGTATAGAGACAGATCTCCTCGCTGGACTTGATCCCGGAAAAGGTTCTGAATGCGGGGCCAGCCAGGATATCTCTTACCGGAGAGCCTTTGAAGCTCAAGATGCTTTTGATGAGCGAGTCGAGATAAACCGTCTCCGTCTGCGGCAATTTTTCCGTGGCGGCAAGCAGCCTGTCAATGGCCCGAGCAGCGCTCTTATAATCACCGTAGGCCGTCATCTGATGGATATGGGCATTCAGAAATCTGAAAAGATCGACCTCCATCCGGGAAAACTCGATCAGAAAATCATGAATCGCCTCCTGCAGCCGTTCGTTGTTTTCCAGCTCAGCGTAAGCATCCTGTTTGGCATAGATCAGCTCAATCGACTGGGAGGGATTCATCAACGAATGAAAAAGCCGCGCCGAGCCTGCCATGGTCGAGGTATGGTCAACCGCCTTAAACAGGTCGTGAATCTCCACCACCCGCAGGGTTCTCTTATCCGCGATGGTGGCGGGCAGGAGATCGAACATCCGCCGGATGTTGAATTCCTTGCCCTGCTGGCGCTCGTCAACAATGATATTCTTGTAGTTGAGTTCTACAATCAGCTCTTCACTGTCCATTTCAACCATGGTTTTCACCCAAAGGGCATAAGTTTTGTTTGAGCAGGCAAGCTGCTCAACTCAGCTTTATCCTTACTGAACTGACTGATTTGAAAAGCTGGTAGTCATTTTTTGGAAACGGTTACTGTTTCTTCCGGTCAACTCCTTGCCGGTAGCCTTTGCTGTAGGCTTTGCGCAGCAGAGGATTTTTCGTTGCCTCGGCTGGCATGGTGGCGGCCCGCCCTTCGCTGCCGTCCAGAACTCCCTGCCGATAATAAGTCTCAAGCACCAGCTGATCGGTGTTCCTGCCGTAAGTAACCGAGCTGACGCAGTTGCGGGAAATCATGGCCAAAAAAACCAGAACCAGCAGCCAGGCGACCACCCAGCCTGCCTTGGCATAAAAGGGGATTGTTTCAGAACTGCCTGGAGTAATGGGCGATTTCATGGGAAGAATGAATCCTCGTTTTTGTTTTAGATCTGCGGCTGACTGGCAGCAATGAGTTATTCTTCAACAACGACTTATCCTGTCTACTCAATGATCTAAAAGATTTCCCCTGGGTGCGCAACGTAAAAATCAAAACCGTAAAATGAATGGCCATTCGTTTTTTTGCTTGCTTTTATGTGCAATAGGTAATCAATTATGTGAGTTATTTTTTAATAATGCCATCCTTCTCCCTCCAGCATAAGGCTTCGGAGCAATTCCCGGCGAATTTGGCAGAGCAAGGAACAATGAGGTTTCCAGCTTGTACCCAAAGGGCATAAGTTTGTTGAAATCGTAAAAAGCCATGTGTCAGTCGTCGGCAGCAGTGCCGACATCACAACGGGTATTAATCTGTAAGTGTTTGATTTCGTGTGGTGGGCCTGTGAACTTTTCAGGTTGTTACGAGTTCATAAAATTTCATTTGAGCAGGCAAGCTGCTCAAATCAGCTTTATTTTCAGATATTTCATTATTAACAAACTGCAAGGAGAACATCATTAATGAAACAGCGTAAATCAGGATTTTCAATGTTCAGGATCTCGTTCCTGTCCGTTGCCTTTCTGGCCTTCCTTGGCCTGACTGCGGGCAACGCCTTTGCTCTGACCAATGATGACTGCCTCGGCTGCCACGGAGACGTTGTAGATGAGACCGTGTTCAAAAGTACAGTGCATGGCGGCAACGGCTGTGTTTCCTGCCACAAAGAAGCGGCTGCGGCCAAGGATGAACACACCCTGCCCCTGACTCCGGTCAACTGCGGCGGCTGCCATGAAAAAGTGGCCGCAGTCCACGCCAAAAGCGCCCACGGCAAGGCGATCAAAGGGGGAGATCAACAGGCGCCCCGCTGCTACGACTGCCATTCCAAACATGCGATCTTCCGCCCCACTGACAAGCGTTCCACCACCTACCCCTTGAATATCCCAGCCACCTGCGGCCGCTGCCACCAGGAAGGCTCGCCGATGACCACCAGCCACCACCTGAACAAAAAGAATATCACCGACAACTACACCATGTCCATCCACGGCAAGGCTCTGTACAGGGAGGGGCTCATAGTCACCGCCACCTGCAGCAGCTGCCATACCAACCACGATGTCCAGAAGGCCAGCGTGCCCAGCTCCAGCGTAAACCGCAACAACATCATCGCCACCTGCACCAAGTGCCATGCAGGGATAGGCGAAAAGTTCATGAAGTCGGTTCATAGCCCGCTGGTCACCAAAACCGACAAGAAGCTGCCGGTCTGCAACGACTGCCATTCCGACCACACCATCTCCCAGGTGGACAAAAAAGACTTCCGTCTGATCATTGCCCGGCAATGCGGCAACTGCCACGGGCATTATTCAGAAACCTACCTGGAAACCTACCATGGCCGGGCCTCCATGCTCAAAGGCGGGGAAAAACTGGCCAAATGCTCAGACTGCCATGGCGCCCATGACATCATGCCCGCTAACTCGCCGGAGTCCCGGATCAACAAGGCCAATATCGTCAAGACCTGTTCCAAGTGCCATGCCAAGGCCAATGACAGCTTTGCCACCTATCTGCCCCATGCCACCCACTCCAAGGCGGACAAGGCCAGATATCCCTACCTCTTCTACACCTTCTGGGCCATGACCGGCCTGCTGATCGGCACCTTCGCCTTTTTCGGCCTGCACACCCTGCTCTGGCTCCCCCGCTCCTTCAAGGAGAGATTTAAGGCCAGCAAAGAGAAAAAGTAACAAACAAGGCTGCGCTGCGGCGGCGTACTCCGCACCGCGCAGCCGGAATGATTAAAGATACTTAAGAATATCAACATATAACAGAAAAAGGACCACAAAACATGACCAGGACTTCAAAACTTTATGTGGAACGATTCACTCCCTATCAAAGATTTCTTCACCTGTTGATTATCGTCAGCTTTCTGACCCTGGCGCTCACCGGCATGGCCCTCAAATTCGCCATGGAAGGCTGGGCTCAACAGGTGGCCGATTTTGCCGGCGGGTTTGCGGTGCTGGGTTCATTGCACCGTTTTTGCGCCGTCATCACCTTTTTGTACTTTTCCCTGACCCTGAAACTGCTGGTCAAGATGTGGAAAGATTCCGGTAAAACCCTGCTCGGCTTCATCCTGGATCCGGAAGGTCTGGTTCCCAACCTCAACGACGCCAAGGAGATGGCGGCCACCTTCAAATGGTTCTTCGGCGGGCCGCGCCCCCATTACGGCCATTGGACCTACTGGGAAAAATTTGATTTCATGGCGGTCTTCTGGGGTATTGCGGTCATCGGTTCCACCGGGGTGGCCCTCTGGTTTCCAGAGCAGTTCTCCATGGTTTTCCCCGGCTACTGGCTCAACATCGCCACCATCATCCACAGCGACGAAGCGCTGCTGGCCGCAGGCTTTATTTTCACGATCCACTTTTACAACACCCACCTGCGCCCAGAAAAATTCCCCCTCGATCCGGTTATTTTTGTCGGTTCCATAACCGTTGATGAGCTGAAGCACGAACGCCCCAGAGAGTACGAGCAATTAGTCGCCTCTGGAGAGCTGGAAAAACTGGCCACCAAAAGAGCGCCTGAGGCCTGGCAGCTTCGCTCGGCCACGATTTTTGGTCTCAGTATGGTCTCCATCGGCTCGTGCATAATCATTGCCATTATCATCAGCATGGCTCGCTACATCATGCGGCATTAGGCATTTTGGCAAAGGATCCTCGGCAACAGCCGAGGATCCTTTGCTTTTTTATCCCCTTCCCCGCTCATCCTCTTCCTCAACAATCCTCAAAAAATACCGTGACCTTGCCAGGCTAACACTGTATTATCTGTAACTATTCAGCAGCACCACATCTGCGTTGTCATCGGCCTGCTCATGTGCAATAGCACACTTCGCAGACCTCTTCCTAGCATCTGCGGCACTGCTGAATAGTTACAGTTTGGATGTTTTAGCCTGTTTTTTGGCTTTAGCAGGATAGTTACTATTATCCTGCGCTGACCATCCGGACAGGAACCGGCAAGGTTCCGCGACCGTTTCATATAAAAAATATCTTATTCAGCGTTTACCGTGCAAAATAAAACCCCGCCTGACATCAGAACCTGGACCCATGTCCAGATCACCTTCTTCCTGCTGACCATCAGCGCCGCCCTGACCCTCGGCCTCGGCGGCGCCTTTTATCTTATTATCTCCCTTGATATCCCGGCAATAGGCGCCCTGAAAAACTACAACCCGGCCACGGCCTCCATCATCTACGATTCGGCCGGACAACCAATCACCTATGTGTCACGGGAAAACAGAACCCTCGTCCCGCTCGCCGCCATGCCCAAATTGCTCCCTCAGGCCTTTGTCTCCGCAGAAGACTCCCGATTTTATCAACACAGCGGGGTTGATGCCTGGTCGATCATCCGGGCGCTTCTCCACAATCTTCGCGCCGGAGAAAAGGGCCAGGGAGGCAGCACCATAACCCAGCAGGTCGCCAGGGCCCTCCTGCTCACCCCGGAAAAAACCTACACCCGCAAGATCAAGGAAGCAATCCTCGCCTACCGCATCGACAAGGCCTTGAGCAAAGAGGAGATCCTCCATATCTATCTCAACCAGATCTATCTCGGCAGCAACGCCTATGGAGTCGAGTCTGCAGCCCAGATCTATTTCGACAAACGCGTTCAGGATCTCGAACTGGCAGAGGTCGCCCTTCTTGCCGGACTGCCCCAGGCGCCAAGCCGCTATTCACCGTTTCGCAACTTCAAGCTCGCCAAAAATCGACAACTGTATGTCTTAAACCGCATGGCCGAAGAAGGATATATCACCCCTGCCGAGGCGCAGACAGCCTACGAGAAAACCTTGCTCTGGAATCCGGACAAGGAAAACCCGGCGGAAAACAATTATTTTATCGAACATGTCAAAGCCTATGTGCAAAGCAAATATGGCAGCGAAGCCCTCCTGAGCGGCGGACTTCGTATCTACACCACCCTTGACCAGAACCTGCAGAAAGCTGCCAACATGGCCATAAAACGTGGCGCCGCCAAATGGGCCATCCGCCAGAACAAAGGCAACGCCACCCTGCCCCAGGCCGCCCTGATCTCCATGGAAGTAAAAACCGGCTATGTCCGGGCAATGGTGGGGGGCACTGATTTTGACAAGAGCCAGTTCAACCGGGCGACTCAGGCCCGCCGCCAGCCGGGTTCTGCCTTCAAACCCTTTATTTATGCCGCCGCCCTTGAAAAAGGGATGACCCCGGCCACCATGATTGTTGACGAACCAATTCAGTTTCGCGGCGCCAGTTCAATGCAGTATTGGGCGCCAAAAAATTACGACAACAAGTTTAAAGGCCCCACCTCCTTCAGAGATGCGCTGGTACACTCCCGGAACATCCCCACCGTTAAGATCCTGCAACAGATCGGGGCAGCCAGCACCATCGACCTGGCCAGAAGACTGGGCGTCACCTCCACCCTGGTCAAGGATCTCTCCCTGGCTCTGGGAACCTCCGGCGTCTCCCCCCTTGAGCTGACCAGGGCATACGCGACCTTTGCCAACAGCGGGATGATGCCCCAGGCTCTTTTCATCCTCAAGATTACAAACAGCGCCGGCAAGGTGCTGGAAGAACAGCACCCTGCCTCCAGCGAAGCCCTTGATCCCCGGGTTGCATACCAGATGACCCACCTCCTGGCAGGGGTCATCACCGACGGCACCGCCAAGGGCATCAGCAGCTTCGGGGCTCCGGCGGCAGGCAAGACCGGCACTACCGACCAGAACGTGGATGCCTGGTTTGTCGGCTACACCCCAGAATTGACAACCTGCGTCTGGATAGGACACGATCAGAACATTTCCCTGGGCTCCGCTGAAACAGGAGGGCTGGCCGCAGCCCCGATCTGGCTTGACTTCATGAATCAGGCCAAGGCTGCTTACCCTGCGGCGGAAGGCTTTCCCGTTCCGGCCGGCATTGTCATGCTCCCCATGGACAACGCCACCGGCAAGCCAGGCACAAAAATCGGCGGCACTGTTACCCTGGAAGCCTTCCGGGAAGACATCCCCTTCGGCGCCCTGGGGCCAGCCCCTAATACCAGCGAGCCCCCCAGCCCATAAAAAAAGCCGTGTTTCCAGGCAACCCCGGCAACACGGCTCATAAATGCATCAGAAATCGGAATTCAGAATCCAGAATTCAGGAGGGCGTATTCATCCACCTCTTACTCCTTACTCCTGACTTCTGACTTCTGACTTCTGACTCCTGAATTCTCCAAAAATCAAACCGCCCGCTTGCGCGGCATATTTTTCAACTCATCCTTGCCATAGTAAACCACGGTAAAGGTTTCCCTCAACTCCCGGATCAACGTCTCTTCCTGCGCTGGATTATCAATCATCACCCGGATGGCCACCCGTTTTTTCCCTTCCGGGGCATCCTCAAACGAGGTGAGGATACTGATGATCCTGGTCTCGAATTTGCGAAAGCTCTCAATAACCCTGGTCACGGAACCGGCGGCATCCGGCAGGTCAAAGACAAACTGAATGGCGCCGTCCTTGATTCCCGTGCTGTGAATAAAACCGCGCAGGACATCGGTTTCACTTAGCAGTCCGACAAGATTGCCCAAGTCATCCACAACCGGCAGGCCGGAGATCTTGTCCTCCAGCATGATCAACGCCGCTTTTTCCAGGGTCTCCTCCTCGCGCAGGGTAAGAGGATTAGAGGTCATCACGTCTTTAACCTTCATTTCCGACAACAGATAATACAGCTCATGGATATCCAGGGAGGTTGTCTTGGAAGGAGAGGCGTCCTTCACATCCCGATCCGTCACGATGCCGATCAACTTGCCATGGGAAACCACCGGCAGACGGCGGATACATTTTTCTTTCAGAATCCTGGTGGCCCGCATCAGAGAGGTATTCTCGTCCACGGTCAGGACGTCTTTTGCCATCCAGTCTTTAATCAGCATAACCTGCAACCCTCCATAAAAATGATCTGCCCAAGCTCAACAAAGAGCGATTCTTATTCACTTCAAAAACATGCCGGTCGAGAACCGGCACCTGTTTTTATAAAATATTCCTATTATTCATGCAAGATGTTGTGCAGCTGTTCCTGTAAAAATCACCAGGAAAGCCGGTAATTGTCCAGCAGCACCGCATCTGCTTTGTTATCGGCCTGTTCGCATACTATATGTATAGCTTTCAGGCCTCTGTGTAGGCACTGCTGCCGACGATTATCGGGCGCTACCGCCGATGATTGACAGACACACTGCATCTGCGGCACTGTTGAACAGTTACGTTCGGTGGTTTTTCTTACTTTCCGGCTTCAAGCTGGATAGTAGGAAAGCCGCAATACCCCGAGCCATCCCGATTTTTTTACCTTGCTTAACTTCCCGCGAATCGGTAAAGGAGTAACATTCCAGACAGGAACTCATTCCCCGAAACGTATACCCCCGGCTCAGAAAAAACAGCGCGAAAATGCCCTATGCCCTGCCCCCTGACAGACAAGACCTTAGCTCGGATCATGGCCATGGCGGCCACAGAGGACTGCGTTTTCCTTGAGACCAGCAGGCTGACTGCGGAAGAATCCCATTCCTATTTTTTTCACCGGCCCGTGGCGCATCTTACCTGCTGCGCCCAGGACAACCCGGCCCGGTTTTTCCAGCAGGCGGAAGATTTTCTGGCACAGGGCCTGTATCTGGCCGGCTGGTTCGCCTATGAGTTCGGCTATCTGCTCGAACCGTCCCTGGCAAGGCAAATCCACCCCAACCCCCAAAAACCCCTGGCCAGCCTGGGGGTATATCGCGCCCCCCTGACCTTCGCCCACAACTCAGACGAGCTGCCCTGCGCTCCCTGGCCAGAAACGCCTTTAACCCAGGCCGCCACGGTCTGCCACCTCAGCAACCTGCGCCCCAGCCTCAAACAGACGGACTACTTCGCCGCCCTCGCCAGAATCAAAAGCTACATTGAGAGCGGCGACACCTACCAGGTCAACTTCACCCTGAAGCTGCTCTTTGACTTCACCGGCTCGCCGGAGGCCCTGTACCAGACCTTGCGCCGCAACCAGAGCGTTTCCTTCGGCGCCTATCTTCGCTCCGGCGACCAGCGCATCCTCTCCTTTTCCCCGGAGCTGTTTTTCAGGAGAACCGGCGAGCAATGCCTGGTTCGCCCCATGAAAGGCACGATCCAGCGCGGCCCCTACCCAGCCGAAGACCGGCGGTTGATGCAGTTTTTACAGAGTGACGGAAAAAACCGCAGCGAAAACGTGATGATCGTCGATCTGCTGCGCAATGACCTTGGCCGGGTCTGCACCCAGGGAAGCGTGGCCGCCCAATCCCTTTTTGACATCGAAACCTATGAGACCCTGCACCAGATGACCTCCACCATTACCGGCCATCTGCCACCGGCGACAAAAATCGAGGAGCTGTTCCGAGCCCTGTTCCCCTGCGGCTCAGTCACCGGCGCCCCCAAAATACGAACCATGGAGATCATCCACGAACTGGAGAGCGGCCCGCGCGGCGTCTACACCGGAGCCATCGGCTTTATCGCCCCCACAGGCGAGGCAACCTTCAGTGTGCCGATCCGCACTCTCATACTCAACGGCAACAAGGGGGAAATGGGCATCGGCTCCGGGATCATCCACGAGTCCGACCCGGAGCAGGAATGGCGGGAATGCCTGCTCAAGGGCCGTTTCCTGAGCGACCCGGCCCCGGCCTTCAGCCTTATCGAAACCATCCTCTGGCAACCAGGCTCCGGCTACTGGCTCTTCCACGAACATCTGGAGCGGCTGGCCGCCTCCGCCGCCTACTTCCGCTATCCCTTCAGCAGGCCAGAACTCATGACCCGGCTTGACAGACTGGCCCAGGATTTTTCCGCCTCGCCCATGCGGATCCGGCTGACCCTGGCAAAAAGCGGCCAGCTGGAATTTGCCGCCAGCCCCTGCCCGGCTCCGAACGCCATCACCTGGCCAAGGCCACAGCTCACCCAGCACGAATTGCCGAGGGTGATTTTCTCATCCCAGGCCACCGACCCAGGCTCGCCCTGGCTCTTTCACAAAACCACCCTGCGGACGCTGTACGACACCGAGCGGCAACAGGCACTGGCCAAAGGTTTTTATGAGGTGCTTTTCACCAACGCCAGAGGAGAGGTGACCGAGGGCAGCATCACCAGCCTCTTCATCAAGCAGGGGGAGGCCCTTCTTACCCCGGCCATGGAATGCGGGCTGCTGCCCGGAGTTTTCCGCCGCCACCTGCTGGAACACGCCATACTGCCAGTGCGGGAAGCAGTCCTGACCCGCCGGGACATTGAGCAGGCAGAGGCGATTTTCGTGGGCAATTCGGTGCGCGGCCTGATCCAGGTCAGCCTGACCTGAACTACACCCAAAGGGCATAAGTTTCGTTTGCACCCTGAAGGGCATAAAATCCGGCCAGCTGCTCAACTCAGCTTCACCCCCTGGCCAAGGCCCGGATGATATCCGCCTTGCCGACCACCCCGACCAGACTGCCGTTCTTGAGTACCGGCAGGGTATGGACTTTTTTCTCGGCCATGATGGTGGCGATCTCATCCATGGGGGTATCCTCGCTGATGGTCACCGGCTCCCGGGAACAGATATCCCCCACCGTGGCCCCGGTCATCCTGCTGATCTCCTTTTCCACCTTTTTGGCACGATCAAGAAAGATAACCGAATCAAGAATGGAAATGGCGGTGGGGATGTGAAACCTCTTGGCCTGATCCACCAGATCGCTTTCCGTCACCACCCCGATCAGCTGGCCATCGTCGTCAACCACCGGCGCCCCGTTGATGCGATGAGACCAGAGAACGCCCGCCAGTTTCTCCACCGGCAGATCCACCTTTACCGAAACAACCTTTTTCGCCATGATCTCTTTGGCAATCAGCATATACTTTCTCCAAAACTAAAAAATTTAACGCAACGGCGCAGAAACGCGAAAACAGCTTCCGCTGGATATCCTCTCCTCAACTCTTCATTCTCCATTTTTCACTATTCCTCCCCCCAGCGCCTCCTGAAAGGCCGCAGGAATCTCCGCCGCCAGCTCGCTGGCCAGAAAACCAAAAGGCCGCCCGGCCCGGACAAGCCGGTCTCCAGCCAGGCCATGCACATAAACCGCCAGACAAGAGGCCTCCCAGGGCGCCACGCCCTGCGCCAGCAGCCCGCCAAGAAGGCCGGTAAGCACATCGCCCATGCCGCCTGCGGCCATGCCGGGATTACCGGTGGAGTTTACCGCCAGCCGCCCATCCGGGGCGGCAATAACCGTGGCCGCGCCTTTCAGTACCAGATACACCCCCTGCCGTCTGGCAAAATCCGCCGCCACCGCCCGCCGATTACTCTGGATTTCCAAGGTAGAAAGCCCGGTCAGACGCGACATTTCCCCTGGGTGGGGGGTCAGCACCCTGATCCCGGCAATGGGCCCGGCAACCTCGCCCGCCAGCAGATTAAGGCCATCGGCATCAATCACCATGGGCTGGCGCAGCTCCCGATAAAGTCTGCGCACCACCTGCCCGGTTTCCTCCGCCATTCCCAGACCGGGGCCCACGACTACCGCTCCCTTGCCCTGGGCCGCCGCCAACAGCTGCTCATAATCGGTGTCCGAGAGACAGTGCTGCGAAAAAGAGAGCGCCACATTCATGGCCTCGGGCAAGGCCACCTGCACCACGATATTAAGCATCTTCGGCACGGCCAGGGTCACCAGGCCCGCCCCGGAGCGGGCCGCGCCCAGACCGCAGAGCACCGCCGCCCCTCCCTTGCCCAGCGAGCCTGCCAGCGCCAGCAGATGCCCGAAGGTTCCCTTATGGGCAGCCAGACCGCGTTCCGGAAGCAAGCCCTGCACCGAGGTTCGCTCCAGCCACACAACCGTAACCCCAACCCGCTCCACCACCTCGGCAGGGATGCCGATATCGACAACCTCAAGCAGCCCGATCTGCTCCCTGCCCGGCGACTCAACCTGGGCAAACTTGGGCAGGCCATAGGTGCAGGTAAGCTGCGCCCGGACACTGAGGCCCTGGGAGAGGCCGGTGTCGGCGTCAAGCCCGGAAGGGATATCCACCGCCACCACCGGCAGGGGGCTGACATTAATAAGATTGATAGCTGCGGCAATGACCCCGGTTAGCGGACGGCGCAGGCCGGTGCCGAAAATGGCGTCCACCAGAAGATCGCTCTTCGCCAGCAATCCTTCAACCAGGGGCAGATCATCTTCACCAAGACAGGGAAAAATCGGTATGGCCAGCTGCCTGGCCAGTTCAAGATTTCGCGCCGCCTCCCCCTGCGATTTCTCAAGAGGCGCCAGACTCACCACCTTTGGCCTGGCGCCCTGCGCGAGAAGAAGCCGGGCGATTACCAGGCCATCGCCCCCGTTATTGCCGGGGCCAATAAAAATAAGCACCTTGCGTCCGACCAACGGCCCAAAATGCCGAATCATCGCCGCCACCGTGCCGCGTCCGGCATTTTCCATCAGCTCCAGGCCGGAAATACCGGACGCGCTGGTCAAGTTGTCGCAGAGCCGCATCTGTTCCGCTGTGGCAATCTTCATCCCGCACCTCTCCAAACACCGCTCAGCGAAGCCTCCCAGCTTTCGCCGTTCTGCCAGCTCAGACTCTCTTGTCCTGCTCCGCTGCGCACTGCGCCATTCTAGCACATCCCGGCAAGTGAACCATCATTTTTCACACCTCCCCCTTGCTCGCCTCCAGAAGACAACTCCTTTGCCCCTCCCGGCAGAATCAGACTGAGGTCTGACAGAACAGGCCTTTCCAGCCGAGAAAGATATTGCGCATTG
>MGTC01000003.1:15215-22339 GCA_001799255.1 Deltaproteobacteria bacterium RIFOXYD12_FULL_55_16
GAGCAACCGCCTCCTAAGCGGTAGGTCGTACGTTCAAGTCGTACCGAGGGCACCAAACAGCATCCCGCACAGCCCAGAAAATCTTGCCGCACTTGTCGGCCAGATTTTCTTTCGCACCATCGCCTCTGGACGGGCGACAATGAATCCCGCTGCGGTTTTGGAAAGCGCCACCAACGGCCGCCTCTCCAGAGCCGGCCTGAACAGGCGCTCGCAGGAGACCTCAAAGTTACTACAATCAAGCAGGGCAAAAAGCTTTGGCATTAAATTGTCTCAATATCTGTTGAAGCTGCACATCTCCGTGATGTTTTTACGCTTTTTCTTGCGAAGGGGATAAGCTTCTGCCGCATATCCCAGGGTAATCAGCAGGCCAAGCCTGATCTTTTGCGGGATATGTAAAACCATTTTGATGGGATCTTCATCGAACCAGCCAAGCATGCAGGTGCCAAGGCCCAGCTCCGCCGCTTGCAGGCAGAAATTTTCTGCCGCGATGCCTATGTCAATCAAGGGAAACTCGCGATCCTTGAGTCGTGCCCCAATCTGGGTGATTATCTTGGGCCTCTCTATCGTAAAAACAACGATGACCGGCGCCAGATCAACAAATTTATTGAACGAGACAAGAGTGCTGTAGGCCGACTTGGCCACCGCCCTTTTAAGAACAGGATCGTTTACGATGACCAGCCTCCACGGTTGAGAGTTGCAAGCAGAAGGCGACAGCCGAACCGCCTCGATCAACTGGCCTATCTTTTCATCTTCCACAGGCTTGTCCTGATACGCTCTTACACTCTGTCTGATCGTCATTAACTCTGAGAATTTCATGCGCTCCCCTTCAGTTCCAGTAAACGCCGGAGGCTTTCTTCTCCTGGCATCAGGCGACAAATAAGTCTTCTCGATAAATCTCCGGCCCGGAGAATGACCTTGCGTTTGGCCGTCTACTTGCTGTAAAATGGCCACGGCTTGAGAAACAGTCATCCCTGATTGGCCTTGCAGAAAAAAGCAAGCTGGCAAGGGAGACGCTCAACGTTGACAGACATGATAAAACAGTTCATCAACACTTGTATCTTTTTATTTTGACGCCTCCGCCAAACCAGCAGAGGCGGGCGGCAAGATCAAAATTTTCCAAGACCATTCCACCAAGGAGAGACCCATGCAAAGATTCCTCATTCTTGTCAGTTTCGCCCTTCTCGCCCTCGGCTTGAGCGGCTGCGGCTACAACGCCATCCAGCAGAACGACGAAGCCGTAATCGCAGCCTGGGGCGATGTGGAAGCCTCCTACCAGCGGCGGGCCGATCTCATTCCCAACCTGGTGGAAGCGGTAAGAGCCTATGCGGCCCACGAGAAGGAAACCCTTACCGCCGTTACCCAGGCGCGGGCCAAACTTGGCACCATGCAGGTTGGGCCAGAAGTAGCCAATAACCCCCAGGCCTTCGCCAAATTCCAGGAAGCGCAGGGCGGCCTTTCCTCCGCCCTCTCCCGCCTGATGGTAGTGGTGGAGAAATACCCCGACCTCAAGGCCAACCAGAACTTCCTTGATTTTCAACACCAGCTCGAAGGCACGGAAAACCGGATCAACGTGGCCCGGGTTCGTTACAACGAGGCGGTGCGGATCTTCAACACCTCCATCCGCACCTTCCCCAACAATCTGACCAACAACATGCTGCTCCAGCTGCCCCGCCGCGAGGCCTTCAAAGCTGAAGAGGGGGCGGCCAAGGCCCCGGCGGTAAAGTTTTAGCCGATGCTGCCCAGCAGGCGGCAGGCGGGATGGCGGCCCGGCAAGGCTCTTGGACTTATCTGCCTGCTGGGCCTCTGCCTCCTCTTTACCATCGGCCCCAGACCGGCCAGGGCGCTGGAAGTCCCACAATACCAGGGCTATGTTACCGATCTGGCCGGGATGATTTCGCCTGGCGAACGGCAGCGGCTTGAGCAGCTGCTCCTTGCCTTTGAACAGTCCGACTCTACCCAGATCGCGGTGCTGACCATCCCCTCCCTCGAAGGCGACACCCTGGAGGATTTCAGCATCCGCACGGTGGAGGCCTGGAAGATCGGGCAAAAGGGCAAGGACAACGGGGTGCTGCTTGTAGTCAGCAAGGCCGAGCGCAAGGCCCGCATCGAGGTTGGCCGTGGCCTGGAAGGGGTGCTAACCGACCTGCTGGCCGGACGCATTGTTGATCAGGTCATCACCCCGCGCTTCAAGGCGGAGCAAATCGACGAAGGCTTTGAGGCCGGAATCTCCACAATCATCAGCGCCACCAGGGGAGAATTTCAGGGCAGCGGCCAGACCTCGCGCAAAGGTGGCAAATCCTCTCCGCTCAACTATCTCATCTTCTTTGCCATCCTGGTCGGCTTTCTTGGGCGACTGAGCAAGCCGGTCGGCGCGCTGAGCGGCGCGGCGCTTCTGCCGCTGTTCGCCTTTCTCGGCCTCTCTTCACCTCTGGGCTGGCTGCTGCTTCTCCTGCTTATTCCCGTCGGCGCCATGCTGGGCCTGCTGCTGCCGATCCTCTTTGCCAACGCCGGAGGCGGCGGATTTTTTATGGGAGGCGGTGGCTTTGGCGGCGGAGACAGCGGTTTTGGCGGCTTCGGCGGCGGTGGTTTCGGAGGCGGCGGCGCCTCGGGGAGCTGGTAGATGATAAAAGCAGAGACATTTTTCACCGAGGCGGAAAGACAGCAAATCGCCGCGACCATTGCCGGGGTAGAGAAAAAAACCTCCGGCGAGGTTGCCGCCATGGTGGTGGCAACCAGCGACACCTATCCAGAGGCGGCGCTCTTGGCAGGCCTCACCATCGGCGGCCTGGCCGCCCTGGTCGTCACCGACCTTTTTCTGGCTGACAGCCTGGGCTGGTTTCTGCCCCTCATGGCCGTCGGAATCATCGGGATCAGCGGCCTGGCCAGAATTCTGCCCCCGCTCCTCCGACTGTTCATCCCCGACAGCCGCAGGGAAACCCGGGTGGCAGAACGAGCGCTCCGCGCTTTTTACGAAAAAAATCTCCATACCACCCGCGACAACACCGGGGTACTTTTCTTCATCTCCCTTCTTGAACGCAAGGTCTGGATTCTGGCGGACAGAGGCATCTACCGAAAAATCTCCCAGGAAAGCCTGCTGGCCCACGCCAATCACATCGCCACCGGCATAAAACAGGGGAGTGCCTGCCCCGCCTTATGCCAGGAAATTGAAGCGGTGGGCCTTATCCTGGCCCGCCATTTTCCCATCAAGGCCGATGACACCAACGAGCTTTCCAATGAGGTGCTCACCGGTTGAGCCAGACCCCTTCCCCTGATCTTTTCAAGATCTCACCATGAGCAATGGCAAACTGAAGATTCTCTTTCTCTGCACCGGCAACTCTTGCCGCAGCCAGATGGCGGAAGGATGGGGCAGACATCTCTATCCAAACCAGTACGAATTTTTCTCAGCCGGGATCGAGAAACATGGTCTCAACCCCCTGGCCGTGAAAGTCATGGCCGAGGCAGGGATCGACATTAGCGGCCAGCATTCAAAGCTCCTCTCTGAACTGCCCACCACCTTTGACTATGTGATCACGGTCTGCGACCACGCCAACGAGCAATGCCCCTTCTTCCCAGGCAAGGCGATCAAACTGCACCGGGAATTTCCCGACCCGCCTCGTCTTGCCCAAGCTGCCGCCAGCGAAGAAGAGGCTCTCGTCCATTATCGCGCTGTCCGCGACGCCATCCGGGAATACCTGACCAACCTGCCCGCAGACCTGGCCCACTCTCGGACATAACCTGCCTGCCTCAGGGCAACTGGATCAGGGAATACCCGCCGCCATTCACAAAAACATAGCGCTTGCTTTCCCTGACCGATCATGGTAAATATCGCAATTCATTGTGTTGCCTCTACCTGTAACAGTTCAACGTACAAAAGCGCACCGCACAAAGCCTCTGCCGAGGGCGTGCGGTTTTTTTGTTTAAAGCGACAAATCGCAAGAATGACTCTTTCCTGCACGGCAACCTTCACTCCGCACGCCCATCAATAAGGAAAACCGCAACCATGACCACCTTTGCCGACCTTGGCATCCATTCCGAGATCATCACCGCCCTTGAAGCCCTTGGCTTTACCGCACCAACCCCGGTTCAGGAACAGATCATCCCGATCCTCCTGGAAAAACCGGTGGATATTGTCGGCCTGGCCCAAACCGGCACCGGCAAGACCGCCGCCTTTGGCATTCCCCTGGTGCAGCTCTGCCAGCCTGGCAGCCGGAAAACCCAGGCCCTGGTACTTTGCCCGACCAGGGAACTCTGCATGCAGGTGGCCCGCGACCTCAACGCCTTTGCCAAGAATCTTTCCGCCATCCGGGTCTGCGCCATCTACGGCGGGGCCAGCATCGACAACCAGATCCGCACCCTGCGCCAGGGCGTTCAGATCATCGTCGCCACCCCCGGTCGGCTGCACGATCTGATGCGCCGCCAGGAAATCGACCTTTCCGCCATCCGCTCGGTGGTGCTGGATGAAGCCGACGAAATGCTGCAAATGGGCTTCCAGGACGAGCTGAACGCCATCCTCGCCCAAACCCCGGCCGACAAACACACCCTGTTGTTTTCCGCCACCATGCCGCAAAGCGTGGCCTCCATTTCCAGAAAATACATGAAGAACCCGCTGGAGATCACGGTGGGCGCCCGCAATGCCGGTTCGGAAAACATCCGCCACATTTACTACATGGTTCACGCCAAGGATCGCTACCTGGCCCTGCGCCGACTGGTTGACCTCAACCCGGACATGTACTCCATCATCTTCTGCCGTACCCGCCAGGAGGTGAACGAGGTCGCGGACAGGCTCGGCAAGGACGGCTACAACGCCGACCCCCTTCATGGCGAGCTCTCCCAGAGCCAGCGCGATTATGTGATGCAGCGTTTTCGCAGCAAGTCGGTGCAGCTGCTGGTCGCCACAGACGTGGCCGCCCGCGGCCTTGACGTCACCGACCTGACCCATGTAATCAACTACAACCTGCCCGATGACAGCGCCAACTACACCCACCGCAGCGGACGCACCGGCAGAGCCGGCAAGACCGGAATCTCGATCTCCATCATCCACATGCGCGAGAGATTCCGCATCAAGGAGATCGAAAGCAAGCTGAAAAGGCAGTTCGAGCTGGGCCGGATTCCCTCCGGCCATGAGGTCTGCACCATCCAGCTGCTCCACAAGATCGAGACCATCAAAAACGTCGAGGTAAATGCGAACCGGCTGGCCCCCTTCATGGAGACCATTACCAAGGCCCTGGCCGGTCTTGACCGCGACGAGCTGATCCTGCGTTTTGTTTCCCAGGAGTTTGACAGCGTCCTGGCCCATTACCAGAATGCTCAGGATATCAATGTCTCGGACAAGGGCCGTGGCCAGGATGACGATTACAGACGGTCGGAGAGCAGGTTTTCCAGGCCGGATCGCCAGGAGAGCAGATTCCCCCGGTCAGACGACCGCGAACGTGTGAATTTCAGCAGGTTCTACCTCAATATCGGCGAGAAAGACGGCCTCTCCCCCGCGCGGCTCATCGGCCAGATCAATGACGCCAGCGGCTCTGCCTCCATCAAGGTTGGCCGCATCGAGATCCTGGAACACACCGCCATGCTGGAAGCAGACAGCCGCTTCGCCCAGAAAGTCGTGGAGGTGTTTAATGGCCTCAAGATCAATGGCCGCAACGTCGAGGTAAAAACCCTGGACACCCCCAAAGGCCGTCCGGCAAAGCCAGCTTATCCCGGCCGCAACAAAGGCCCGAAATCGTTCCGGCCCTCCACCTCGGCTAAGCCATACGCCTCGGCCAAACCTTATTCCTCAGCAAGGCCCGCAACTTCGAGCAAACCGGCAACCTCATCCAGGCCACCATCCGCAGGCGTACCCAGACGGGGAAAAAAGAACCCCTACTCCGAATGAACAAAATCGGCCGGACGAGGCAAAATCTTAACAATATCCTGATCACATTCTAACAATCCCGTGCTATCCTGTTGCTGTTGGCCAGATCAACTCCAACCGCAACAGGAATTGCCATGCTTCATAAACGTCTCATCTGGCAGCTGTACCCAAGCCAGCTCCTTATTACCATTGTTGCCCTGCTCGTCGCTGCCGGGTATGGCGCCTTTTCCCTCCACGCCTTTCAGCTGGCTCAGACTGCCACCGGTCTTGAGGCGCGCGCCCATCTGGCACAGGAAACTGTTCTTGCCCTGCTGGTCAAAAACGACCTGACTGCGCTACAGGCATTCTGCACCACCGCTGGAAAAAATTCCGCCACCCGTCTGACCGTTATTGCCGCAGATGGCAAGGTTCTGGCCGATTCGAATGAAGACCCTGGCCGAATGGAAAACCACGCCGACCGACCGGAGATCATCGCCGCCCTTGCCGGTCGTCCTGCCCCCTTTATCCGCTTCAGCCACACCCTCCAGGAAAACATGATGTATGTGGCGGTTCCCCTGATAGAGGGGGACAAAACCAAAGGGGTGCTGCGCACCGCAATCCCGGTCACCTTCATCGACAACGCGCTCCGGGAAATTTTTTCAAAGATTATCTGGGGCTGCCTGCTTGTCGCCCTGCTCGTGGCCCTGGTCGCCTGGTTCATCTCGCGTCGCATCAGCAGACCGCTCGAAGAGATGCGCTTGGGAGCGGAACGTTTTGCCGACGGCGTTTTCACCGGCAAGCTGCGGGAAGAAGGGGCCGAAGAGGTGGTCAGTCTGGCCAGGGCCATGAATGTCATGGCCGATCAGCTGGACACCCGGATCAAAACCATCGCCCGGCAACACAGCCAGCTGCAGGCGGTCTTTTCCAGCATGGTCGAGGGAGTGATCACCGTGGACACCGAGGAGCGCATCCTCGATATCAACCAGGCCGGGGCAAGGCTGCTGAACCTCGACCCCGAGAAGCTGCGGGGGAAAAACGCCCTGATGGCGGTGCGCAACCTGACCCTGCAACGTTTTATCAGCCGAACCCTCGTCGAAGCCAGCCCCATCGAAGGAGAGATAGACCTGATCGGCCGGGGGCAGGAAAAATACTTCTACGCCCACGGCGCCAGGTTCCAGGACGCCGCCAAGATGACCAGCGGCGCGATCATCGTCATCAACGATGTCACCAGCCTGCGCAGGCTGGAGAACATGCGCCGCGACTTCGTGGCCAATGTCTCCCACGAGCTGAA
>MGTC01000004.1 GCA_001799255.1 Deltaproteobacteria bacterium RIFOXYD12_FULL_55_16
AACCTGAAAAGTTAACAGGCCCACCACACGAAATCAAACACTTACACATTAATACCCGTTGTAATCGTGGCTTTTTACGATTTCAACAAACTTATGCCCTTTAGGGTACAAAGATGGGAACCAAAATCGGGCTCGGGGGGTGACCGATAAAGACCTAAAAAACCAAGTACTGCTTCCCGGATTAAAAAATTTTGGCTGTCGAAAACAAAGCACCGGAATCGATGGTTCATCCAAATCACCAATCTTGTCAAGCAATTGGTATCATTTACCGGGGAACTTGCTGACAAACTGGGTTTTTTGCGGTATATACGCGATTCCGTGGGCCGTATTCCGGTAAACGTTCAGCAACACAGCATCTGCTTTGTCATCGACCTGCTTACATAGGCAGGCTATAGCTCGCAGGCCTCTTGGTCGGCACTGCTGCCGACGATTGACACGCGCATCTGCGGCACTGCTAAACGTTTACAGTTCAGAGGTTTAGCCACGTTTTTCTGTTCCTGGTGAACGATTACAAATTCCGCCCCCGGAAAACACCGCGAAAAAGGATAACATGAGCAGTATACTGGAAAAAGAAGTCAACCGTCGCCGCACCTTTGGCATCATCAGCCACCCGGACGCAGGCAAAACCACCCTCACCGAAAAGCTCCTCCTTTTTGGCGGGGCCATCCAGCTGGCCGGGGCGGTCAAGTCGCGCAAGACCGACAACCACGCGGTGAGCGACTGGATGGCCATCGAGAAGGAGCGCGGCATCTCGGTGACCACCTCGGTGATGCAGTTCAACTATCGGGATTTTGAGGTCAACCTGCTGGACACCCCGGGGCACAAGGATTTTTCCGAGGATACCTATCGGGTGCTTACCGCAGTGGATAGCGCTCTGATGGTCATCGACAGCGCCAAGGGGGTCGAGGCCCAGACCGAGAAGCTCATGGAGGTTTGCCGGATGCGCAACACCCCGGTGATCACCTTCATCAACAAGCTGGATCGCGAGGGCCTTGAGCCCCTGGATATCCTAAGCGAGATCGAGGAAAAGCTGCAAATCGAATGCACCCCGCTCACCTGGCCCATCGGCATGGGCAAGCGCTTCAAGGGGGTTTACAATATCCTGCGCCAGGAGCTGAACCTCTTTACCCCCAGCAAAGACCGGCGGCCCCAGGACTCCATCGTGGTCAAGAGCCTGGACGATCCTCTTCTGGAGCAGCTGCTGGGCAGTCAGGCAGACCGGCTCCGTGAAGATCTCGAACTTTTGGCCGGGGCGGCCAGCCCCTTTGATCAGGCAGAGTATCTCAAGGCCAGCCAGAGCCCGGTGTTTTTTGGCAGCGCGGTCAACAACTTCGGGGTGCGCGAATTGCTGGACGCCTTTGTCGAACTGGCCCCGCCGCCCGGCCCCCGCGCCACCACGAGCCGTCTGGTTTCTCCGGAGGAGGAGGCCTTTTCCGGCTTCACCTTCAAGATTCAGGCGAACATGAACCCTGCCCATCGCGACCGGATCGCCTTTTTCCGCATCTGTTCCGGCAAGTTCACCAAGGGGATGAAGGTCATGCACCATCGGCTGGGCAAGGAAGTCTCTCTGGCCAACGCCACCATCTTCATGGCCCAGGATCGCACCAATGTGGAGGAGGCCTGGCCCGGCGACATTATCGGCATTCACAACCACGGGACGATCAAGATCGGTGATACCTTCTCCGACAAGGAGCCCCTCAAGTTTACCGGCATCCCCAACTTCGCGCCCGAGCATTTCCGGCGGGTGCTGATCAAAAACCCGCTCAAGATCAAGCAGCTCAACAAGGGGCTGGTGCAGCTGGCCGAGGAAGGCGCGGTGCAGTTGTTCCGGCCAACGATGGGCAGCGATTATATTTTAGGCGCGGTGGGGGTCTTGCAGTTTGAGGTGACCATGTCCCGGCTGAAAGCCGAATACGGGGTGGAGGCGGTGTACGAATCGGTGAGCTACGCCACCGCCCGCTGGATCGACTGCGAGGATCGTAAAAAACTCGATGAGTTCAAGAGCAAGAACCAGGCCCATCTTGCCCTGGATGCCGAGGGGCATCTGGCCTATCTTGCCGAGAGTGAGTGGCGGCTGGGCCGGGTGCAGGAATTGTTTCCAGAGATTATTTTCCGTAAGACCCGTGAACACTGCTGAACGTTTACCGGCATGAGAAAGCCCCGATGAGGCTTCGCCGCTGAAAAGTTGAGGGGAACTTTCATGGGGTGAAAAGCGGCCATCGGGGCGTGCTTGTATTATTGCGGCAAGCGGCAGGGAAAAGCAAGCAAAAAAGGACTTTTACGGTGGGCAGGAAGGGCAAAGGTTGGTATTCTGTATAAAATCTATCCGAATTGTTTTTTGAGAGAGCCTGGGGTCTGCATGGAGTTTTGCAAAGATGGAAGATTCTGACGTTGAGGTTGTTCGGGATCAGGGCGCGGTCAGCCGGATCTTCGAACAGATGCGGGAGCGGCGTAAACCCCTGGGCATTGTCCAGCACGGGCATCGCAGTGACGCCTGGGTAGTAAAGGTTTCAGCCTCGCAGCTTATCCTGGCCAAACGGGATAAGGCCTTGAAGTTTACCACCGAGGCGGTGGAGTTTCAGTTTCGCTGTGTGCTTGGCCGCAATATCATGGGCAAGAGCCGGATTATTCGGCTCAATGATGATTTTCTGGAGCTTGCTCTCCCGGCGGAGATTATGATCGTTCAACGTCGGCAGGCGTACCGGGTTGTGCCAACCGCCGACAGTGTCGCTATCTTCCAGACCGAGGCGAAATGGATTCTCTCGGGCAGGATCGAAGACTTGAGCAGCAGGGGAATACTTGTCCGACTTCCCCAGGCAACGCCGATTGCCGTGCCCTGCGATATCAAGACGCTTTGTCTTTATCTCAATCATGCGGGGCCGGTAAACGAAATTACGCATCAGGGAACAGTAGAAAGTTTTCTGATCACGATCAAATCTGCGACCATGAATATTGTCCGGAAAGCCGATAACGGAACCACGAAGTTCGCGACCTATGGCATTTACTTCATGCCGTCCATTACCGAGGATCGGCTGTTGGCCCGGATTATTGTCAGTTATGAGCGGGCCGCCCGTCAGAAAGGACTTCGCGCCTGAGCTGATTTCCGAGTGCTAAGTTCCGAGTGCTAAGTTCCGAGTGCTGAGTTCCGAGTACTCAGTACTAAGCATTCAGCCCTCAGCATGCCTGATACCCAGCCTTGCGCAGGTAGTATTCGTAATCCCCCCCGTAGGATCGCATTTCCCCGTGATCCACCTCCATGACCCTGGTTACCAGCGAGCGAAGAAAATGCCGGTCATGACTGACCAGGACTACGGTGCCGGTGAATTTTTGCAAGGCCGTCAGCAGGATCTCCCGGGACTGGATGTCGAGATGGTTGGTCGGCTCGTCTAAGATCAGGAAATTAAGCGGCCTGGCCAGCAGGGTGGCCAGCACCACCCGGCTTTTTTCCCCGCCGGAAAGGAGTTTGATCTGCTTGTCCACCGTGTCGCCGCTAAAGAGAAAGGCGGCGCAGAGATTGCGGATCGTGCCGATGTGGGCCTGGGGCAGGGCCTCCTGCACGGTTTCAAAAACGGTTCTTTCCGGGACCAGAACATCCATGGCATGCTGGCTGAAATAGCCAAGGCTGACGTTGGCCCCGATGGTGGCGCAGCCGTTGCTGGGTTCGGTTTGGCCGGCCAAGACTTTAAGCAAGGTTGACTTTCCCGCCCCGTTTACTCCCACCACCGCCACCTTTTCTCCCCGCTGGATCACCCCGGAGATGCCGGAAAACACTGGCCTTTCCCCGCCTTCTGGCAGGGCCCAGGCCTTGGCCAGCTCCTCCAGCCGCACCACGTCATCGCCGCTGCGGGGCGGCTCGCTGAACTCGAAGCTGATCAGCCGCTGTTCTACGGGCAGCTCGATGCGCTCGATCTTTTCCAGCTTCTTGACCCGGGACTGCACCTGGGAGGCGTGGGAGGCGCGGGCCGCGAAGCGGGCGATGAAATCCTCCTCCTTGGCCAGCATCTCCTGCTGGCGGCGGAAGCTGGCGGCCAGCTGTTCCCGCCGGATCTCCCGCTCACGCAGGTAAAAATCGTAATTGCCGCTGTAGGTGGTGATGGTTCCGCCCGCCACCTCGATGATCCGCGAAACCAGGCGGTTCATGAAATCGCGATCATGGCAGGTCATCAGCACCGCGCCCTTGAACTCCTTGGCCAGCCATTCCTCCAGCCAGACGATGGACTCTACATCGAGATGGTTGGTGGGCTCGTCGAGCAGCAGGACATCGGGGTTCAGGGTCAGAATCCGGGCCAGGGCGATGCGCATCTTCCAGCCGCCGCTGAACGATTCTACTGGCCGATTGAAATCCTCCGGCCCGATGCCCAGCCCGGTGAGCACTGCCTGGGCGCGCGATTCCAGATCGTAGCCGCCGCGATGCTCGAACTCCTCCATGGCGTCGCCGTAACGCTCCAGCAGGGCAGCCATGGCCTCATCCTCCATGGGCAGAGCCATGGCCGCTTCCATCTCCGCAAGCTCCTCACCCAACCGCACCACCTCGCCCACCGCAGCCATGGTCTCTTCCAGAGCCGAGCGCCCGGACATCTCGCCCACCTCCTGGGAAAAATAGCCGATCACCGTTTTTTTGGCGCAGGAGATCTCGCCCTTGTCGGCCTCCTCCTCGCCGGTGATCAACCGGAAGATGGTGGACTTACCCGCGCCGTTAGGGCCGACCAGGCCGGTGCGCAGGCCGGGGAGGATCTGCAGGCTGGCGTTGGCAAAAAGGATCTGCGAGCCATGCTGTTTGCTGAGGTTGCTGAGGTGTATCATGCGGTTTCTCCACAAAAAAACGCCTTTTATAGCACGCCTGACGTTGGGGCGCAACTCTTCTCTTGCCTCTTCGGCGTGTCGCTTGTATGACGGATGGAGTAATGCTATAATCGTAAGCCGTGCCTCTCAGATCAACCACTAAAAAGCGGAGTTTTCATGCAGCGAAGCACAGCCCGGTCAGCCGGTAAAATTCTTCTTTTTGGCCTGCTTGTTTCAGGGTGTGTCAGTAACGAAGTGGCTGCCATTTCTCCTGTCCGGGAAGTCCCGGCAGCGACCGTGGTTTTGGCTCCAGAGGCCTCTGGAGATCGGAGCGGGGTTGCCGAGGTCTCCGCTGCGAGCGAAGCATCTCCACCCCTGGCCCCGGCGGTGGATGGTTTCGCCGCCGCCCTTGCCGGGCGGGGCCGCGCCACGGGAGAGTGCTTTCAATTGCGTTTGGGAACTGAACGTAGTAAAAAAGAAAAGTCGGGCCGCTGTGAGCCTCAGAGCCTGCCCTTTGCCCGCTGCCGGAGCGGGAGCGCCACCTGCCGTCTTGGCAGGGAAAACGGCCCTCTCACCTGGTTTGCCTGTGAAAAGCAGCGGGGCAACACCTCCGCCGTGCCCCGGCCCGGCAGTATCCTTATCCTGGCCGCTAACGGGCGGCGGAAAATGCCCACCGGCCATGTCGCCTATGTTGAGGAGGTTGTCGCTCAAAACGCTGCGGTTTATCGGATCGTCTTTAGCCATACCAACTATGATCGCAGATGCAGTCTGGAAACGAACATCGAGGCCACTTACGACAGCGCGGCCCGGACTCTGGATATCCACGGCGGCGCGTGGCAGGCCTGGGGGAAAGGGCTGCCGGTGGCTGGGTTTATCCTTGAATGAGGTTCATCATGGTTGACCGGCACAGAAAAAAATCTGCTTTAGTCTGGGGCAGCCTGGTCATTCTGGCGCTGGTGGTTCTGCTTGCCGGCTGCGAGGGCAGGCAGGAAGAAAAGCCTGGGCAGGAGCGCCTGCTTCAGCTGGATAATCTTAAGCCTCTCCCTGCCGGGCAAGCCGAGCCGGACGCACAGGCGCTCCGGGTCGGGGTGGGCGCTATTCTTTCCCCCCAGGGCACGGTACTCTCCTATCAACCGCTTATCGACTACCTGGGCCGCAAGATGGGCACGCCAGCAATTCTGGTGCAGCGCAAAACCTATCAGGAACTGAATGACCTGCTGGCCAGAAATGTGGTGGATCTTGGCTTCATCTGTACCGGCGCCTATTTTGATGGCGCCCGGAAAGGGGAGTTGTCGCTGCTGGTTGTCCCGCAGATTAACGGCAAGATCACCTACCGGGCCTTTGTTATTGTGCCTGTCGCTTCTCCGGCCAAAAAAGTTGCCGATCTGCGCGGCAAGGTGTTCGCCTTTACCGACCCGCTTTCCAACACCGGCTATCTTTGTCCGCTCTCCTTGTTGCAGGGGATGGGGCAACAGCCGGAAACCTTTTTTAGCCGGACGATTTTTACTTACAGCCATGACCGTTCCATGGCTGCGGTGATGGAGGGCATTGCGGATGGCGCTTCGGTGGATAGCCTGGTCTATGACTTGGCTGTAAAGCGCAACCCGCAAATTGCCCGGCAGACCAGGGTGATCTGGGAATCGCAGGATTTTGGCATCCCCCCGGTGGTGGTGCCGCGCGACATCTCTCCGGCCAGGAAAGCCTTGCTGAAAGAGTTGCTTCTCGACCTGCATCTTGACCCGGAAGGAAAAAAAGTCCTGACCGTACTCGGGGTGGAGCGCTTCGAGGAGCCCGAGCTGAAACTGTATAAATCATTAAGGAGAGGCCCTTGTCCGTTGCCTTGAACCCTGTGGGAGCATTTTTACGGCAGGTCGTGCGCCAGGGCAGTTCCGCTCTGCTCAGCGTGCCGCTGAAGCTGAAGATTCTGGGCCTGTCCCTGAGCCTGATCCTTCTTTTTGGCGCAGTCACCATTTACAAGGTGCAGGCGGCGCTCAGTGAGAACTTTGACGCTTTCCTCCGGGACGAGAGCCGCTTTGTTGCCACGGAACTGTCCTATCAGGCCCATGATTATCTGCTGATTAACGATGTTTACGGTCTGACCCAGATGCTCAGGAACACGGTGCAGAATCGCCCCGACCTGCGCTATGTCTTTGTCCGCAATGCCGCAGGCCAGGTGGTGGCTCATACCTTTGAGGGCGGGTTTCCGGCGGATCTGCTGGAAAACGCCCCCGGCCTTCCGGCGCAGGGGGCAGAGCCAAGGTTGCTGCGCACCAATGAGGGGGATATCTGGGAGGCGAGGGCAGGCATCAGCAACGGCAATGAAGGCGCGGTGCTGGTCGGGGTGAAGGGCGACAGCCTGCGTCGCCAGGTCGGGGTGATTACCCGCTCTCTTGCCCGGGCCACCCTGCTGGTTGCAATATTCGGGGTGTTGTTGTCTTTGGGCCTGACCTGGATTATCACCCGGCCGGTGACCAGACTGCTCGAAGCAACCCGGGCGGTGCGGCGCGGAGATTATTCCGGGATCCTGATCCAGACAAAAAGTCGGGACGAATTGGGAAGGCTCATGGAGGCCTTTAATGCCATGGTGCTTTCTCTTGCCAGCGCCGATAAGGCCCGGCTGGAGAAGGAGCATCTCCAGCGGGATTTTTTGCACCGGCTTATGGCCGGGCAGGAAAGCGAAAGAAAACGGATCGCCCGCGAGCTTCACGACCAGACCGGTCAGGCCCTGGCCTCGGTCATGGTTGATCTCAAGCTGCTGGAAAATGCGAAAAACGAGATTGAGTCCCGCCAGAGTATCGGTCGGCTACGAAAGGCCATAACCGAGGAGATGTCAGCGATCCATGATCTGGCGGTGGCGCTCAGGCCCAGCGTGCTGGACAATCTTGGTCTGGTTCCGGCGGTGGAGATGCTGGTGCGCAACTTTATCGGTCGGCAGGGGATTCCGGTGGATCTTGTCATCATCGGTTTTGCCGAGAAGAGGACGGATGCCTGCACGGAAACCTGCCTCTATCGGATCGTGCAGGAAGCGCTTGCCAATGTGGCGCGGCATGCCCAGGCTACCGAGGTGAGTGTGCTTCTGGAATGGCGCGGGGATAAAATCCGGGGCGTGATCGAGGATAATGGCTGTGGTTTTGTGCCAGGACTGGTTGATGCCAAGACCAGTCTCGGGGTGCTGGGCATGAAGGAGCGAACCCAGTTGCTGCAAGGATCTTTCCGGATTGAAAGCGATCCGGGCGAGGGGGCTATGCTGGTTTTTGAAATACCTGCCGAGGCGGTAATCTGTCATGAATAATCAAGCTGAGTTGAGCAGCTCGCCTGCTCAAACGAAACTTATGCCCTCTGGGGGTGAAAAGATTCGCATTCTGGTGGTTGATGATCACCCGGTGCTTCTTTCCGGCTTGCGCCTGTTGCTGAATGCCGAAGCGGATATGGAGGTGGTGGGAACCTCTGACACCGGGCCGAAGGCCTTGGCCCTGGCCAGGGAGCTGCAACCGGACATCGTGCTCCTCGATATCTCCCTGCCGGGCACCAGCGGGCTGCTGCTTCTGCCGGAGATCTTGCGGGAAGCGCCTCAAACCCGGGTTCTCATGCTGACCATGCATGAGGAGTATCAGTATCTCAAGGAAGCGCTAGCCAAGGGCGCCATGGGCTTTATGCTCAAGAAATGCCTGGATGTTGATCTGCTCTACGCCATTCGCTCGGTGAGGCGGGGGCAGATATATATCCATCCGGCCATGATGCCGGATATCCTGGGCAGCCAGAATAAGGACGCCTCCTCCCCTGAAGAGATGCTCTGGCTCCTGCTGAGCAAGCGGGAGCAGCAGGTTATGCTCGCGGTGACTATGGGCTTTACCAGCAGGGAGATTGCCGAGCAGCTTTTTTTAAGTGAAAAAACCGTGGCTACCTATCGCTCCAGAGCCATGGCCAAACTTGGCCTGGAAACCAGGGCCGAACTGGTGGAGCTGGTTTCGCGGCAAAAGCGCTCTGTTGGTTGAGCCGTTTCCTGCTGCCGTTTGTCGAGAAAATCCCTACAAAGAAATCAAAAAATATCTGCTTGTTTTTTCCTCGTACCTTCTATAATCTTATCTGAATTTGGTAATGTTTCAGCCCTTTGGGCAAAGTGGTTGTAGTTCTACATGATTGGAGAGTGTGACCTATGGGCGATGTTGAGGCGGTTTGTGTCAGCGAAAAGAAAGGCATGGTTAAAAAAGAGGTGTCCGAGATCGTGCTTGAGGAAAACTGGGGGATCAATGGCGACGCCCATGCCGGGATCTGGCATCGGCAGGTGTCGCTACTGGCCGGAGAAAGTATCGACAGGGTAAAGAAAAAGATTCCCCAGCTAAAGCACGGGGTCTTTGCCGAAAACATCGTCACCCGGGGCCTGGACCTGATGACGCTTGCCATTGGCGACCGGCTGGTTATCGACGAGCAGGTGGAACTCGAAGTCACCCAGATCGGCAAAAAATGCCACAACGACGGCTGCGCCATCAAAAAGGCCACCGGTGACTGCATCATGCCCAAGGAAGGGATCTTCACCAAGGTTATCCGGGGAGGCGTTGTCAAGGCAAGCCTCTCTATTAAAATAGAACGCAATGCGGATGCAGCAAGGGAAGAATAGCTTTAAGCAAACAAAAGGAGAGAAACGCATGAAGATCAAAAGAAGGGACTTTCTCAAACTGAGCGCGGCAACCGGTTTGGCGGCCGCTGCTTTCAAGGGCTCCACCTTGAACGCTCTGGCCGCCGCGCCCCGTGGCGCCATCGGTGGTGAAAAGCCTGGCAAATGGATGCCCTCCACCTGCCAGGGTTGCACAGCCTGGTGTCCGGTAGAGTTTTTTGTTCAGGATGGCCGCATCACCAAGGTGCGCGGCAACCAGCTCAGCAAGGCCAACAGCGGCTATGTCTGCCCCCGCGGTCACCTGATGCTCCAGCAGGCCTACGATCCAGATCGGGTTCTGTCGCCGATGAAGCGGACCAACCCAGCCAAGGGCCGTGGCATTGATCCGAAGTTCGTTCCCATCACCTGGGACGAGGCCCTGGACACCATCGCCGACAAGATGATGGAACTGCGCAAAGCCGGTGAACCCGAGAAGCTGACGTACATGCGTGGCCGTTACTCCCCAACATCTGAGGCCCTGCTCTACGGCACCCTGCCCAAGATCTTCGGCACCCCCAACTACTTCTCCCACAGCGCCATCTGCGCCGAGGCGGAGAAGATGGGCTCCGGTTACACCCAGGGTTACTTCGGCTACCGCGACTACGACATGGCCAAGACCACCTGTCTGGTGATCTGGGGTTGTGATCCGCTTTCCTCCAACCGGCAGGTTCCCAACACCATCAACAAATTCGGCGACATCTTCGACCGGGGCTCGGTCATCGTTGTTGATCCCCGCCTCTCCGCCTCGGGCGCCAAGGCCAATCAGTGGGTTCCCATCAAGCCGGGTGAGGACGGCGCCCTGGCTGCAGCCCTCGCCCATGTGCTCCTGACCGAGGGGATGTGGGGCAAGGAGTTTGTCGGCGACTTCAAGGATGGCAAGAACCTCTTCAAGACCGGCGCCACCATCGACGAGGCCGCTTTTGCGGAGAAGGAGACCCACGGGGTGATCAAGTGGTGGAACCTGGAGCTCAAGGACAAAACCCCGGCTTGGGCCGCCAAGGTCACCCTGATCCCGGAAAAAGAGATTGTGGCGATGGCTCGTGCCATGGGCAAGGCGGGCACTTCCTGCGCCGTCTATATGGGGCCGGGCGTGGCCATGACCCCGCGCGGCACCTATGCGGCCATGGCGGTTTACGCCTTGAACGGCCTGCTTGGCTCGATCGAGACCGAAGGCGGCGTCATGCAGGGCTCCAGTGCGCCGACGACCAAGTTCCCGGACAACTCAAACTTTGTGGACGAAATTGCAAAAAAAGGCAGCAAGGCCAAAAAGCTGGACGGTCGCGGCGCCAAGGACATGCCCGCCATCCTGGGCGGCATCGATGTCAAGAAGGACAAGGACGGCAAGGAGACCAAAAGTGCCAAAATTAATGTGGTCACCAACAATGTGGCCAATGGCCTGTTGAAGGATCCGGGGGCCTGCAAGGTGTTCCTCAGCACCTGGAGCAACTTTGCTTTCTCTTGCACCGGCGCCCAGCGCTGGGAGCAGGCGATGGCCAAGGTTCCATTCTTCGCCCACCTGGTCACCAATGCCTCGGAGATGAGTCAATTTGCCGACATCGTGTTGCCGGCCACCTTCGCGCCGACCGAGAAGCTTTCGATCATCACCAACATGGCGAATCTCCATGGCCACATGTCCATTCAGCAGCCGGTGGTCAAGCCGCTGGGACAGGCCAAGCCCGAGGAGACCGAGATGATGTGGCTGCTGGCTGAGAAGCTCAAAGCCAAAGGCTTTGCCAATCTCTTCGACTACTACGCCTCCTTCGAAGATCCAGAAACCAAGAAAAAGCCCGCCAGCGCCGGTGAGTTCGCGGAAATCGCCGCCAAGATTTCCAGCCAGAAGGCCTGGAACGGCAAGGAAAAGATGAAGGGCGACCAGCTCTCCGGCTGGGAGGATTTCAAGGCCAAGGGTATCTACAACAGCGAGACCTATGCCTACAAGAAAAACTGGGGCAAGTTTAAGACCGAGACCAAGAAGTTCGAGTTCTACAGCGAGACCTTGAAGCAAACCCTCGGTTTGTTTGCCGAAAAGCACAAGACCACGGTTGACGATATCCTTAAGTCCAGCGGCTACGAAGCCCAGGGCGAACTGGTCTTCATGCCCCATTATGAGTCGCCGAAACGGCACGGCAGCGAGCAGGAATACCCCTTTACTTTCATTGACTACAAGTCGAGGCTCAACCGTGAGGGCCGGAGCCAGAATACCGTCTGGTATCATGAATTCAAGAAGGTGGATGCGGGCGACGATAGCTGGGAGGATGTGGTGAAGATCAACCCGGCCGACGGCAAAAAACTTGGGCTCAAGAACGGCGATATGGTCAAACTGAGCTCGACTACCGGCAGCATCACGGTCAAGGCAAAACTGTGGGAAGGTGTGCGGCCCGGCACCATCGCCAAATGCTATGGCCAGGGGCACTGGGCTTACGGCCGGGTTGCCGCGAAGGACTATGCCAAGGCGATTCCGAGAGGCGGGAACAACAACGAGCTTCTGGTTGATGATTACGACCGACTCAGTGGCGCCACGGCAAGAAACGGCGGATTCACCGGTGTAAAAATCCAGAAGGCCTAAGCCCTAACGCATCAACAGGAGGAAACGACAAATGACGCAATACGCGATGGTAATAGATCTACAGAAGTGTGTCGGGTGCGGGGCCTGTGCCCTGGCCTGTAAAAGCGAGAACAACACCGCTGGCCGGAGCCATGGCCAGAGCCACAACTGGGCCGATTTCATTAACGAAACCAGTGGCAAGTTCCCCAAGACCAAGTACACGGCCAGGCCGGTACTCTGCAATCACTGCAGCAATGCGCCCTGTGTCAAGGCCTGCCCGGTGACCCCCAAGGCGATGTACAAGACCAAGGAAGGGATCACCATGCATAACGACGAGCGCTGCATTGGCTGCCGCGCCTGTCAGGAGGCCTGCCCCTACTCCAAAGGCCACGTCGTCGGCAATGACTATAGTGTCATCAGCTACAACGAGGACGGCCAACCATACGAGCCGTTCTATGCCGACAAGACCGCAATGATCGCTGGCGTCACCATGTCGCCGGCGGAAATGGCGGCCAAGAACGACAACCCGCCCCACAGGCACAAATATGACCATCCGGATTATCAGGATGTGCGCCGGAACAACATCACCGAGAAGTGTATCTTTTGTGAGCATCGGGTTTCCAAGGGTGAGCTGCCGAACTGTGTGGTTGCCTGTCCGGCCAAGGCCCGTACCTTCGGTGACATCAGCGACAAGAACAGCGAGGTCGCCCAGTTGGTCAAGAAGTACAAGGGCACGGTTCTCAAGCCCGAGAAGGGCACCAAGCCCAATGTTTACTATATCCGGAGTTTCAGCGCGGCTAAGTAAGCTGAGTTTAAGTTAGTCAGAAGTTCGGGGGCGAGATGCGTAAGCGTCTCGCCCCCGTTTTTTCAGGTTCTTTGTATATTTTCGTTTTTTTTGAGGGAGCTTTATGACCACAGATCTTGCCAAAATCGCCCTGCGGCGCAGCGATGCGTATCGCCTGCTTGCCGCCTGTTTCTATGAACCAGACCGGGAAATGTTCAGCGAGGAAAATCTCTGCCTCAATCTGGCGGAACTGATGACTGAGATATCCCTGCCCGTGGCGGAAGCCTGCCGCCGGATGGATGCTTCTCTCAAAGAGAACAGCCAGGAGGCTTTGCTGGTTGATTATGCCGCTCTTTTTCTTGGGCCGTTCAAGGCCCAGGCCCAGCCATACGGCTCGGTTTATCTGGAACAGGAACGACGGCTTATGGGCGACTCCACCATGGATGTTCAGAAGGTCTACGCCGAAGCCGGGGTAAAGCAGGAAACCGACGACACCCCGCCGGATCACATCGCCATAGAGCTTGAATTTATGAGTTTTCTTGAGGGCAGGATCATTCAGGCGATCAGCGAGGGAAACCAGGCCGATCAGGCCGATTATACCGCCATCCAGGCCCGGTTTTTCAAGCACCTGCTTGCTTCCTGGGCGCCAGCTTTGGGGAAGGCGCTGGTGGATTATGCCGATCTGGAGTTCTACCGCTCTCTTGGTCAGTGCCTGATCGACTTCATTGCCGCCGAGCAGCAACGCCTTGCCACTAAGGCTCCCGCAAATCCATGAGTCTGGCCGATCGGTTCTTCGCGCGGTTCAAGAACAGCGAGCCGCTGGCCCTTGAGCTTATCAGCCGCCGTTGCCTGCGCACCCGTTTTCAGGGCAGCTCCTGCGACCGCTGCCTGAGCGAGTGTCCGGCAGGGGCCATTCGGCTTGAATCGGGGCAGATTGTCCTTGACCAGAAACTCTGCCTGGGCTGCCTGACCTGCACCGCAGTCTGCCCGGCCGGGGCCCTGATCGGGCTTGACTCCCGCCTGGCCGCAGCTCCCGGCAAGGTGGCGGCGGGGAAAGCGGTCTCCCTTTGTTGTGAAAAGGGGATTCGCAGCGGCGAGGAGGTTATTCTTCCCTGTCTGGGCGCCCTTGCCGGGGAGCAGTTGGCCGCTGTTGCCGCGCGCTCGGGGCAGGATATTTTTTTACGTCTTAGCTGTTGCGCTGATTGCCGGTCGGCCTTTGTTCCAGATATTCTGGCCCGGCGACTTCTGGAGTTGAAAGGCAGGCTGGAAAACGAGGCTCTTTGTTCTGGCATCCAACTGCTGATTACCAAGGAGCAGGAGGCCACGGCCGACCAGGCAGAAGCGGCCTCGAGCAGGCGGGCCTTTTTCCGCGCCTTCTGGGATATCTCCCTTCACGCCGCCACCGAGACCATCTCCACCATCAAGGCCGATCCCAACCCCCAGGAAAAACATGCCCACAAGCATCAGCCCGCCCGCCTGAGCCAGCTCCGGCAAGCCTTGAGTGACTCCGGCGATCAAGGCCATCGCCTGGCCCTATTGAAATTGTTTTTTACCCTGACAGTGAACAGCGAGTGCAACTTCTGCGGCGGCTGCGCCGGGATGTGCCCCACCGGGGCGCTGAAAAACACCAGGGAAGACGAGGTGAAACGGCTCAAGTTCGACTGGGCCAAATGCAGCGGCTGCGGCTTATGCTTGGAATTCTGCCGGAAAAAGGCCCTGACCTTGAGCCCTGGCCGGGGAGTGGAGGCGCTGGAGACAGAGCTTGAGGTGCTGCGGGAAATGCCGGTGGAGTAAAGATTTTTTGTGCGTTCCTTTGTCTTTTTGTAAATTACGTCTTGCTAATTACCTCAGATTTTGCCATATTGAATATGAAAAATATGAGGTATTTTTATGTATAGACGTGAAGTATTCTCAGATTTGCTCGCTTATCTCGATCAGCCGGAGATTTTGTTGCTGGTGGGGGCGCGTCAGGTGGGCAAGACCACGTTGATGAAAATGCTGCTCACCCATCTGCGACAGCGGGGCGAGCCGGAACAGGCCCTGCATTATCTCGATCTTGAAGACATGGCCCTGCTGCATCTGCTGGAAGGGGGGCAGCATGAGCTGACCGGCTGGCTGGCGGCCCATGGGGCGGACCTGTCCCGCAAGGTCTATGTCTTTATTGATGAAATCCAGTATCTCTCCAACCCGTCAAATCTGCTGAAGCTCCTGGCAGACAGCCAACCAAATCTCAAATTGATTGTCTCCGGTTCATCCACCCTGGAAATCCGGCGCAAATTCACGGACTCCCTGGCCGGGCGCAAACTGGTATTCGAGATATACCCCTTGAGTTTTGCCGAGTTTCTGGTGTTTCGCGGCGAAGATCGTCTGGCGCAGGCGGTGCGTGACAATGGCGTGCGCGCACTGGCTGCGGATGCCGACCCCATGGCTCTTCCGGCCCGTTTTCTGGCGGCAGACTGTTTCCGTTATTACCAGGAGTTTCTGGTCTGGGGCGGCTATCCGCGGATTGCCCTGGAGCCGGATGAGCAGCGCAAAGCCGCTTATCTGGCCGAGTTGTATAACGCCTATGTCCGCAAGGATATCAAGGACTTGGCCCGCATCGATAACGTGAGCGGGTTCAATAATCTTATTGCCGCGCTGGCCCACCAGGCCGGAGGTCTGGCCAATATCTCCGAACTGAGCAATGTAACCCGTCTGGCCCGCGACACGGTGGAGCATTACCTGTTTTTGCTGGAAAACACCTTTATCATCAAAGGGACCTTGCCTTTTTCCCGCAACCCGCGCAAAGAGATCAGCAAGATGCGCAAGTATTATTTCCTCGATAATGGTCTGCGGAACATGGCCATCCGCAGTCTTGCCGCTCTTGACAGCCGCAGCGATGCCGGTGAATTGGCGGAAAATGCGGTTTTTACCGAGCTGACCAAGAGGTCTCCCTTGCTGGAGGAGATAGGTTTTTGGCGAACTCAAACAAAAACCGAGGTTGATTTTATTTTGCAGGGAGAAGGTCATCTGCGTCCGGTGGAGGTGAAATTCCGCCCCTTGAGCAAGCCAAAAATACCGGGCGGCATCCGCTCATTTATGCAGGATTATCCGGCGGCCCAAGACCCGCTGGTGTTGACTCGTGATCATTTTGGCGCAGCTGATGGAGTGAAGTTTCTGCCCTGCTGGCTGGCGTAACAGGTTTACCTCTTCCAGATAAAACCAAAATCAAAATCAATCCGGCATTTGGACAGCTCAAAAAGGTGGCTCTCCCGGCTGTAGTCGGCCTGTTTGCGGTACTGGTGCTCGATAAGCCGGTACACCTTGGCGGTGAGGGTTTCCGGGTAAATCAGCACGAACCACTCTACCCCTTCTTCCTGATAGATCGCGGGTTTCAGAATCTCATCGCGTTTGACGCTTGAGGGCGAGACCACTTCAAAGACCAGTTCCGGCGCACGGGAAAGCCTTTCTCCTTCCGGCTGGTAGCAGATCACCGCGCAGTCCGGCCGCAGCACGGTGTTGGCGGTAAGTTCGAAATCGGTCTCGATGATCGCCCGGCATTGGGGGCATTCGTCGAGGGCCTCGTCGAGTTGCCGGAAGATTCTGCCGTTGAGTCGCTGGTGGTCAAAGCTGGGTGAGGGGGTCATGGCATGGGGGATGCCCCGGATCAGCTCCCAGTCGCCTTCCCATTGCCGGTGGTCATTGATGGTGTATTGTTCAAGCAGCGCCGGA
>MGTC01000005.1:0-5495 GCA_001799255.1 Deltaproteobacteria bacterium RIFOXYD12_FULL_55_16
CACCCGAGGTCGTTGTCATCGATGCGCGCCATTGCTATTTCAGCGCGTTACAAGGCGCGAAGTTGGACAAGGCACAAGCCGCTCTTCTGGACAAGGTGCTGGGTCTGGGAAAGATGGCGGACGAACCCGCGGGCGAACGCGTACTGGTGGTGCCGCGTCTGGGTACGATTTCACCCTGGTCCACCAAGGCGACCGACATCGCGCAGCATTGCGGTCTGACCGGTGTGCAGCGCATTGAGCGCGGCGTGATTTATTACCTCGCGACCCGCAGCGGAAATGGACTGAGTGACGCCGAACGTGCAGCGGTATTGCCGCTGTTGCATGACCGCATGACGGAGTCGGTGCTGGCTGGAATGGACGGTGCGGCGGAAAAAATATTCCGTCACGGTGCGTCGCAACCGCTGGCAACGGTGGATGTATTGCAGGGAGGCTGCGAGGCGCTGGAGGCGGCCAACCGGGAAATGGGGCTGGCGTTATCCCAGGATGAGATCGAATATCTGGTGGAAAACTTCCGGAAGCTGAAACGCAATCCGACCGATGTCGAACTGATGATGTTCGCACAGGCCAACTCCGAGCATTGCCGCCACAAGATTTTCAATGCCGACTGGGTGATAGACGGTGTCGTGCAGGATATGTCGCTGTTCGGCATGATACGCAATACCCACAAGGTCAGCCCTGAGGGCACGGTGGTCGCTTATTCCGACAATTCGTCGGTGATTACCGGGGCGCGTATCGACCGTTTCTATCCGCGTGCCGACGGCAGTTATAAATTTAGTGAGGAATTGACGCATATCCTGATGAAGGTGGAGACGCATAACCACCCGACTGCAATTGCGCCCTTTGCCGGTGCGGCGACGGGTTCGGGCGGCGAGATACGCGACGAGGGCGCGACCGGTATCGGTTCACGCCCCAAGGCAGGCCTGACCGGATTTTCGGTGTCCAATCTGAATATTCCCGGCTTCGAACAGCCGTGGGAGTCAGATTACGGCAAACCATCCCGTATTGTCACCGCGTTGCAGATCATGCTGGACGGACCTTTGGGCGGTGCTGCATTTAACAATGAATTCGGTCGTCCGAATCTGACCGGCTATTTCCGCACCTTCGAAGAGAGCGTCGGCGGCGAGATGCGCGGCTATCACAAGCCCATCATGCTGGCGGGCGGGGTGGGCAGCATCGCGGCCATCCACACCCACAAGCATGATCTGCCGGTAGGCGCGCTGGTGGTGCATCTGGGCGGCCCGGGCATGCTGATCGGCTTGGGCGGCGGTGCGGCATCCAGCATGGATACCGGCAGCAATGCCGAAAATCTGGACTTCGATTCGGTGCAGCGCGGCAATCCGGAGATGCAGCGCCGTGCGCAGGAAGTCATCGACCGTTGCTGGCAGTTGGGTGCAAACAACCCGATCCTGTCGATCCACGACGTCGGCGCGGGCGGTATGTCCAATGCCTTGCCGGAACTGGTGCATGGCGGTGGGCGTGGCGCGAATTTTGAGTTGCGCAGGATTCCGCTGGACGAGACGGGTATGTCACCCAGACAGATATGGTGTAACGAATCGCAGGAACGTTATGTGCTGGCCATTGCGCCCGAACGTCTGGACGAATTCCGCGCCTTCTGCGAGCGCGAACGCTGCCCGTTTGCGGTGGTCGGCGTCGCCATTGAGGAAGATCAAATCATCGTGCATGACACCGAATTCGACAACAATCCGGTGAATATGCCGCTGTCGGTGTTGCTGGGTAAACCGCCGAAGATGACGCGCACGGTGGCGCGCGAAATACCCCGACTGGCGGCTTTCGATTCCGGCGCGCTCGACCTGCGTGAGTCCATCACCCGCGTATTGCGTCTGCCCGCCGTGGCCGACAAGACTTTCCTGATCAGCATCGGCGATCGTACCGTGGGCGGTATGACCGCGCGCGACCAGATGGTCGGCCCCTGGCAGGTGCCGGTGGCGGATGTGGCCGTCACACTGATGGGGTTCAATACCCATCTCGCCGAAGCCTATGCGCTGGGCGAACGCACTCCGCTGGCGCTGGTTAACGCCGCCGCTTCCGGGCGTATGGCCGTGGGCGAGGCGATTACCAATATCGCGGCGGCGCGCATCGCGAAGATAGGCGACATCAAGCTGTCGGCGAACTGGATGGCCGCAGCCGGTCATCACGGCGAAGATGCCGCGCTGTTCGATACCGTCAGGGCGGTGGGCATGGAACTGTGTCCGCAACTGGGTATCGGTATTCCGGTCGGCAAGGATTCCATGTCGATGAAAACTACCTGGCTCGAAGAGACAGGTAGTTTCGGCGCAGACTTACCTGCGCAGCAGGTTAGTCGCAGCCAAAACGGTGCGGCAGTCAAAAAAGAAGTCACCGCACCGTTGTCGCTGATCGTGACCGCGTTCGCGCCCGGCATGGATGCGCGCAAGACGCTCACGCCGCAACTATCCGCTGATCCTGACACCACGCTGTTGCTGATTGACCTGGGGCAGGGCAAGAATCGCATGGGCGGCTCGGCCTTGGCTCAGGTGTACAAGCAGGTGGGCGATGTTGCGCCGGATGTGGATTCCGCTGCGGCGCTTAAATCCTTCTTTGAATTGATCCAGTCGCTTAATTCGGACAACATGCTGCTCGCCTATCACGATCGTTCCGATGGCGGCGCATTCGTCAGTCTGTGCGAAATGTCCTTCGCATCGCATATCGGACTGGATGTCAAACTCGATGAAATGCACGGTGACACCTTGCGCGCGCTGTTCAACGAAGAACTCGGTGCGGTTGTTCAGGTGAAGAACAGCGATGTGGCGTATGTGCTGCAACGGGCGAATGACGCCGGGCTGAAGAGCGTGCAGAAAATCGCCACGCCGAATCAGACCGGCCTGATCGCCATTTCGCGCGGCGGCGACACGCTGTTTAGCGAGAGCCGCACGAACCTGCATCGCATCTGGTCGGAGACCACTTACCAGATGCAGAAACTGCGCGACAACCCGGGCTGCGCGCAATCCGAGTTCGACCGCCTGCTGGACGAGACCGACCCCGGCCTGCATGCGAAACTGAGCTATGATCTGAACGAAGCGCCGGCGATACTGCGCAGCCGTCCGAAGATGGCCATCCTGCGCGAGCAGGGTGTGAACGGCCAGGTGGAAATGGCGGCGGCGTTTGACCGTGCCGGATTTGCGGCAGTGGACGTACACATGAGCGACATCATCAGCGGACGCGTGAGCCTTGCCGATTTCAAGGGCGTCGCGGCCTGCGGCGGCTTCTCCTACGGCGACGTGCTGGGCGCGGGTGAGGGTTGGGCAAAATCCATTCTGCTCAATCCGCGTGCGCGCGACGAATTTGAGGCTTTCTTCAAACGCGACGACACCTTCGCGCTGGGCGTGTGCAACGGTTGCCAGATGATGAGCAACTTGCACGAAATCATCCCGGGGGCTGATAGCTGGGCGCACTTCTCGCGCAACCAGTCCGAACAGTTCGAGGCGCGTTTTGTGATGGTTGAGATTCAGCCATCGCCGTCCATTCTTTTCGACGGCATGGCAGGCAGCCGCATGCCGATTGTCGTCGCGCACGGCGAAGGCTATGCCGATTTCGGCAGTGCCAAACGTCTGAAAGCCGCGCAGCAACTGGTGACCTTGCGCTACGTGGACAATCGCGGTGCGGCGACGGAAACCTACCCGCTCAACCCGAACGGCTCGCCGCAAGGCATCACCGGCCTGACCACCCCGGACGGGCGCTTCTCCATCATGATGCCGCACCCCGAGCGCGTGTTCCGCGCCGTGCAGAACTCCTGGCATCCGTCCGACTGGCAGGAAAACGGCGCCTGGCTGAAGATGTTCCAGAATGCAAGGAAGTGGGTGGGGTAGTCGTTTCTGACCTTTGAACAATACCGGGTGGGATATAACGATGGAAAAAGATTTTTGGCTGGAACGCTGGGAACGGGAAGAAACCGGGTTTCACCAGCAGGAGATTAATTCCTATTTGCGCCAATTTTGGCAGGAATTGCACCAGGTTGAGGGTGGTGAGATATTTGTGCCGCTGTGCGGTAAAAGTCTCGATATGCTCTGGCTCCGATCTCAGGGGTGCGCGGTGTTGGGCGTGGAGCTTAGCCCTATCGCGGTGCAGGCGTTCTTTGAGGAAAGCGGATATAAACCGGATCACGGCGCGAGTGAAAAATTCGATTACTGCGAAGCGGATCGCATGCGCATACTGTGCGGTGATTTTTTCGACCTGAGCCAGGAGGACCTGAAAAAAGTACACTCGGTATATGACCGCGCATCGATGGTCGCCTTGCCACCGGAAATGCGCGTACGCTATGTGCGCCATTTGGTCAGTGTCCTGCCGCCCGCAACACAGATATTGCTCGTTACATTTGATTATCCCCAGGCAGAAATGGATGGCCCGCCGTTTGCATTATCCGGCGGAGAAGTCGAGGCGCTCTACGGTGAATACGCAGAAATTCGTCTGCTGGCGCAGTGCGACGTGCTGGCGGATAACCCGCGCTTTGCGGCGCGTGGCCTGAATCGCTTGCATGAAAATATCTTTTTGCTGACACTCAAGGCGTAAATCCAGGCATTGCCGCCAGCATCACTGTGTCGGCCCGTTTGAAAGCCGGAAAATTCAGAACCCGACCAGATCGTCGACCGGCAACGCGAGCGGCGCGCCGGTGATACGCTCCAGCGTTTTTCCGATTATCTCCACATTGTTGTCGAAGCCGCCATGCGATGCGCTGACGATCTTGTCGGGTTTGTCGCTGCCGTTGCCGCGCCGGGTGAGGATTTTATCTTCGTGGTGGACGGTGAGGCGCTGCTTCAGTTTGCTTATTTCCACGGCATTGCGCCAGTTGGTAAGGGCTTCAGCGGTGCTTGACGAACCATTCCAGCCTGAATAATGCGGGTTATAGACGTTTTCCAGGCCGAGGACAGGCATGCGTAAATCTGCCTCCAGCGCATTGGAAACGAAGTAGAGCAGGGATTTCTGGTAGATATACGCCACGTTGTCGTCCTGCTCGCGCTGATCCGCCAGTATGTCCAGATGCAGTTTTTTCATGATTTCGGCCTGTGGTGCATAGTGCCGGTTGGCAAAGGCGACGGTGCAAGCCGGGGCGTACAGATGGACGGATTTGACATGGTCTATCAGATTTTTCTGAGCCAGATTACCGAGTAATCTGCCCAGGGCGATGGAACCGGCGGAATGGCCCATGAGGTGTATTTCAAATGCGTCTCCCCAGCTGCCTGATAGCGAACGTAGCGCTTCGGTCAGCAGGTCGCCGCCTCGTCCGCTTTCCGCCGCGAGTTCGGCGTTTTCCTTCATTTCGCTCCACAGCGGGCGAGCGAGTGGACGACCTATGGTTTTTTCGACAACGGGGTCGGTAATCTTGTCGTTCAGCCAGTCGCGTGCTCCCCCCGCTTTGCCTGGTGCGCCGGAAGCGGATTTATCCGCCAGAATGTTGCCCAGCGATTCGAGCAGGCCACTCTTCCATATCAGGAACAGGGGATAACAGCCGTTGCCGAGGA
>MGTC01000005.1:5610-5715 GCA_001799255.1 Deltaproteobacteria bacterium RIFOXYD12_FULL_55_16
TTGGCTCGGGTGGCAGCGGCGGCAGCGCTCGACACTTCTCCGCCGGCAAGGCGGCCCGAAACGACTCCCGGCACACCCATTGCGGCGACCCAGACGTCCATGGCA
>MGTC01000005.1:5755-6291 GCA_001799255.1 Deltaproteobacteria bacterium RIFOXYD12_FULL_55_16
CGACGCCCCACTGATCGCCCCAGGAGTTCTGGATCACGAAGCCGATGCGGTTGTAACCCACCAGCGCGAAGGCGTGCCCGCCGCTGCGTGAGGGATAGCCGTCATAGGCGATCACCGGGAGGGTGGCGTGGGAAGCAGGCGATTTGTCGCTGGTCTTGACCACGTCCCAGCCTTTATGGGTATAGGATGAAGCGTATATTGCGCCGACTTCCAGGATGGCTGCCTGCAAGTCGGTGATAGCCTGAGGGTCTATACGGTAATATACCCCCAGCGTCCGTTCCGCCGCATCACTGTCCCAACCGGATGTCGGCAGCGTGTCGTCTCCTCCGGCGTAAGGCCATATGGATTCCAGGCAGACACCGTTGTGATACCAGCCCTTGAGCGCGCCCCGACAGCTTGATCCATCATAGTTCTCGCCCTCGTATTCATCGAAACGCCGGGCAAATTTGTACAGCATGCGCGGGCTGACCGATTCGAGCTTTTTGGGCATTCCGGCAGAACGCCAGCGCAGATAGTTAATCCTACTTCCGGCAGTT
>MGTC01000006.1:0-4347 GCA_001799255.1 Deltaproteobacteria bacterium RIFOXYD12_FULL_55_16
CCACCGTGGGCGAGGAGGCCCGCCACAACCCATATCTCAAAGGGAACTGGTAGCAGATGCGAGAGATTGTCCTCGGCACCGCCGGTCATGTGGATCACGGCAAGACCAGTCTGGTCAGGGCCCTGACCGGCATTGACACCGACCGGCTCAAGGAGGAGAAAAAACGGGGCATTACCATCGAGCTCGGTTTTGCCTTTCTTGATCTGCCCTGCGGCCATCGCCTCGGCATCATCGACGTTCCCGGCCACGAACGCTTTGTGAAAAACATGGTCGCCGGGGCCACCGGCATCGATCTGCTCGCCTTTGTCATCGCGGCGGATGAGGGGATCATGCCCCAGACCAGGGAGCATTTCGAGATCTGCCGCCTGCTGGGGGTAAAACGAGGGCTGGTCATTCTCACCAAGAAGGATATGGTGGATGCGGAGTGGCTGGAGCTGGTGCAGGAGGATGTCCGCCAGTTCCTGGCCGGCAGCTTTCTCGAAGGCGCACCCATGCTGGCGGTTTCCTCCACCACCGGCGAGGGCCTGGCCGAGGTTCGCGAGGCCCTGGACACCCTGGTGCGGGCCAGCGAGTTTTCCGAGGCCCATGGCCCGTTCCGCCTGCCGGTGGATCGGGTCTTCAGCATGAAGGGCTTCGGGGTAGTAGTCACCGGCACCTCCATCTCAGGCAGAATCGCGGTGGGCGAGGAGATCACCGTCTACCCCCAGGGACATACCGCCAAGATTCGCGGTATCCAGGTGCATGGTCAGGAGGTGGCGCTGGTCGAAGCGGGCAAACGCACCGCCATCAATATCCAGGGGCTGGACACGGAGATGATCGCCCGGGGCAATATGCTCGCCACCCCAGGCACCCTTACGCCCTCCTATTTGCTGGACGCAGATTTCTTCTATCTTTCCAGCAATGTTAAGCCATTAAAAAACAGAAGCCGGGTGCGGGTACACATCGGCACCGCCGAAATCATGGCGCGTCTGGTGCTGCTGGAGGATGAAGAGCTTGCCCCAGGCAACCGGGCCAACGTGCAGATCCTGCTGGAGGAGCCGTTCGGGGCCTGGCCAGGGGATCGCTATGTGGTGCGGAGTTATTCGCCGGTGGCCACCATCGGCGGCGGCGTAATCTGGAGCGCCTCCCCACCCAAACGGCGACGTTTTAAGGAGGTCAACCGTCAGATTTTCGCCCTGTATCAAGCAGGGGTAAGCGAGGATATTTCCCTGCTGCACCTGAAGGAGGCCGGGGTTGCCGGTCTCACCTTCGAGGCGCTCTGCGTGAAGATGGGCCAGTTCGGCAAGCGTTTCCGGAAACTGCTGGACGGGCCCATCTCCAGCCGGAAGATCATCATGGTGGATTCAGAAAAGCAGCGCCTGGTCGCAGCGGAAATCTTTGCGGCCATGAGCGCTTCGCTTACAAAGATCCTGACTGATTTTCACCAAGACAATTCGATGAAGCCGGGACTCTCCAGGGAGGAGCTGCGTTCCCGGCTGCCAGGAGAGATGGATCAGCGTTTTTTTCAACTGCTGCTCACTACCCTGGGCAAACAGGGGGAGATTATTGTCGATGAAGCAACGGTCAGGCTGACCAGCCACCGGGTTTCCCTCAAGGCGGACGCTCTGAACCTCCGCGCCGAAATGGAGAATTTCTACGGCGAGGCCGGACTGACCCCGCCCACCGTGCGGGAGGTGCAGGATAAATTTGCCAGGTATCCCGCCCCGTTGGTGCGCGAGGTTCTTGAGCTGCTGGTTCGCGAGCAGGCGCTGGTCAAGATCAGCGAGGAGCTCTATTTTCCGGCCTTGGCCCTGGCTGCCTTACAGATTCAGCTGGTGGCCTTCATCAGAAAGGAAGGCGAGATCGACGCGCCGCGCTTTAAGAATCTCACTGGGCTTACCAGAAAATTTTCCATTCCCCTGTTGGAGTATTTTGATAAGATCAAAATAACCATCCGGGTTGGCGACCGGCGTCTACTGCGGGAGCGGAGTACTCCAGGGCCATCGGCATGATAGGCGGCAAGCTGGGGAAAAACTGCCAACCTTTGTGGACGGGGTGGACGGGGTGGACAATGTGGAAACTTACTGAGTTCCGCTCACTCAGCACTCAGCACTATGCACTTTTTCTTCAACTTTCAACCTTTGGCCTTCATGACCTTATTTCATAAACCACAATTTCGCGGCCTTTTTTCTTTCCTGCTTACCCTGGCCATTTTCTGGGGCGGCGGGCAGACCGCGCTTGCCCAGAACGCGACCATCGAGGAGTTGATTGTCACCAATTCCAACACGGAACTCCTGTTATTTCTGACAGTCAACAACGCCTTTACCAAACAGATGGAGGAGGGGATCAAAAACGGCATTCCGGCAACCTTCAGTTTCCAGGTAAAGCTGGAGCGCAAGCGCAGCGCCTGGGTTAACCAGGAGCTTGTTTCCCTGAAGCTCGACCATACCCTGAGCTATGACACCCTGAAAGAGGAGTACAGCCTTGTCCGTTCGGAGCTGCCCGGGCAGACGCTGCGCACCAAGTCGCTGGCCGAGGCCAAAAAGGCCATGATCCAGATCAATGGCCTTGCGGTGTCGCCCTTGAAGGCTCTGCTTCCGGAGGCTGGGTATCTGCTCCGGGTCAAGGCCAGGCTCGCGGAAAAAACCCTGCCCCTTTATTTCCACTATGTGATCCCCTTCTGGAGCCTCTGGAATTTTGAAACCGAATGGCACACCGTGGAATTCAGGTATTAAGAGCATGGACGCCACCTGCGAGGAGGTTCTCTGGAAAGACCGGCGGCGGCGCAAAAAACGCATCCGGCTGATCATCCTTGCCTGTCTCGTCCTGATCCCGCTGCTGACCTACCTTGAAACCAGGGTCGTGCAACTGGGGGTCGTTCCCTTCCCGGTCAGCGGCAATGTTCTGATCTTCGTCCTCATCAATTTCAATATCCTCCTTCTGCTGTTGATGGTTTTTCTGGTTCTCCGCAACCTGGCCCAGCTTGTTTTTGAGCGGCGGCGGCGTTTTCTGGGCACAAAGCTGCGTTCCAAACTGGTGATCGCCTTTGTTTCCATGTCCTTTTTCCCTACCGGGCTGCTTTTCTTTATCTCTCTGCAGTTTGTCTCCACCAGCATGGATTACTGGTTCAACATCAATGTCGCCCAGTCCCTTGAGGAATCTATTTCCATCGCCAAGAATATTTACCAGGAGGCGCAAGACCAGGTTGAGCGCCAAGGCCGCCTTATCGCGGAACGTCTGGAAGCAAAACATTATCACGATCTTGCCGGAAAAAATATGTCTCCGGTGCTGCAAGAGCTTATGAAAACTCATGGCCTGGCCGGAATCGAGGTGATCTCAGGGCAAAATGAGGTGCTGGCCCGAGTCTACAGGCCAGAGGTGGCCAACGAAGCTGTGCCGGAAATCCCGCTTAACCTGCTCCGTAATGCTTATGCTGGCAACCAGGGGCAGACCGTCATCCAGCCGGTGGCAGCAGGCGAACTGGTGCGCGGGGTCAGCCTGGTAAGGATAGGCGGCTCCGAAGCCCGGCAGGGGGTGCTGATCGTCTCCCTGCTTATTCCGCAGGAACGGGTCAGGCGGATGCAGACCATCTCCGCCGGTTATGAGGGCTACAAACAGTTGATGATGCTCAAGGCCCCGATCAAGACCAGTCTGCTGGTCATGCTGCTGATCGTCACCCTGCTGATCGTCTTCTGCGCGATCTGGTTCGCCTTTTATGTGGCTGGCGGCCTGACCGGGCCCATCGGCAGGCTGGCTGAAGCCACGCGGCGGGTGGCAGAGGGGGAGCTGGATTTCGTGCTGGAAAAGACCTCAGGCGACGAGATGGGAACCCTGGTTGATTCCTTCAACCGGATGACCAGCGATCTTTCCGCCAGCAAGAAACAGCTGGAAGAGGCAAATACCGCCTTGTCTCAGGGCAATCTCGATGCCGAGACCAGGCGGCGTTACATGGAGATTGTCCTGCAGAATGTGGCAGCCGGGGTTATCTCTTTGGATGAACAGGGCCGGATTACCACAATCAACCGCTTTGCCGAGGAGCTGCTGCGCATTAACCGCCTGGCCTTTTTAGGTCAGGAATTCCGCGCGGTTCTCAGGCCGGAACACCGGGCGGTACTGGAGGGTTTTCTTGCCGAGCTCTCCCGCAGCGGCAAGCCTTCCCTGGAAAGGCCGCTGCGCCTCACGGTGGGCGAGGAAACCTTTTCCCTGCGGGTAAATGTAACCCGGCTGGAAGATGAGAATAATCAACCCCTTGGCGTGGTTCTGGTGTTTGATAATCTCACCGAACTGGAAAAGGCGCAGCGGATGGCGGCCTGGCGCGAAGTGGCCCGGCGGATTGCCCATGAGGTGAAAAACCCCCTGACCCCAATC
>MGTC01000006.1:4366-18094 GCA_001799255.1 Deltaproteobacteria bacterium RIFOXYD12_FULL_55_16
TCCGCAAGAGATACCTTGACCGGTTAAGCGGAGACCAGGAGGTTTTTGATATCTGCACCAAAACCATTGTCAATCAGGTTGACGAGCTGAAAAAACTGGTCAGCGAATTTTCCAATTTTGCCCGGATGCCTGCAATAAACAAGGCCATGGGCAATCTGGCCGAAATGGCCAACGAGGTGTTCATTCTCTACCAGGAGGCCCATAAAGACAAGCAGTTTCGCCTGCTGCTGGAGGGGCCGCTGCCACAGTTTTCCTTTGATGGCAAGCAGATGAAGCGGGTACTCATCAACCTGCTCAACAACGCCGTGGCCGCTACCGCCGAGGCCGGAGTGATCGAGATAGTTCTTGCCTGGGAGAAAAAGCGCAAGGTGATCCGACTTGAGGTGCGCGACAATGGCTCCGGGGTCAGCGACAAGGACAAGCCGCGTCTCTTCGAGCCTTATTTTTCAAGAAAGAAGACCGGTACCGGCCTGGGGCTGGCCATTGCCAGCACAGTGGTGGCGGATCATCACGGTTATATCAGGGTCAAGGACAACCTGCCTCAAGGCGCCCGGTTTATTGTCGAGCTTCCCCTGGGCAACAGTTAGAAAAGCGTAAGCGTTCACCAGAAACTGAAAAACGTGGCTCAACCTCTGAAATGTAACCGTTCAGCAGTGCTGCAGATGCAGCGTGTCAATCGTCGGCAGCAGTGCCGACAAAGAGGTCTGTCCGCTATACATATGGTATGCGGGCAGGCCGATGACAAAGCAGATGCGGTGCTGCTGAACGGTTACAGAAAACCGTGTCGTCTGTCCGGCAGATCATGGTATATTGGCTGGCGGCAAGCAGATTCCCATCAATAGCGGCGGCAGAAAAACAGCGATAGCAAAAACTATTTTTTTCACTCAGCACTAAGCACTCAGCACTATAACGGCGGCGATGGCAAAAACAATCCTGATAATTGACGATGAAGCGAGTATCCGTGAATCCCTGTCCGGCATCCTGTCCGACGAGGGGTTCCAGACGCTTTCCGCCGAGGATGGGCCACAGGGGCTTGCCCTGCTGGAAGAGGAGCCGATTGATCTGGTTCTGCTCGATATCTGGATGCCGGGGCTGGACGGCCTGGAGGTGCTGAAACAAATCAGGGAGTCCCAGGCTGAATTGCCGGTAATCATGATTTCCGGACACGGCACCATCGAAACCGCAGTGCAGGCCACCAGAATGGGGGCCTATGATTTTATCGAAAAGCCTCCGTCCTATGACAAGATCATTCTTGCCATCAACAACGCCCTGGATCTTGCCCGGCTCAAAAAAGAAAACCTGATTCTACGTCAGCAGAGCCAGCAGGCCAGTCGGCTCACCGGCAGCTCCCCGGCCATGGTGGAGCTGAAACAGCTGGTGACCCTGGTAGCGCCCACCGAGGCCTGGGTTCTGATCCGGGGGGAACATGGCACCGGTAAGGAGCTGGTGGCGCAGAGCATTCACAGCCTGTCCAGAAACGCGGTCAAACCGATGATCGAGTTAAACTGCGCCGCCATTCCGGAAGAGCTGATCGAGTCCGAGCTGTTCGGGCATGAAAAAGGCTCATTCACCGGGGCTACCGCCAGTAGGCGGGGCAAATTCGACCAGGCGGATGGCGGCATACTTTTTCTGGATGAAATCGGCGACATGAGCCTCAAAACCCAGGCCAAGGTGCTGCGCATCCTGCAGGAACAGAAATTCGAACGGGTGGGCGGCTCGAAAACCATTCAGGTCGAAGTCCGGGTTCTGGCCGCCACCAACAAGGATCTCGAACAGGAGATCGAAAAAGGCGCCTTCCGGGCTGATCTCTATTACCGGCTCAACGTGGTGCCCATTCAGGTGCCGCCGCTTCGGGAACGCCTTGACGATATCCCGCTGCTGGTCGCTGATTTCGTGGCGGAAAACGCGAAAAAAGGCCTGGGGAAAAAAGATTTCCGCCCGGAGGCGCTGCAACTCATGATGCAGCATGGCTGGCCGGGGAATGTCCGCGAGCTGCGCAACTTTGTCGAGCGGGTCATGATCATCTGTCCGGCCAAAACCGTTGATGCGGCAAAAGTCGGGCAGCTGCTCGGCCTTGTTCCGGGGGAAGTCGCGCCCTCGTCCACCGGGATGGCTGCGCTATCCCCCACCTTGAGCTACAAAGAGGCCAAGAAGATTTTTGAACGGGATTTCTTAAAGGCCCGTCTAGCTGGCAATGAAGGGAATATTTCCCAAACCGCAGAACAAATAGGCCTGGAACGCAGTCACCTGCACAGGAAGATGAAAGCCCTGTCGCTGGACGAAGAATGATGGCAAGGAACCCCCAAATACGGGGTTCCTTCTATGTAACAAAAAATATTTATTACCACGAAGATCACGAAGATCGCGAAGTCTAAAACTATAGAAAGATTTTCTTCGTGTTCTCTGTGCCCTTCGTGGTGTGTCTTTTTATGTTTCTCTTAAGAAGGAACCCTTTCCTCAGCCAAAAAAGGAGCGAACAGATCATGATTTTCCCTGAATACCGGGCCCGCAGGCTCAGACAAAACGAAACCTTCCGGGCGCTTATCCGGGAAACCAGCATTTCTCCAGATCATCTTGTCTATCCGCTTTTTGTCATGCCCGGCAAAGGGGTCAGGGAAGAGGTGCCGTCCATGCCGGGGGTGTTCAGGATCTCCGTGGATCAGCTGGCCAAAGAAGCCACTGAATGCCTGGGGCTGGGCGTGAACTCCGTCATCCTCTTCGGCCTGCCAGACAAGAAGGATTCAAAGGGCTCAGGCGCGCATGCCAAAGACGGCATCATCCAGCGGGCCATCAAAGAGTTGAAGAACAAGGCCCCGAAACTCACAGTCTGCACCGATGTCTGCCTGTGCGAATACACCAGCCATGGCCATTGCGGAATCTTGATCAATGAGGTCGTGGACAATGACGCCACCCTGGAGGTGCTTGCCCAAACCGCCCTCTCCCATGCCCAGGCCGGGGCCGACATGGTGGCGCCTTCGGATATGATGGATGGCCGGGTGGCCGAGATCCGGGGGATTCTGGATGAGAACAACTTCCCCATGCTGCCGATCATGTCCTATGCCGTAAAATACGCCTCCGCGTTTTACGGGCCTTTCCGGGATGCGGCAGCCTGCGCCCCCCAACACGGCGACCGCAAGGCCTATCAAATGGATCCGGCCAATATTCGGGAAGCGCTGCGGGAGGCGACCCTGGACGTGGGAGAGGGAGCGGACATCCTGATGGTCAAGCCGGCCATGGCCTACCTGGATGTGATCAGCCGGTTACGAGACGAGTTCGACCTGCCCATCGCCGCCTACCATGTGAGCGGGGAGTACGCCATGATCAAAGCCGCCGCAGCCAATGGCTGGATCGACGGGGAAAAGGTCATGCATGAGAGTCTGCTCAGTCTCAGGCGGGCAGGAGCTGATATCATCATCACCTACTTTGCCAAGGACATGGCCAGATTGCTCAACGGATAGGAGAAAAGTAAAGCCTTTTTCTTCCTTTTTCACTCACTGGGAGACACGGCAGGTCTTGCGGGCAAATCACCTTGCCACCGTTATCCTGCCGCCCAGTTTTTTCAGAATCATAGGGCCGATTCCCTTTACCTTGTCCAGGTCTTTTGCTGATTTGAAGGGGCCATTTTTTTGCCGGTAGTCAACAATGGCCTGCGCTTTAGCCGGGCCAATCCCATGCAGGCTGGAGATCTCCTGCACCGTGGCAGTGTTGATATTCACTGCGGCAGAAGCAACGGCAACCCAGCACAAACACCCGCACAACACTGAAAGGATAACTTTCACCATGGCTTTCCTCCCCAGAAACAACCGTTAAGTGATACGCCATAACACCGCAGGGATCTGCAAGATAACAAGGCCTTGCTTGCCTGACCTTCCCATCTTTGCGAGTCCATCATCTTTGTTTCGATCATGATATAGAATTGCAAAATGGATGTCAAACACAAACCAAGGCGAAAAAGCCATGTATTTCCGGCAAGATAGCAAGAAAACGGCTCAGTCTGGCCTGACAGGGGGAGAGGCGTCTGGGGACTAAATAGTTGGCAGGGGGTTGAGCAGATAGTCGGTTCTTACATTGCCAAGGCTGGCAAAGATGGTGGACTTGAGGGCCGGGTTCTTTTCGTACAGAGGCGCAAGCCAGGTTCGGATCTCTTCCCTGCGGGATTTCGCGGCCAGAGGACAGGGGTTGGCCACCGGGGTAATGCCCAGGCCTTGGCCCAGTTCGATAATAAGTTTTTTTTCCACCATGGCCAGGGGGCGGATAAGGGTCAGCCCGCCGCCGAACAACTCCTGCCTTGGCGCCATGGCGCTAAGATTGCCGCCGTAGAACAGATTGAGAAAAAATGTTTCGATAATATCTTCCTGATGGTGGCCAAAGGCAAGTTTGTTGCAGTGCTGTTCTTTGGCCAGGGCAAAGAGCCGATTGCGCCGCTGCCGGGCGCAATGATAGCAGCCGCTCTTGCCTTCTTCGGCGACAAGCGCCTTATGGCCGAAATCAGTCCGCTCCAGCAGCATGGGCAGATCCAGGCGGCAGAGTTGTTCCCTGACCAGCTCATATTCAACCCCGCCAAACCCCATATCAAGATGCACGGCCAGCAGCTCATAGCGAATGGGGGCCTTGCGACGCCATTCCTTCAGAAGCCAGGAGAGCACCAGACTGTCGATGCCTCCGGACACCGCGATCATCACCCGGTCGCCATCGGCCAGCATCCGGTAAAGATGCATGGCCCGGCCAACCAGGTGATTGAGCTGTTTTGGAATGGCGCACACGGACGGGACTACTTTCTCAGATAAAGACAGTCGGCTATTTTCTGCTGGAAGCCTTCCCGGGCAAGCTCCTCAGCGCTGAGCCATTTAACGCCCCGCTGGGCTTTCTTGAAAAACTGAAATATATCGGCAAGCAGGCCTTGTTGCGTCTCGTTGAAAGCGCCAGAACACAAGATCTGCCCGGTTTCCGCCTGGATCAGTTTATAGTCAAAGGCGACAGAGGCCGGGCTGACAATGGAATACTCGTTCCCCTCCCGCTCGATAAAGCGTTGCACGGTGCAGAGAAGTACCGCGTCGGCAATCTTGGTTCGGCAGATGGTAACGACCGCATTCGTCCGGCAGCGGATCATTTCTTTCTCAAGGGCATCGCGTTGATCTGGAGTGAGAAGGGCGATATCTTTTCTACCGGAAAAATATTCCGCCAGCATGTTGTCAAGGAGTACCTGCCCCTTCTCAAGCTGTTGCGTTTCTTTGGGGGAACGACTGCTCTGACTATCCCTGCCGATTTCCACCGGCAGGACAATGATCGTCTTGACCGGGGGCAAATCTTCAGGCTGACTTTGGGTGGTGGTGCGCGCACAGCCGGAAAGCAGGATAAGCAGACTCAGGCCCGCGAGAAAGATGGCATAGGGTTTACAGAGTGTCACGATGATGTCTCCAATATGAAAAATTATAAAGACCCTTTGGAAGATACCGGGCCCTGGGCGCGAGGATCCATGGTGGTTGCCTCGTCAAGTGCCCGCCCCAGGGCCTTGAAGATTGCCTCTATAATATGATGGGTATTCTCACCATGGACCATTTCCACATGCAGGGTCAGGCCGCCATGCAGGGCAAAGGCGCGAAGAAATTCTTTGGCCAGCTGAGTGTCGAAGTCGCCGACCTTCTGCTCAAGAAAGGGGACGCCATAATGGAGGTGCGGCCGGTTGGAGCAATCCAGCGTTACCCGGACCAGGGTCTCATCCATGGGCAGAGCGCTGAAGCCATAGCGCCTGATGCCGCCAAAATCACCCAGGGATTTTTTTAAAGCCTGCCCCAGACAGATCCCCAAATCCTCAACCGTGTGATGCGCGTCAACCTCCGTATCTCCGGAAGCGCGGATGACAAGATCAAAAAAACCATGCACGGCAAAGAGGGTGAGCATGTGATCCATAAAGGGCACGCCCGAGGCGCACTTGGCCTGGCCCGTGCCGTCGATGGTGAAAGAGAGGGCAATGTCGGTTTCCCTGGTCTTGCGTTTAACCTCGTTTTGACGCGCTTTTCGTGCTGCCATGGGGCTGCTCCTGAAATTGTCTGGCGCCTGTACCATAGCCTGGCCAGTATTTATAGATGAAAAATATCAGAAAAAATACAATTGATTGTTTATACCAAGAGGCGGCGCCTTCAGGCAATAGGAATCCCGCTATCTTGCCAGGGAAAGCATAAAAGCCTTGCCGACAGTCCTGGTCGGATTTTTCAGCCGGGCAATCGCAAAAAATACACATTACCAGTTTACTGGAGATAATTTATCGGGTAGATTATTCGGCTTATTTTGCTTTTCACCCCTTTGCCTTCGGAGGAATTATAGATGGATCTTACCTTTACCAGCAATGTGTTCCCCACTGAGATTTTAAAACTTGCCAACACCAAGGAGATGATCGTCCGGGGTGGCCGCGACAAATTCAACCTGCTGCCCAAGGCCTTTGCCGGGATCAAACAGATCGGCGTCATCGGCTGGGGCTCCCAGGGCCCGGCCCAGGCCCAGAACCTGCGGGATTCCCTGGTTGGCACCGAGATCAGGGTAAAGGTCGGCCTGCGTGAGGGTTCTTCCTCCATGACCAAGGCCAGAGCGGCTGGTTTTACCGAGGAGAACGGCACCTTAGGCGAGATGTATCAGGTTATCCGGGAATCAGAAATGGTTGTCGTCCTGATCTCCGATGCGGCCCAGGCCGAGAATTACCAGCAGATCTTCGACAATCTCCAGAGCGGCGCCACCCTGGGACTTTCCCACGGCTTCCTGCTTGGCTATCTGGAAAGCATCGGCAAATACTTCCCCAAGAATGTCAATGTGGTCGCCGTCTGCCCCAAGGGCATGGGGCCTTCGGTTCGTCGCCTGTACGAACAGGGCAAAACGGTCAACGGCGCAGGCATTAACTCAAGCTTTGCCGTGGAACAGGACCTTGACGGCAAGGCCACGGAACACGCCCTTGGCTGGGCCGTGGCTGTTGGCGCTCCCTATATCTTCAAAACCACCATGGGCTCCGAGTTCCGCAGCGACATCTTCGGCGAACGCGGCATCCTGCTCGGCGCGGTGCATGGAATTGTTGAAGCCCTCTACCGCCGCTATGTTATGGAACAGGGCAAGAGCGAAGAGCAGGCCTTCATCGACTCCGTTGAAAACATCACCGGCCCGATCAGCAAAACCATCTCTCACCACGGCATCAAGGCGGTCTACGACCAGTTGGACGCCGAAGGCAAAAAGATTTTTGAAAAGATCTATTCCCATGCCCATGGCCCGGCCTTTGACATCCTGCTGGAGATGTACGACGAGGTTTCAAGCTGCAACGAGATCCGCAGCGTGGTCATGGCCGGTCGGCGGCACAAACGTTTTCCCATGGGTACCATCGACGGCACCCGCATGTGGCAGGTCGGCGAGAAGGTTCGCGCCGAACGCAAGGGTGAAATCACGATCAACCCCTTCACCGCCGGAATCTACTGCGCCACCATGATGGCCCAGATCGACCTCCTGATCGAAAAGGGCCACTGCTTAAGCGAGGTTGCCAACGAATCGGTCATCGAGGCGGTTGATTCGCTGAACCCCTACATGCATTACCGGGGCGTAGCCTTCATGGTTGACAACTGCTCAACCACCGCCCGGCTCGGCTCCCGCAAATGGGCGCCGCGTTTTGATTACAACCTGAGCCAGCAGGCCCTGGTGGCCTATGATGCCGGAAAACCGGCGGACGCCAACCTGATCGAGGCCTTTAAAAATCACCAGATCCACGGCGTCCTGGCCGCCTGCGCCGCCCTGCGCCCCTCGGTGGATATCGCAGTTATCGGCTAAAATTTACCGCATAAACCAGCAAAAAGCCGTTCGGGGTTATCCCCTGAACGGCTTTTTTATGCTGCGCCTCACCGCACGCTTATCCCTTCATCCAGGTATTTAATCAGCGGATAGATGAAAAATTCAATGATCCGCCGTTTCCCGACCTTGATCTCTGCGGTCACGCTCATGCCGGTAGTTATCGGGGTGAGTACGCCTTCCACCATCAGCGAGGGTTTTTTCGGCTGCACGTACACCTCGTAAACCAGGCCCTGTTCCTTGTTTTCTATGCTGTCGCTGGCCACATGGCTCACCTGGCCGTCAATGAGGCCATACTTCTGGAAATTGAAGGTATCCACCTTGACGCTGGCCTCCATGCCCTGGGCAATGAAGCCGATATCCTTATTCTCCACCAGGGCGCTGATGATCAGCGGCGATCCGGCCGGAACCAGGGCGATGAGTTTTTCTGCCGGGCTCACCACGCCACCTACGGTATGGATCAGCAGTTTGTTGATGAAGCCGTCCACCGGCGCGACCAACTGTTGCTTGGCATTGACGTAGGTCGCCTTTTCGATATTGGCCTGAAGATAATTGAGTTTGTTTTGCTTTTCGGCGCTCTCGGCCAGGTTTTTGTCGCGCTCACTCTCAACGATCACCCGCAGCTCACTGCGCACCCGCTTGGCGGCAGCGCGTAATTCCCGGCCTTTATGCTCTGCGGAGACGAGATTGCCGCTGTAGCTTTTAAATTCACTTTCCGCCTGGGCATACTGATCCCGGCTCACAAGATCACGCACCGGTTCAAGCCTGACAAATCTATCCCTGGCAATAGCCAGCAGGTCTTGAACCCTTTTGTGGTCGGCCTCTGCTGCAGCCAGCTGCTCGTTGACCTGTTGCAGCTCTTCCTCTTTGGCCTGTAGCTGTTGCTGGATCCGGGCCGTGGTCGAGGCATGGAGTTGTTGCTGAACCGCGACAAGCCCTGCGCCATAGCGCCCCGGTTGTGGCCAAAAAGGTTTATGCTTGCGAATTGCCTCCAAACGAAGCAGTTCAAGCTCCAACTGCCTGGCATCCTCCTGCATGGAGGCAAGCTCAGGCTCTGTACTTGAGGGATCAATCTCCATCAGCACCTGATCTTTTTTTACAAAATCTCCCTCTTTAACCAATATCTTGCTCACCACCCCGGTGGTGAGCGGCTGCAAGATCTTGATTTCCCCCACCGGGATAACCTTGCCTCGGGCGGAAACAACAACATCCACCTTGCCAAAATACGTCCAGCCAACAAGAAAAATGATCACGCTGACAATGACCCAGAAAATTGTCCGCCCCAAGGGGTTTAAGGGCTCATCTTCTATCTCGGCCAGCAGCGGCTTGAACTCATGACTATCGTCTTTATTACGTCGAAACATATTTTATCCCTGTAAGGCGTTGAGCTGATGATAATATCCCTGCTTTTGCAGGAGCTGTTCATGGGTGCCCATCTCCACAATGGCCCCGCCATCCATAGCGATAATCAGATCGCAGTCTTTGATGGTTGAGAGGCGGTGGGCAATGATAATGGTAGTGCGCCCTTTCTTGATCAGGGCGAGATTCTGGTTGATGATCCGTTCCGACTGGTAATCAAGGGCCGAGGTCGCCTCGTCAAAGATCAAAATCCGGGGGCTGGTAATCAGGGCCCTGGCTATGGCGACCCGCTGTTTCTGGCCGCCGGACAGGGTGGAGCCGCGTTCGCCCACCATGGTGTCATAGCCTTCCGGGAGCTGGGAGATAAACTCATGCGCGCCAGCCATCCGGGCTGCCTGGATGATCAGCTCCATCGGGGCATCGGGCTTGGGCAGGGCGATGTTTTCCCGAATAGTGCCGCTGAACAGATAATTTTCCTGAAGCACCACTCCGATATTGTAACGCAGCCACACAGGGTTCAGGTGGCGGATGTCCACCTCGTCGATATAGATGGCACCGTTATGGGCCAGATACAACCGTTGCAGGAGCTTGGCCACCGTGGATTTGCCGCTGCCGCTCCGGCCAACGATCCCCACACTCATGCCCGGATTCACCGTAAAACTTGCCTGATTGACCACGAGCGGGGCATTGGCGCTATAGGCAAAGGAAACCTGGTCAAACTTGATCTGCCCCACAAGCTGCGGCAGGGTGATCGCCTTGTCGGAAGAAACCTCTACCGGATGGTTCAGGATATCCCCCAGCCGATCCACCGAAAGCAGGGCCTGCTGAAATTCGTTCCACAGATTCACCAGACGCAGGATCGGGCCGGAGAACTGGCCGGCAAACATCTGAAAGGCGATGAGCTGGCCGATGGTCATCTCGTTACTGAGCACCGCTTTTACCCCGAGAAACAGGATGGCAATAGTCATCAGCTTTTGAAGGCTGCCAGCGATGGAGCCGGAGATATTGCCCATGGTGGCAAGCCGAAAACTGGCCTGCACATAGTTGCCCAGATGATCCTCCCACCTCTTTTGCATGGAGCCTTCAATCGCCAGGGATTTCACGGTCTGCATGCCGGTGATCGATTCGACCAGATAAGAGTTGGACGAGGCTGCCATCTGAAATTTCTCCTCAAGCCGCCGCCTGAGTTCCGGGGTGATTGTGACGTAGATGACACCGATCACCGCGACAAAACCCAAAACAACCAAGGTGAGCGTGACGCTGTAAAGCAGCATCACCGCTACGAAAACCAGGGAGAAAAAAAGATCGATCAAAACCGAGACCGCCTTGTTGGTGATAAACTCGCGGATGGTGTCGAGTTCCCGAACCCGGGCCGCGATATTGCCCACCTTGCGGGCCTCGAAATACATCAGGGGCAGGGCCAACAGATGCCGAAACAGCTTGGCGCCCAACTTGGCATCAAGCTTGCTTGCAGTATGCACGAAGATATAATTTCGGGAGATATTGAGCAGCAGTTCAAAAATAGTTACCGCCAAAAAGGCGACAGCCAGCACATCCAGCGTGGTCATACTGCGGTGAACGATAACCTTGTCCAGGATCACCTGGGTAAAAAGCGGGGTTATCAGGCCAAAAAGCTGCACCACAAAGGAGCCCAGCAATACCTCGCCGATGATTCGTTGGTACTTGGCGACCTCCGCCAGAAACCACTTGAAGCCAAAGGCAGCCTGAGAGGAAAGAAGCCGGTGTTTTACAATAATCCAGTTGCCGGAGCCGATTTCCTCCAGCTCGGCAAACGATTTCTCGACCGCCTTTTTTTCAGCCGGCAGCACCAGCAAGGCCTTGCCCTCTGCCAGGGCCACTTTCAAGAGTACGGCGTAGCCTCCGTCCTTACAGAGCATGATGGCCGGCAGGGGATATTTGTCGGCCAGCTGTGCCATGGCCAGTTGTTTCTTTTTCGCCCGAAAGCCGTATTTTTTGGCGATGCGCAAAACCTCTTCCGGCCTCAGTTCGGCGTCGGTGATCCCAAATTCCCGGCTGACCGCCCGAGTATCAAGATCAACCTGGTTTAAGCGGGCAACTATTTCAAGCGCTATGAGTGCGGTGTTCATCATCAAGAGGCCCCCTCGGCCAGAATCTGTAACTGCAAGGCGCTCAGACAGCGTTCAACGCCAGCCAGCTCCAGGGTTAGTTGTTTTTCCAGCTGCGCGCCCTTTTGCTGCAACCGGCTGATCCGGTCGAGAATCTGCTGTTCGGCCAGGCGTTCACCCATGTCGCCCTGTTCGTTCAGGGCAACACGATAAGCACGCCAATCTTCCAACCCCTGTTCAGATAAGATATTCAGTTGCGCCAGGGTCCGCACTTTCTGCTCATCTTCCGCCACCTTTTTCGCTTTTTCGACCTGAAGCTTGAGCAGCTCCTTTTGCAGCCTTCCCGCCTTTGCCTGATCAGCAAAGCCGTTGAACAGATTCAGGTTCAAGACAATGCCGATGGTGGCATTTTTCTCTTCCAGATTTTCAAACGAGCCGGAAAAACTCACCGGATCAGCGCCATACATGCGATAGGCAGAATAGAGGCTAAGGGTGGGCAGCCACTGGCGCAGGGCGATGTCGTATTCCGCCTTTTTTTGTTCGATTGCCACGTCATAGGCCTTGATCTCCGGCAGATTTAAGACCTCAGCCACTACAGTCGTCCCGGTTTTCTCGGGAAAATCGCTAAACCGCACCTGGGCCATCTGGTAGTTTTTGCCCGTATAATAGGTAAGCTTTTCCAGAACCCCGGCCATTTCCAAACGAAGGGACTCACAATTTTGCAGGGCTTCCGCCAGGGCAATCGCGGCATTGCCCTGTTCAAGCTTGCCCTTGTTGCCTGCTGCCACCAGACGCTGGGTAAACTGATACACCTCTTTGCGCTGACCTAGCATTGCAGACCAGATCTCGATTTTTTTATGGAGCTTAAGACCTGCCCCATACAGAGAAAGAACCTCTATCTTGAGATCGATCAGGCGTTGCGCTGCGGCATGCTGCGCCAGAACAACGTTGCGTTGGCTGTTTTGATACTTGAGCGGTCGGGCCCCGAAATCATAGAGCAGATACTGGGCAGACAGGGAAACCGAGTGCTGGTAAGTAGATTCGTTGCCGGAGATGATCGTCTCCCCCACCGACACTGTACCAGCCGCGCCCTTGCTCAGATCGTGCAGATACTCGTTGGTAAAGCTTAAGGAGAGAGTAGGCAGATACATGGCCCGGGCCTCGGCCAGCCGCTGCTCGCCGATCTCCACTTCCAGACCGCCGATCTTGAGATCATAAGACTGAACAAGAGCCTGTTCCAGGATCTCGGCAAAACGCAACTCCTGGGCCTGCCCATGGCAGGGGAAGAGAAAGGCAAAAAGAAGGAAGCCAACAACCCGTAAACAACCTTTCATCATGTAATTTTATCCTTGCACCCAGAGGGTATAAGTTTCGTTTGCACCCTGAAGGGCATAAAATCCGGCAAGCTGCTCAACTCAGCTTTTAGAATCCAGGGCTCATGAATATGGCCTGAGGAGGACCCCCCCCCAGGCCATGTTTTTTCAACCAGCAAACCCTATGCGTGCCAGGAATTTGCAACGATGCTCATCAAATGCTCGTTGTTGCGGACATTATCAACCGAGGTCAGGGCAAGCCCTTCATTCACCGCATAGGCGGCCATATCCTGGATGATCCGATTGATATCGGCAGCGGCAAGATAAGAGCCGTCGACAAGTTCGACTTTATCCACCTGATAACCAGCGCTGGAGAAGAAATTACCGACGCTCACCTTGTCGGCGCCACTGTAGCCGACCTCCAGGTTGTTGCCGTTGCGGAACAGGGCTACGCCAGTCCGGCCAATGCCTGCGCCGAAGGCCACGGTGTCGAAGCCGGTGGTGTCGGAATTGTTGATGGTGTCGGCGCCGTCGCCAAGGCTGAAACGGCAGGTGTCGTTGCCCGTGCCGCCGTCCAGGGTATCGCTACCCCCGCCACCGGTCAGAATATCATTGCCGGCCCCGCCAATTAGCGTATTCTTTGCGTCGCTGCCGGTTATAACGTTGTTCAATCCGTTGCCGGTGCCATTGGCAGTAGAAATAATTGTTTGAACATAGCTGGAATATCCAGCTATGCCATAGACATCTTCCTCCCTGTTATCATCATAATACCAGTCATAAATCGGAGAATTGTAATCATACACCGTGATCTGCCGATAAGACTCCACCCCGGTCACAGTCAGGTTCTCGACATTGGCGCCAAGTGTGTAGTTGATGGAGCTGGTAACGCTGTCGGTGCCTTCGTTAACATTCTCGGTGACGATATCGCTGACGTTGTCGACAAAGTAGCTGTCGTTGCCAGCGCCACCAATCATGGTATCGGCACCGCCCTGGCCGTTAAGGGTGTCGTTGCCGGCACCGCCGGAAAGATAATCGTTGCCCAGGCCGCCATCCAGCGCGTTGTTGCCGCTGTTGCCATAAATCATATTGTTAAGTTCATTTCCGGTGCCGTTGATGGCCGCGCTGCCGGTACCATTGGTAGCAAAAAAAGC
>MGTC01000007.1:0-888 GCA_001799255.1 Deltaproteobacteria bacterium RIFOXYD12_FULL_55_16
AAAAAGGCGTTGAGGGAGTTGAATACCTGATAGGCCCCGGCCCGTCTGACCGCGACCACTCCGGCTCCGGCCTTGCGTTTGAACAGATCGCCGTTGGCCCTAGAAACCATGCCGCACCGTTCGATCAGGGCCTTCATCCCTGCGGAGACATCGGCGAAGTAGGTGGGGGAACCAAGAAGAATGCCATCTGCCGCGATCATCTTAGCCAGACAGTCGTTGATGATGTCCTTTTCCACAGCGCAGCGGCGGTCTTTGTTCTTGAAGCATTGATAGCAGGCGATGCAGCCGGAGACTGGCTGGCCGGATAACTCCACCAGCTCTGTGTCGATCCCCTGCTGAGACAGCTCTGTCAAGGCGGTATTCAACAATATCGCGGTATTTCCCCCCTTGCGGGCGCTCCCGTTAAAAGCGACGACTTTCATGGCATCCTCCTCAGGTGTTTATATGTACGATGTCCTGGGTATGTCTGTTACGATATTGTAATCGAGTTTGGCAGGGACAGGAAGGGTTTCGAGAAAAAATCAGCCGGGGAGAAAAGCCCCGGCTGATTTGCAGGGGAAAAGTTACTTCCAGCAGTAGGACATTTCCGTTTCGCTCTGCCAGCTGTCCCAGAGATAGGCCTCCTCCCGTTGTTGGGCGATGATCCGGAAGGCATGGCGCACCTGCTCCTCAAAAAAGCTGCAATAAGGACTCGGCGCATTGATGTCGCCGGATACCTTGTAAATTTCGGCCGGGCATGGCGCCCCGCAGAAATGCCGGATGGCGCAGCCTGCGCAGGGCAGGATTTTTTCCACCTTCCTGTTTGTTACCTCTTGAAAAGGCTGGCTGGCCAGGATAACGGCAGGGTCATCACGGAAGATGTTGCCGCCGGAAAACTCGGGCATGCCG
>MGTC01000007.1:967-14088 GCA_001799255.1 Deltaproteobacteria bacterium RIFOXYD12_FULL_55_16
CGATAACCCCGGCCAGAACATTGGCGAAATTGGCAATGACCAGTTTTCTGCCGGTTTGTTCAAAAAGGGTATAAGAGCGATCCAGCGCCTTGAAGAAAGCCTCGGCCAGAACGTGATTATCCGGTTTCAGGTCAAGCCCGCCCTGGCGGGTGCAGCGCACCGGATTAAGCATGACCACCCGCACCCCTAGTCCGTGATAAAAATCCACCATCTCGGTCAGGGTGTGGACGTTGGCCTGGGTTACGGTGGTGATGACATTCAGGGCCGGATAATCAACGAGTTTTTTGATCACCGCAACCACGGTGTCGTAATAGCCGTTGCCCTGCCAGTTTTTTCTGGTGCGGTTGGCGACCTCTGCGGTGGGGGCATCCAGGGACAGGCCGATCCCGACGTGATGCTCTCTTAAAAAACTGATTGCCGTGTCGTCAAGCAGGGTGGCGTTGGTCTGGATGCCGAAATGAAAGTCGTCTTTAAAACGTGAAATCGCGGCAAATACCGCCTCCCTGGCCACCATGGGTTCGCTGCCGTGAAAGATGAGCTGCGGTTTTACTCCCTCCGGCAGAATCTGCCGGAAGTGCTGCAGCAGCCGGTCAAGGGCGAGCAGCAGTTTTTCCTCTCCCATGTCGATGCCGTTTTTGCGCATCTCTTCGGGAAGGTAGCAATAGCTGCAATTCAGATTGCAACGCTCGGTGGGATTAACATAGGCGGCGGAGAGCTTCAGTTCCGAGCGCAGGTGAGTCATTTCCCTATGAAATTCCGGCGCGCGGGAAATGAAGTCTTCAATCATGGAGCCAGCCAGGGCTTGGGGCAGTTCGCTGCGGTCAACCAGGGCCCAGTAGGCCGTGTCCGCCTCAACAACCGCGACCCGCTCTGGATCGCCGATCTCCAGCACGGAAAAAATAGGGCCCTGGCCGGTGTTGGCGAACTTGGCCGGTGTTGTCTGTTTTTGTGCCTGTGTCATTATTTGCCGGTGTCCTTTGGGGTTGTCTCAGCATTGGGGGTGAGCAGAATATAATGGGAAAGGCCGGTTCCCTGGCCGATCAGGTTGCAGCGCCGACGGTACGAAATGATCTGTTTTTGTGCTTTCATGATGTTCTCCTGTTATTGATCTATTGATCTGGGTGTATAAAAAAACCCGGAGCAACCCCATAGGAGCCACTCCGGGTTCTGTTTCCATTAGAAGCCCGAACGAACAGCAAGATACGTCAGAAACATTAGCATCAGGTCTTCTGGCTTTCGGATCGTCTGCTGGTCAGCGGTCTTCCCTCCAGAGGCAGGCTCTGAAAGTGACCGGGAAATTCCCTGTGCCGAACAGCATCCCCGATTACAGCGGCGGGACCGCCACGGATTTGCACCGTGTTCCGGGATGATGAAATGTTTTTCATTTTTTACACCCAGAGGGCATAAGTTTCGTTTGAGCAGGCAAGCTACTCAACTCAGCTTTGCACCCAGAGGGCATAAGTTTCGTTTGAGCAGGCAAGCTACTCAACTCAGCTTTATTTTTAAACCCTTTTTATCCCGGCTTGTCAAGTGGGGCGAGGCGAAATATTGGGTTATGCAAGGTGAAAAGCAGCTTATTATTTTCTTGACATGGGGGCAATATATTTGCACAGCACCTGAAATCGGGGCAAGATCGCACGCTGTCCTTGACTGTAATCATAAAGTTGGTTATTTTTCTTTGTTCAAGCGAGAGTGGCGGAATTGGTAGACGCACTGGTCTTAGGAACCAGCGCCTTTGGTATGGGGGTTCGACTCCCCCCTTTCGCACCAGCAATAAAACAGCTCCCCGGTTCGATTGCCGGGGTACAGGCAGACATCTCATCCAGACAGCGAGAAACGATTTGAAAAAGTTTTTTGCTGTCTGGCTGTGTTGTTGAAAATGTTTGAGATAAGGAAGGTATTGCATGCAGATAAATGTCGAAGATGTAAGTCCGCTTACCAGAAAGATGACTGTAACCCTGCCGGAAGCGCAGGTTGCCCCGGAGATCGAATCTGCCTACAGGAAACTGAATTCTGAAGTTTCCCTGAAAGGCTTTCGCAAGGGCAAGGTGCCTCGACAGGTGCTGGAAAGAAATTATCGGCAGCAGGTTGAATATGAGGTGGCGGAAAAGTTGATTCAGGGCACCTATTTTGATGCTCTTGAGCAAAGCAAGATTGATGCGGTTGTACACCCGGATATTCGTGCCCAGAAATTTGCCACAGACGGCACCTTTGTTTACATCGCAGAGGTGGATGTCCGGCCCCAGTTCGAACTGACTGAGTATAAGGGGCTTGAGGTTGAACGGGCCGCGCTTGAGGTGACCGACGAGGAGGTTGCCCTGGAGCTTGAGGCGCTGCGCAAACAGAGAGCCCCCTTGCAAAGCGTTGAAGATCGCGCCATTGAAAGGGGACATCTGGCAGTGATTGATTTTCAGGGCTATCATAACGGCAATCCCCTCAAACAGGTGGTTGGCGAGAATTATTCGATAGAGGTTGGCTCTGGTCAGTATGGAAAGGAGTTTGAAGAGAAGCTCCTTGGTCTGAGAAAAGACGAAGAAGGCTCTCAAGAAACTGATTTTCCGGTAAATTTTGCCAATCCGATCCTGGCCGGCAAGAAGGTGGAGTTTAAGATCAAGGTCAAGGATGTCAAGGAGCGGCTGCTGGCTGATCTTGATGACGAATTCGCCAAGGAGATAGGCGACTTTGCCAGTCTGGAGGCGCTCAAGGCTCACATCTGTGAACAGAAGCTACAGAGCAAAAATGCGGCCCAGCGAGGCGATCTTATTGACAGGTTGATGAAGACGCTGGTTGAAAAACATGACTTTGAGATCCCGCCTCGGCTGGTGGCTTATGAAATCGAGGCAATGATCAAGGAGCTGGAAAGCAACCTGGAGCGGCAGGAGATGACCCTGGAATCCGCCGGAATCAACAAAGATGCTCTGATCGAACAGTATAAGCCTGCGGCACAGGCGCGGGTCAAGGGCGATTTCCTTTTGAAGAAGGTGGCGGAAATTGAAGGAATCAAACTGGAAAACGAAGACATAGCCCAAGGTTTTAAGCGCATCTCGGAACAGTACAACATGCCGGTCAGCGAAGTGAAAAAATACTTTTCCAGCAGGGACGATCTGCTGCCTTTCATGGCGGAGCTGCTGAACGAAAAAATCCTGAGCTTTCTGCTTGAGGCAGCCATAATGAAAATCGTGCCGACTGTCGCACAGGGTGTGATTGACAGCAACGAAGACGTTGTTCACAAATAACCCTGGCTGAAAAATTACATGAGCGGCATAAAGCTGAGTTGAGCAGCTTGCCGGATTTTATGCCCTTCAGGGTGCAAACGAAACTTATACCCTTTGGGTGAGAAGGGCTGTTAATGAATAAACGAAAAAGCACAATTTATTGATTAACAGCCCCTAACTTTTTTGAGGAGCAATGTTTATGAATCTCGTTCCCATGGTTGTTGAGCAGAGTCCCCGCGGGGAGCGGGCCTATGATATCTATTCCCGGTTGTTGAAAGAGCGGATTATTTTTTTAGGCTCGGCCATTAATGACGATATAGCCAATATAATCATCGCCCAGATTCTTTTTCTGGAAGCCGATGATCCGGACAAGGATATCACCTTTTATATCAACTCTCCTGGTGGAGTCGTAACGGCAGGGATGGCCATTTATGATACAATGCACTATGTGAAGTGTGATATCGCCACCCTGTGCATGGGGCAGGCTGCCAGCATGGGCGCGGTGCTTCTGGCCGCAGGTACCGAAGGAAAACGGTATGCGTTGCCGAACTCCCGGATCATGCTGCACCAGCCCATGGGAGGCTTCCAGGGCCAGGCCAGCGATATTGATATCCACGCCAAGGAGATTCTGCGGATGCGGCAGGCCCTTAACACTATTCTGGCGCATCATACCAGGCAAAAGCTCAAGAAGATTCAAGTTGACACCGATCGGGATTTTTTCATGGGCGCCGAGGAAGCCAAGGCCTACGGGATAATCGACAAGGTGCTGGTGCGGCGGACGAATCCAGAGGAGGAGACTGGGCATGGCAAAAAAAGATCATAATAACGGCAGGGAAGTCACCTGTTCCTTTTGTGGTAAAAGTCAGGATGAGGTCAGGAAGTTGATCGCCGGGCCAACGGTTTATATCTGTAACGAGTGCATTGACCTGTGCAATGAGATTGTTACCGAGGATCAGCCGCAGGCGCTGGAATTGCCGCAAGAGGCTTCAATTCTCAAGCCCTATGATATCAAGGCCCATCTTGACGAATATGTGGTCGGCCAGGAAAAGGCCAAGAAGGTTCTCGCGGTTGCGGTGTACAATCATTACCGGCGAATTGAGGCCCAGGAAAGCAGTGACGGCAGCGAGGCTGAATTGCAGAAAAGCAATATTCTGCTGGCTGGCCCGACAGGTTGCGGCAAGACACTTCTGGCTCAGACCCTGGCAAAGATTCTTAATGTTCCTTTTGCCATGGCCGATGCTACAACCCTGACTGAAGCTGGCTATGTTGGCGAGGATGTGGAAAATATTCTGGTTAATCTACTTCAGGCCGCAGATCACGATATCCAGCGGGCCAGTCGCGGCATTATCTATATCGATGAAATCGACAAGATTGCCCGTAAATCAGACAGCGCTTCCATCACCCGTGATGTCTCCGGCGAAGGGGTGCAGCAGGCCCTGCTGAAGATCATTGAGGGGACGGTGGCCAGTGTTCCCCCTAAGGGTGGGCGCAAGCATCCACAACAGGAATATATCAAGATTGATACCACCAATATCCTCTTTATCTGCGGCGGGGCCTTTGTTGGCCTTGACGGTGTGATCAAGCAGCGAACCGGCACCAAGTCCATGGGCTTCGGGGCCAAGGTCGTCGGTAAGCCGAAAAAAACAATGGGAGATATCCTGGCTCAGGTGCAGGCGGAAGATCTTCTGCGTTTTGGTCTGATCCCGGAACTGGTTGGCCGCCTGCCGGTGGTGGCGACCATGGAGGAGCTGGACGAGGAGGATATGATCCGCGTTCTGCGGACACCAAAGAACGCGCTGACCAAGCAGTATGAGCGTCTTTTTGCCTTTGACAATATCCGGCTGCGCTTCACCGAGGGCGCGCTCAAGGCCATCGCCCAGCAGGCGATCAAGAGGAAGTCCGGCGCTCGTGGCTTGAGAACGGTCATGGAGCAGGCGATGCTTGAGATCATGTATGAACTGCCTTCCAAAGAAAACGTGCGGGAATGCGTGATCAGCGAGCAGGTGGTGCTGAACGGCGATTATCCGGTGATTTTGTACGATAACGACGCAGAAACAAAGAAAAGCGCCTGAACTGACAAGCAATTCTTAATTTTAGCAAGGATGCCTTGAATATTATGGCTGAGTTTGATTTTAAGCAGGAAATTGCATATCCGATGATGCCTTTGCGGGATATCGTGATCTTCCCCTATATGGTAGCCCCTTTGGTGGTTGGCAGGGAACGGTCCATAAAGGCCCTTGAAGAGGCGATGCTCAAGCGCTCCGAGATTTTCCTGGTAACCCAGAAGGACGCAGCCGAGGATGACCCGACCGAAGAAAGCGTGCATGCGGTGGGAACCATTGCCACGGTCATGCAGTTGCTTCGTCTGCCGGATGGCACGATCAAGGCGCTGGTCGAAGGCAAAAGAAGGGGCCGGATCACAAAACACCTGGCCAATTCCGACTATTTTATGGTGCAGCTGGCTGACGAAGAGGACGAGGACGAGGACGAGGGTGGCCTCGAAGCAGCCGCCTATGTGCGAGAGATCCAGACCAGTCTGAAGGACTATGTCAAATATAACAAAAAGGTGTCTCCTGAGGTTGTCAAATCATTGGCTCGCCTTGAGAGGCCAGCCAAATTTGTCGATGTGCTGGCCGCGCATCTGCCCCTGAACGTACAGGAAAAACAGGCTGTTCTGGAGATTTTTTCGGTTGTTACCCGACTGGAACAGGTATTGGTTCTTATCCATAAGGAAATTGAGATCGCCGAGCTTGAGGAGGTTATTCGAGCCAGGGTGAAGAAAAAAATGGATAAGACCCAGAAGGATTACTTCCTGGCAGAGCAACTTCGCGCTATCCAGAAAGAGATGGGGGGCGTTGGGGATGCCTCTGCCGAGCTTGAGGCGTTGGGCAAGGCGATACAGGAGAAAGACCTCCCCGAGGCGGCTCGCGCCAAGCTGGAGCAGGAATTCAAGAAGCTGAAGATGATGCCGGCCATGTCCGCCGAGGCCACGGTAGTTCGCAATTATATCGACTGCATCCTCAGCCTGCCCTGGAAAGAGAAAACCGAAGAGAAGATCGATATCCAGGCGGCGGAAGAAATTCTGGCCCAGGATCACCATGGCTTATTAAAACCCAAGGAGCGAATCCTCGAATATCTTGCTGTGCAGGCTCAGGTTGCAAAAATTAAGGGGCCAATCCTCTGTCTGGTTGGCCCGCCTGGCGTGGGGAAGACCTCGCTGTGCAAGTCTCTGGCCCGCGCCATGGGGCGAAAGTTCGTTCGCCTCTCTCTTGGCGGGGTTCGTGACGAAGCTGAGATTCGCGGCCATCGACGCACCTATATCGGGGCCTTGCCTGGGAAGATTATTCAGTCCATGCAAAAAGCGAAGGTCGTAAATCCGGTGATCTGTCTTGACGAGGTGGACAAGATGAGCATGGATTTCCGGGGGGATCCTTCTTCCGCCCTGCTGGAGGTTCTGGATCCGGAGCAGAATGTCGCTTTTAACGATCATTATCTTGATCTCGACTATGATCTGTCTGGAGTTTTTTTTGTGACTACCGCCAACAATCTGCACGCAATTCCTGCCCCGCTCCAGGATCGGATGGAGGTAATCAAGCTTAATGGCTATACGGAAGAGGATAAGCTGAGTATCGCTCAGGGTTTTCTGGTGCCGAAGCAATTGGAGGCAAACGGCTTCGGGCGAGAGGATATTATCTTCAACGATGGGGCGATTCTTGAGATTATCCGAAGATATACCCGGGAGGCAGGGGTGCGCAATCTTGAGCGCAGCATTGCCTCGGTCTGCCGCAAGGTGGCCAGGGATCGGCAAAAGAAAAAAACGGATAAACGCTACCGGCTGAATGATGCGGCCATCGCCAGGTATCTGGGCGGAGTCAGGTATCGTTTCGGTCTGGCTGAAGAGAGGGATAAGGTCGGGCTTACCACCGGTCTGGCCTGGACCGAGGTGGGCGGCGAGTTGCTGCAGATAGAAACGGCGCTGATGCCAGGGAAGGGTAATCTGACTGTGACCGGAAAGCTGGGTGATGTCATGCAGGAATCCGCCAGGGCAGCGTTGAGTTATGTGCGAACCAGGGCCTTGCAGCTTGGTCTGTTGCCAGATTTTTACCAGAAACTTGATATCCATATCCATGTGCCGGAAGGGGCCATTCCCAAGGATGGGCCATCCGCCGGAATTACCATGGCAACCTCGCTGGTTTCTGCCTTGCTTAAACTTCCGGTGCGGCGGGATATCGCTATGACCGGTGAAATCACCCTGCGGGGCAGGATCCTGCCCATTGGCGGTCTTACCGAAAAACTTCTTGCTGCGCGACGGGGGAATATCAAACATGTTTTGATCCCACGGGAAAATGAAGCTGATCTTAACGAGATCCCGGCAAAGATACTTAAAGGGCTCACGGTGGAACTGGTTGAGCATGTGGACGAAGTGCTGGCTAAGGCCCTGGTACTCCAGGAGGGGGAGATTCTTTTTAAGGATATTCCTTTTGGCGACTTTGGCGTGGAAGGGGTGCTGTCTTCAAGCAATGTGGCTCATTAGATATCTTTAAGCAGGTGTCTTTGCCCCCCTTACCCAAGGTTTTCATTTTTTAACGGTGTTTAAGTTTTTTGCTTGACGTATTAGGGGTGGCAAGGGTATATCTTGCCAAACTTCATGTGGGGCGAATAGCTCAGCTGGGAGAGCATCGGCCTTACAAGCCGAGGGTCACAGGTTCGATCCCTGTTTCGCCCACCACAAGATAAAAAGGAGTGGTAGTTCAGTTGGTTAGAATACCGGCCTGTCACGCCGGGGGTCGCGGGTTCGAGCCCCGTCCGCTCCGCCATAAAAAAAATAAAGGGATTAGCCATTACAGCTAATCCCTTTTTTTGTTTACCCAAGGCAAGCAAGCAGATTTGGTCTGTTGTTGCATGGTTTCAGTCCTGTGTGGAGCAAAGACTTGACACTGCCTGCGTCCCATGTGTAACTTTAAAATTTTAAGGTTGAGACAGGCTGAATAACTGGCCAGGCATGGAGTCTGCCATAATGGTTTGCTGTGGAATGTGTTATTGCTTTACCGCAGGCACGAGGGGCCTATGATTCTTTATCTGGAAAAAATTGGCCGCAACACCATGACGATCCTGGAAGATCTGGGTCGTATGGGCGCGTTTTTGTTTTTGGCTCTTGGCGGCGTTTTCAAAAGACCTTTTCGCTTTTCTGCCATGATTCGTCAGATTCGTCTGATCGGTGCTGATTCTTTCTGGGTTATATTCTTTGTCGCAGGCTTCACTGGAATGGTTCTGGGCTTACAGGGGTATTATACCTTGCGTAAATTTGGTTCGGAGGGCGCCCTGGGTTCGGCGGTTTCCCTGTCCTTGCTCCGTGAGTTGGGCCCGGTTCTGACGGCCCTGATGGTTACCGGGCGCGCTGGTTCGGCTATGTGCGCCGAAATCGGGATCATGCGTAACAGCGAACAGCTTGATGCCCTGGAATGTATGTCCATCGACCCTTTCCGGTATCTCATTACGCCAAAGTTTCTTGCCACGCTCATCTCGGTGCCGATTCTCACCATTTTCTTTAATGTTGTTGGCATCTTCGGCGGATATCTGGCCGGTTGCGGCTTGCTGGGGGTTAATCCCGGAGCGTATTGGGCCGGCATGGAGCAAAGTGTTGTGAATCAGGATATAAACATGGGGATTATAAAATCTTTTGTTTTTGCCCTGTTGATCGTCTGGGTGTGTGCGGGAAGAGGGTACTTTGTTCACGTTATCAGAGGAGCCGGTTTTGGCGCGGAAGGCGTGAGCAAGGTCACCACGCAGGCTGTTGTTCTCTCTTCCGTTGCGATTCTTGTCTGGGATTACCTGCTTACGGCGATACTGTTATGAGTCAGGCGGTGATCCAGTTCAAAGATGTGGTGAAAACCTTTGGTCAGCAAACCATTCTTGACCATGTGAATCTGACGATCAATGCCGGCAAGACCACGGTTATTGCCGGGCCGAGTGGCCAGGGAAAGAGTGTGACCATGAAGCTCATCCTTGGGCTCCTGCGCCCCGATTCCGGGCAGATTCTGGTGGGAGGGCAGGATATCTCCAGGATGCGCGCCAAGGCGCTGAATGAGGTCAGGGCAAAATTTGGCGTTCTTTTTCAAGGATCAGCGCTGCTTGACTCCTTGACTGTTTTTGCCAATGTGGCTCTCCCCCTTGAAGAACGGACAGGATTAAAGGCAGCAGAGATCCGGAGCCAGGTGCTTGCTACCCTGGCGCAGCTTGGCCTTGCCGGGCATGAGGATAAATATCCGGCTCAGTTGAGTGGTGGCATGAGAAAAAGGGTAGGGCTTGCCAGAGCCCTAATGCTCCATCCGGAAATAATGCTTTTTGATGAGCCGACCACAGGCCTTGATCCTGAGAACTCTCTGGAAATTTACAAACTTTTTCTGGAGACCCAGAAAAAATTCGACTATACCTCAGTTATAGTCAGCCATGATATCCCTAAAGTTTTCAACCTGGCTGACCAGGTCATTTGGGTCAACCAGGGCAGGTTCAGCGCCTTTGCCAGTCCTGAAGATATTCAATTGAGTAAAATTCCAGAAATCCAGGCCTTTGTGCGGTATACTATGGGGAAGATTTATCTAAGCGGGGAGATGGAAGAAAGGGTATGAAAAAGATAAATTCTGATGCGATTGTTGGTCTCTTTGTTCTGGCAGGTTTCCTGGCCTTTGTTTACATGTCCCTGCAATTGGGTGAGTTTTCCGTATTCGCCATAGATAAGACCTATTCTGTGCGAGCTAACTTTGGTAATGTTTCCGGTCTTAAGCGCGGGGCCCTTGTTGAGATAGCCGGGGTTAATGTGGGGAAGGTAAGCACTATCTTACTGGGTGAAAATGATCAGGCCCAGGTGTGGCTTCAGATCAATAACGGGGTAAAGATCAGCGATGATGCGATTGCCTCAATAAAAACTCAGGGAATTATCGGGGATAAATACATCAAAATTTCCCAGGGTGGCTCTGAAGAATTGCTTGCGGATGGTGGTTTTATTACAGAAACAGAATCAGCCGTTGATCTTGAAGAGCTGGTGAGTAAATATATCTTTGGCAAGGTCTGAACTGGCTGTGTAAACAGCAGGCTGCTTTTTTAGAACTAGCCTGCTCGTTGTAATTTTAGATATAAAGGACAGTCATGAAAAATCCGGATGGTTTTTTGCCGCAACTGTGCAGAATATGTTTCTGTTGTCTGGCAATCTGGCTGGGATCAATGACCCTGGCCCTGGCTCAGGAAGTTACGCCTGAAAACGATCCTGTCTTCGGGGAAGAGCTGGATATTGGCTTGGCTTCTGATCCGCTGGAATCGATCAATCGGGTTTTCTTCCATTTTAATGATAAGTTTTATTTTTGGGTACTCAAGCCGGTATCCAAGGGATATGCTTGGGTTGTCGCCGAAAACGTGCGTATATGTGTACGGAGTTTTTTGAAGAATCTTCTGGCGCCGGTGCGGATTGTCAATAATCTTCTTCAGGGTAAAGTTGTCAATACCGGGATTGAAACCGCTCGCTTTGTCATCAACTCAACTGTTGGTGTTATCGGCCTGGTCGATCCTGCCAAAAACGAGTTCGGCCTCTTGCCCAAGGATGAAGATCTGGGACAAACCCTGGGAGTGTATGGGGTTGGAGAGGGCCTCTATATCTGCTGGCCTTTCCTGGGGCCATCGAATGTTCGTGACACCATTGGGATGACAGGGGATTTCTTCTTGAGTCCAGCTTCTTATCTTGCGTGGTCTGACCCAGGCGCAGGGTTAGCAGTACAGACTGGCCAGGAAGTGAACAACACCTCCCTTACGCTGGGGGATTACGAGGATTTCAAGGCCTTGGCTATTGACCCCTATGTGGCCTTGCGTGATGCATACCGTCAGTATCGACAAAAGAACATCCATGATATGGTTGTGGGCAAGGATTCAATGTATAGTTATTCTTTTGACAGGCCTGAGGAAATATATGCCCAGGAGAAGCCAGTGCAGTTGTCTTCAGGATTGAACCCCGCACCGATCCCTGTTGAGGACCTTCTGGTGCAGGCTGAAACCTTGGTTGAGACAGAGAAACTTTTGTCTATGCGATAGACTGCGATTCTTGCCTCGCAGAAGGAGCAGGAACTCCGTAACGCTGGATTTGTCGAATCCAGCGTTGCTCAATAACATCAGTGCCGCTGCATGCTTTCAGGGAAAAAAATGAAAAACGATAACAGAGGGTATTTGAAGTTTTTTTCGGTAATTATTCTGATAATCACGGTTTTTGTGCTGTCTCAGGGGATTTCCCCTGCTGCGGCGATTGATCCTGTTATTTTTGTAAAGGATACCGTTGATGAAATCATCTCTATTTTACAGGATGAAAAACTCGCTGCGCCGAATCGCAGGCTGGAGCGAAAAAAACGGATGGTGGCTGTTGTTGAAAAAAAGTTTGATTATCGAGAAATGTCCATGCGTGCGCTGGCCAAGCATTGGCAGGGAAGAACCCCCGAAGAACAGGATCGCTTTGTTTTGCTGTTCAAGACTCTTCTCGAAAATACCTATATAGCAAAGATAGAAACATATTCTGGAGAGAAAGCCATCTTTAAGAAGGCTGCCCTGCAAGGGAGCAAGGCCATCGTCTACAGCGATCTGATTCGTAAAAATGTGGAAACCCCAGTTAATTACAAGCTGAAAAATATTGATGACCGCTGGATGGTTTATGATGTGGAAGTTGAGGGCGTAAGCCTGGTGAATAATTATCGTACCCAGTTTGCCAGTATCCTGAGTAAGGAAAATTTTGCCGGACTTGTTGCCAGGCTTGAAGAGAAGGTCGGCAAGGGGGCGGTTGAATAAACATCAATGGATACTGTTAAAGAAATCCTTTTTGGAAGATACAGGCTTGAAGAGCTGATTGATGTATTTTCTTTTTTGTCCGCTGAAGAAAGGAAAGAGTTGTTTACCTATCTTGATCTCCGGGAATGGCAGCCAGGTGAGCTTGTGCTGGAAAGCGGTGAACCTGCCAATTTTATGGGGTTTCTGGTAGAGGGTAAGCTCTCGGTCAGGATGGCGGCAATATTCCCCGGCAAATTTATCCTGCTGGCCGTGCTTGAGCGTGGAAGTCTGATTGGCGAGGTTTCCGTTGTTGAAGAGGGTTGCCGACACGCCACCGTTGTCGCCACAGAAAAGAGCAGTCTCCTGATCCTCACCCGAGGAAATATGGATCTGCTGCTCAGGCAGACGCCCGCTCTTGGCCTGAAACTCTTGCGGCGGATTATTCATGTTCTCGGTCATCGCCTGAGCAAGGCAAGCGACCGTCTCGCCCGGTTGTTGTAATCTTGTAACTGTCCAGCTTTGCGGCTTTTTGGGGAAACATTATTGTGTCCTGTGAAGGAGATGTTTTAATGGCATCACCTGTGCAAATAGTTTTGAACGATGCCCTGATGTTACCGCCGGGGGAACGAGCTGTCTAACAGTAGAGCTGCTGTCGATCACGGTTGCAGAGTTGCGGAGACGGATCAACAGTCGATAAAGCTCCGTGTCCTAAAAGTTGCCCAGCAGGAAATGGCAGATGCTGTTGATTGCTACAATCATTAGTGTTCTGGGTTGGGATATGAATTTGCCGCCGAGGTGTCCCGCATCTTTGACCGGATTGAAGCTGATCTTGAGGCTTTGCATCCGCTCTTCTTGCCTCCCCAAAATATGAAAAGTACGATTCAACACCTCAAGCTGTCGAATCGTAGCTGAAACATATTCTTCGAAGCATAAAGCCGGAAAAACGACATTATGCCCCCATGGATTCAGATGTTTTCCAAGCAGTTGAAGGATTCGAATACAATCGAGATAGGCGCTAGTACCATGTAACAATCATAAATTCGGATAAAGCCGTTTCAGTTTGGTACGTGCATCCGTGGTGGTGTACTGCCAGTCGATTCTTTTTAC
>MGTC01000008.1 GCA_001799255.1 Deltaproteobacteria bacterium RIFOXYD12_FULL_55_16
GGATTCCAGATAATCGAGGATGAGCGCATAGGCCTCGTTGATTTGCCGGATTTGCTCGGAGTCGTTTTGCTCCCCGTCCCGGGAATCTCGCCTGACCTGATCAGGGTGATGGATCTTGACCAGCGCGCGGTGGTGTTTCTTGATTTCCTTGAGCGAGGCCCTCTCGTCGAGGCCGAAGACCTTCAGCGCGGCCTGCAATTCCTGATAAGTCATTGATGCATCATCCTTTTTCTGCTCGGACCACGACAAAGCCGCCTCGGCCATGACCTTCAAGCACCTGTCCGGCCAATGCTTGCTCCGGCAGCAGGGTCTGCCGCCAAAGAAGGGACCCGAAGCCTGCTGCTCGCAGGGCCTTTTCCAGATCGGTTGGAGAATGGAACCTGGCCTGCCGGTAAAAGCGGCTCTTCTTCTGTCCCAGACGGTATTCTTTGCCCAGCCAGCTTTCCCGGTCGATAAAACCGAGGAGCAGGCAGGCCCGTGGCCCAAGCACCCGGTATACCTCCAGAAGAGAGAGAGCCAGGTCATCAAGGAAACAATCAACGGTTGCCATCAGGGCGAAATCGAAAAGGCCGCTCGCCATGGGCAAAGTCTCCGCTATCCCCTGAACTACCGTAACCCCTCTGGCCTTAGCGATTTTCGCCATTGCCCGGACCGGTTCCACCCCCAGTCCGATCCCAAGCGGCGCGGCGAAACGGCCGGTGCCGACCCCGATCTCTATGCCTTTGCTGCCGCTGGGCAGAAGTGTGCGGATCGCGGCCAGTTCGGCCTGGTAGGGGGCTGGATGCCGGGCAAACCAGTCATCGTAAACCTTTGCCTGACAGGTAAAGGGGTTTGGTTCGTGCATTTTTAGTTTCGAGTTGCGAGACAACTCGTCCTTTACGGATAATGACAGAAACTGCCGCTAACTGCCGGTAATGGCCAGGAAACAGGAGAGGAACGTCTATGCTATTTAAAGTTCCAAGCTGTCCACCAAACAATTTCAAGGAGCATCCCATAACCCTCGGTTTATTGTCAATACAAAAGGGAGCGGCTATTTCGGGGAACTCCTGGGGAGTGACTTTCGGACATTCGCTCATTTAAACCTACCAGACTGTCTGCTGGGCTGAGACTGTTGCGCATGTCTCCGCCCAGCGGCGCCACGGATTGTGTCGCAGGGTAGTTTTGCTCTGGACAGCACCATTTTGCTGCGGTAATTTGCTGGTTCGTCGTCTGCGGATAACCGTTAGTGTCGGACGATGGGGACGCTGGTTCGATGGGACGATGGGGACGCTGGTTCTAAAACAACTTAACAAGGGACGATGGGGACGCTGGTTCTAAAACAACTTAATAAGTTCACTTAGAACCAGCGTCCCCTTCGTCTTCTGGTGCTCAGGCCCTTTCAGGTAAAAGGCCCGGCTGGGCATCCATCTTCATCTTGCTGACAATGTGGATAAATTCCTGCTGGAATACCGGAATATGGCTATTTCTTAAAAAAGCGGCGTACCAGGTCACCGGCAGGCCGCCTTTGCCGATGGGCCGGGCAATGATTCTGTGTGTTTCAAGGGTGCCGCTGATGGCCCAGCGCGGCATGATCCCGAGCCCGAAGCCCGAGGCCACCATTTCGACAATAGCCTGGGGCTGACCCACCGGCATGAACCGTTTGGGCTCTATCCCTTTCGGCTTGAGGAGTAGCTGATAAAAGCGGCTGGCCCCTTTCTCGGCATGAGAGATCAGATTGTAGTCGCCGAAATCCTCATAGCGGATAAAGGCGCGGGCGCGCAAGGGATGATCGGCGGACATGATGCAAACCAGTTGATCGGCAAAAAGCGGCTGAGAGGCATGCTGGTCGTCCGGCTCGGCTGTGGCGGTGATGACGAAGTCGAACTTCTTGCTCGCGAGATCGGCGGCCAGATCGCGGCAGGTGCCGATCTCAAACTCGATGTTGGGGAATTTCTTCTGGAAGACCCGCACCGCGCCGGGCAGCCACTTGTAGCAGAAGACGCACTGGACGCCGACTTTGAGTTCTCCCTGTTCGCCGGAAACGGTCCTGGCGATTTCAAGCTCCGCATCCTCAAGGGTCTGGATGACCTGTTTCGCCGATTCCAGAAGTTTTCTGCCGACAGGGGTGAGGAGCATGACCTTCCGGGTCCGGAAAAAAAGAGCGGCCTGCAGCTTGTCTTCAATATCCTTTAGCTGCTGGCTGAGGGCGGACTGGGAGAGAAAGAGCCTTGCCGCCGCCTTGGTCATGTTGCCGGTTTCGGCAATGGCGGCGATCATCCTGAGATGCTTGATTTCCAAATGTTGCATGCTGAATATTACCTGTGCTTATCGATTTGATTATTTAAATTCATTTTACTTATAAAGGGGTCTCCCCTATTTTTCAAGCACAAACACTATGGCCAGCCGGGGGTGTCCCGGTGGCCGATCCCTTGTGCACCACAAAAAAAGGAGACTCACTCATGGCATTGATCAGCACTGTTTCACCCGAAAAAGCGGAAGGCATTATCAAGGAAGGCTACGACATGTTTCTGGAAAGGGTCGGCATCATCCCCAAGCCCCTGGAAATGATGAGCGCCAGCCCGGCCCTCTTCGGCTTGCAGCTCAAAAGAATCGAGTATTTCTCGCAGCACCCGACCTTAAGCTTTGCCCTGCTGGCCCATATCCGCTACCTGGTGGCCCACAATCTCGGTTACGGCTTCTGCATGGATCTCAACCGGCATATCCTGAAGAAACAGGGGCTTGAAGATGAGGATATCCGCACTATTGAGGTCGATCCGTCTAAGTCGCTGCTCGAAGAAAAGGAAAACGCGATGCTCGCCTTCGTGGTCAGGGCGGTTAAGGCTCCCGGCGTCGGATTTGCGGAGGATATCCAGGGGCTCAAGGAGATGGGCTGGGAAGAGAGGGACATGGTGGACGCCCTGGCCCAGGGGGTGAGTATGATCGATCACGCGGTGATGATGGAGGTTTTCCAAATGGACCAGCACTGCCTGGTCGGTTGATCGTGCCTGTTACGGGCATCCCCGGTTTGTTCCCCCGGCGGAAGCCCGCCGGGCTGTGTTTTTCGCTGGACACTCCATCGGATTGCAGGGTACATTTGCAAAAATGCGACGAGGGGTCGGAAGCATTCAACCCGGTGCGGCAAGGGCCGCGCCGGGTGCTCCTTTTGCGTTTGATCTCAAATTAGGAAGAGAAGAAAAATGGGGGGGTAAAAATGCCTCCCATGCTATTGGCGGACAGGAGATGTATTTTGCTCAACTTCACCAGCATTTATGCGGAATTTTATCCGAAAATTTATCGTTACCTCAGCCACTTTGTTGGCAACATCAACGCCCCTGATCTAACTCAGGCCGTTTTCTTAAAGGTCGGCCAATCGCTTGACAGCTTCCGTGGTGAATGTTCTTTGGCCACCTGGATATATCGCATTGCAACCAACACCGCCTACGACCACACACTCTCTTCTCAGGAAAAACAAAGAAAGGTAGAACTGTTTTTCGATGACACGACGGTAGCGGATACCCTCCTTAATACCGCCATGCCTGAAATCGAATATATCCGTAGGGAGATGAACGATTGTATCCGTGGCCTTGTTGACCAATTGCCGGAGAATTATCGAACGGTCCTTCTCTTAAGTGAATTCGAAGAGTTCACCAACCCTGAGATTGCCGAAATTTTATGTTTGAGCGTTGATACCGTCAAAATCAGACTCCATCGCGCCCGCGCCAAGTTGCGGGAAGCCATGGAATACCATTGTAATTTCTATCATGATGAACGGAACGAACTTATGTGTGACCGTAAAACTTAACGCTTGCCGCTAAAGAATATTTTCATGTGGGTGTATCCATTGTCGGCCCCTCCCCGTCTATGGTGTCAGTAGCAGTCAATTGTACAATGGAAGAAGAAAATTTAACAGGTGATGGAGGAGCGTTATGGACGTAGTAAAGGGTTGTTGTGGGACAGGGATGGGGAGCGGCGGGACAGAAGCGGTAAACGGGTATGAGGTGGCAAGGATCGAGAAGGCAAAAAATAGCTGCTATCTCTGTGAGGATTACGCAGAGCGCCAAAAAACCAGACCTGTGGCAGTTATGTGCTGCGAAGGAGCATGCCTGCGGGGGGAGATTGCCCGCCAGGCTGCCAATATTTTATGCTATTCCCTGGCCAAAGAGAAAACCGCCAGGATTTGCCTGGGAGGAGCTTTTACCAAGAACACCGGCCAACGCAATTTGGTGCGCAATACCACCCGGCTCATTGCTCTGGAGGGATGTTTTGTCAACTGTTCGTCACGGATGATGAGTGGTGTGATTGAAGGACTGCTTCCGGAAGTCATAGTCGTTGACCAACTCTATGATTTCAATCGAGAATTGTTCGGTATCGAGGAAATGCCTCCCGAACAAATACAAGCGCATGCCCGGAATGTTGCTCAACAGATAGCAGCTAATCTCTGATAGTCTGGAGATCTATCAGATGTCGAAAAACGAGTTTTTCAACACCCTGATAGATATGAAAAAGTGACATCGATTATTGAGCGGCCAGGCGCGGGCGGGTCATCACGGAAGGTGGGAATCCTACCTATGCAGAGGCCGATTGACGCGAAATACGGGCAAGAGAGCATCGCCGTATTTCGCGTCAAAGAAATGGTGGCTTCTGTTTGGTCAATGGCAAAAAATCTCGAACCAAAGGAATATATTTCCATAAGATGAGTCTTAGCCGGGAAAGGGAGAGGATTCCCCTCCCCCTGCGCACCCCTTTGAGTTCCACATTCCCCAGAGGTCATATTGAAGCTCAAGCAATACCAGGTAGATGCGTTTACCGACAAGGTATTTAGCGGCAATCCGGCTGCGGTGGTTCCGGTGTCATCGTGGCCGGAGGACTCGCTTCTCCAGGCCATTGCCGAGGAAAACAACCTCTCTGAGACCGCATTCTTCGCTCCATCGGCAAATGGCTTCCATCTGAGGTGGTTCACCCCGGTCAAAGAGGTTGATCTCTGCGGTCACGCAACCCTGGCAACGGCGCATGTTCTGTTTGAAATTCTTGGCTACACCAAACAGGTAATCATCTTTGAAACACGCAGTGGTGAACTGTTTGTGAAAAAGAAAGGGAAGATGCTGGAAATGGACTTCCCGGCCTCTCCGGCAACACCCTGCGGGATTTCCGAGACCTTGATTCAAGGACTCGGCCGGCGCCCGCTTGAGGTCCTGGCCGCAGACGATTACCTGGCCGTTTTTGACAGCGAGGAGGCCGTGCGTGCCATCACCCCCGACCAGGCTCTGTTGGGTCGACTCGATTTGCGCGGGGTCATCGTCACCGCGCCCGGCACCGGGGTTGACTTTGTCAGCCGCTTCTTCGCCCCCAAGTTCGGCATCCCGGAAGACCCGGTCACCGGTTCCGCCCATTGCACCCTTGCCCCGTACTGGGCCGACAGGCTTGGCAAAAACATCCTGACCGCCAGGCAGGTTTCCAAGCGCGGTGGCAGCATCGCCTGCGAGGTGCAGGCAGATCGGGTGCTGCTTTCCGGATGTGCGGTGACGTTTATGGAGGCAGAAATTGTTTGCCAATAGAGATTTTGCATGTGTTTTCCCCTGTAATCGTTCAGCCTGAGGAGCATTCTGTGGCAATCACCTTTTCGCACTCAACCGACGGCATAGACTGGCTCGAACTCGAAGCCCTGTATCGTGCCGCACCGCTCGGCAACAAGAGCGCCGAAAGCCTCAAAACCGTCTTCAGCAACAGCCGTTACTGTTGTTTCGCGCAGGAAGAGGGGAACCTGGTCGGCGTCGGCCGGGCTCTCGCCGATGGCGCGGACTGCTCCTATATCTGCGATGTGGCCGTTTTGCCCAGCCACCAGGGAACAGGGGTCGGTAAGGAGATCGTTGCCCAACTTGTTGCCTTGTCTCGGGGGCACAGAAAGATCATTCTCTACTCGGTGCCGGGCAAGGAGGCCTTCTACGCCCGATTCGGATTTCAAAAAATGCTTACCGCCATGGCCATCTTCGCAGACCAGAAACAGGCCATGGAAATAGGTTATCTGGACACAACCGAACCGGAGACGGACTGTACCCGGCGATAGCGTTATTTCATTCATTTTTTTCAAAAGGAGACCCATCCATGCACAAGCTCTTCCGTCACCTCCTGCTCCTCGGAGCCGCAGCTCTCCTGGGCCTTGCCCCGCTCGCTCAGGCCGAAGTCCCCAGGGTCGCAACCCAGGTGCCCGGTTATTACCGCGCCCAGCTTGGCCAATTTGAAATCACCGCCCTGTACGACGGCGCCATCGAACTGGACGCAAAGCTTCTCAGGCATGCCAAGGCCGCCGACCTCAACCGTCTGCTGGCCCGCATGTTTGTCGGCAATCCCAAGATGCAGACGGCGGTGAACGCCTATTTGATCAACACCGGCAGCCATCTGGTTCTGGTCGATACCGGCGCGGCCAAGCTCTTCGGCCCCTCCTTGGGCTATGTGCTGCAAAACATGAGGGCGGCCGGCTATGAGCCTGGCCAGGTGGATACGGTGGTCATCACCCACCTGCACGGCGATCACATGGGCGGGCTGAACGACGAAGGCGGTCGGCCGGTCTTCCCGAAGGCTAAAGTGCTGGTCTCCCTGGCGGATAACGACTTCTGGCTGTCGCAGAAGGTCGCGGATCAGGCGCCGGCCGAAAAGCAGCCCTACTTCAAGATGGCGCGTGATACCGCCGCGCCGTATCTGGCCGACGGTAAGTGGCAGACCTTTAGCGATGGCAGCGTACTGGTACCCGGCATTGTGGCAGTTGCGGCCAACGGCCATACCCCCGGCCATACCGCCTATGCCGTGGAGTCCGAGGGGCAAAAGCTGCTGATCTGGGGTGATGTGGTTCATGCCCACGCGGTGCAGTTTGCCAGGCCGGGGGTGTCCATCGAATTCGACATCGACCAGAAACAGGCCATCGCCACCCGGTACCGCCTGATGAAAGAGATGGCTGCAAGCAAATCCCTGGTGGCCGGTATGCACCTGCCCTTCCCCGGCATCGGCCATGTCCGGGCGGAAGGCAAGGGCAGATACAGCTGGGTGCCCATCGAATTCGGGCCGTTGCCTAAAAAAATGAACTAATAGACATTAAAAAAGCAAAAGGACCGGGGTCGGATCGATTTTCATTCAACTCGGCCGGCATCCCCCCGATCCAAAGGAAGTGTATGTCTTACCAGAAGGAAAGTCTGTATGCGCCTGATTCTGCGGAAACGACAAGACGGATCGACTCGCTACTTGAATCGATCAACGCCCCGATACTCCTGCTGCAGGGCAACCCGCGCCAGGTGATCAGCGCCAACCGCCAGGCTTTGGCCCTTTTTGGCAAGGAACTGAGCGAGATCGAGAATCACCGGGGCGGGGAGGTTTTCGACTGCGTCTATTCCTTCACCGAGGCCGGCTGCGGCAAGGATCCGGGCTGCGAGGACTGCCCGATCAAAAACGCCATCGTGGACACCTTTGTCTCCGGCCAGCCGCACCAGGGGGTGTCCGCCACCCTGCAGGTGAAGAAGGCCGGGGGAGATGAAAACGCCAGCTGGTGCAGCTCTCCACCGAAAAGCTAAGCGAGCTGGCCTTGGTGCGCATCGAGCGCTACGACCGTACCGATCAACCCTGAATCCAGCCGAGGAAAACCCATGGAACAGGCAGAACGAAAGGCGAAAATCCGCGAAACCTTCAACGCCGTGGCCTCGGGTTACGATACTCCGGCCCTGCGTTTCTTTGCCAAAAACCCGCCCCATTTGGCCAGGTATCTTGACCTGAGCGGAGACGAGCATCTCCTCGATGTCGCCACCGGCACCGGCAACGCCGCCCTGGCCCTGGCCGCTCTGCTGCCGGACGGTCGGGTCACCGGCGTTGATTTCGCGGCGGCCATGCTCGAGCGGGCGCGGACCAGGGCCAAGGAAGCGGGGCTGGCCAATGTCGAGTTCGTCGAGATGGACATGCAGGCTCTCGCTTTTCCGGACGATCATTTCTCCGCCGCCTGCTGCGCCTTCGGTATCTTTTTTGTTGACGACATGGAGGGCCAGCTCGCCCACATCGCTGCCAAGGTTAAGCCTGGCGGCAGGGTCGCCATCTCCGGTTTTACCGAAGGCGCCTTTTCGCCGCTGGTGGACCTGATGTACGCCCGGCTGGTCTGCTACGGGGTCGAGCGCCCGCCGCTCACCTGGAAGCGGATCGCCAGCGAGGAGGGTTGCGAAGCGCTGTTCCGGAGCGCCGGGCTTGACGGGATTCGGACCGGTCGCGTAGACTTGGGCTATTTTCTCAAAGGGCCGGAGGAATGGTGGGAGATAATCTGGCAGGCCGGCTTTCGTGGCCTGGTCAGCCAGCTTACCCCTGATGATCTGAGCCGCTTTCGGGCGGAGCACCTTGCTGAGGTCGCGGACTTGCAGACCTCGGAGGGAATCCGGCTTGAGGTGGAGGCGCTTTATACGGTGGGGACCAGAGTGTAATTGTCCCCGATTCTCTGGAACCCCATTGCCTGGCAGCAGTTTCTCAAATCGAGCCTGTAAGCCGGTAGGAAGTGGGAGCATGGGGTGATCTCCAGAAACTGCTTATCATTAGAATTTGAAATGATATACGGAAAAGTGGTGCCGTACACAATAATGGCTCGTCAAGATATTTTTCATAAATTAAATTGCTTAATTAGTCAGATAGGATAGATAATTCAAAATCGAAGGAAAAGCTGACGTCTCAAGAAGGCGAACAGCCGCCCTAATGGGCAAGATGATCTACAGATCTGCTGAATAACTTGTTATTCACAACACAGAAGAACCAACCGAGTGAACAGAATTACCCCGCCTCTTGAGCACCTCCTTTCATAGATTGAACCTGTTATCTAAACTGGTGTATAGTCGCCACACATTTTGAACAGATGAATCCGGAAAATGGATAAGGAAGTAACTGAGAACTATGAAAAGTATTGATTTATTTGCCGGAGCTGGCGGCCTTTCCTGCGGCCTTAAACAGGCCGGTTTCTTACCGTTGTTGGCGAATGAGCTTGTTCCGCAATATGCGGAAACTTATAAGCTAAACCATCCTGATACCGAGATGCTTGTGGGAGATGTACGTCAAGTTTGTGAAATCAATATTAAAACCAGATTGGGCGTAAACGAGGGCGAAATCGATCTTGTTGCAGGTGGTCCGCCATGTCAGGGTTTTTCCATCAATGCCCCTATACGCAGTCTTGACGATGACCGGAACCATTTATTTAAGGACTTCCTAAGAGTCGTATCCGCAATCAAACCCAAAGCGGTATTGATCGAAAATGTTCCCGGAATTATTTCGATGGGCAAAGGCACCGTAGTAGAACAAATCTACAAAGAGCTACAGGAGCTTGGCTATAACGTTAAACATTTAATATTGTTCGCGGGCCACTATGGTGTACCGCAGATGCGCTTCAGAACAGTATTCATAGGTATTCGTGGGAGAAAAGGCACTATTGTTTTTCCTGAGCCTGAATACAATGCAAGGGCCGTGGCAAACTTCACTGGAGCGCAAGAACTATGTATGTATGTACCACCATTATTTGCACATCTGTTTAAACCGCATACAACTGTCTGGGATGCTCTCTCTGATCTTCCAGACATTGCCAACGGACTGACAATAAGCCCGAGTGATTATCACTGTCCGCCGGAAAATGATTATCAGAAATATTTGAGAGCAGGCGGAACGGGACTGACAGCTCATTATTGCGCAAAAATCGCCGAGATTAACCTTGAAAGGCTTAAACATATTCCACAAGGCGGCAGTTGGAGAGACATACCAGTAGACTTGCTTCCGGCTGGCCTCAAGAGAGCGCGACGCAGCGACCACACCAAACGTTACGGGCGTTTACATCCAGACGCGCTCTGTTCAACTGTTTTGACAAAATGTGATCCTCACTGGGGCAGTTTCTTCCACCCTACGCAGAACCGGATTATTTCAGTCCGTGAAGCTGCACGAATACAATCTTTTCCTGATAGTTACCGATTCACAGGAAGCATTACTCAACAATATGAGCAGGTTGGTAATGCCGTGCCGCCATTACTTGGAAAGGCAATTGGCCTTCAAATCGTAAAAATGCTTGGAGAAAACAAATGACGAAACGCCCCGCCAACAAAGACCTTGTTGAAGTTTTCGGTTACGAACCGGATGATTTAACACCTTCTGTACGTTCACTCTGGTCACTCGGAGCCTGCCCGTTCATTAACAAGGCATGTACGAAATCAAACCACGACAATACTGTAACATATGGAACTTGTAGCGTTACATCGCCATTTGGTCACTGCATTATCTGCCCGAACCGCCTGTATGATAATAGCTATGCAACGCTTAACCGGGTTTCAGAGCGAGTGTTTGGCAAAGGAACCACATTTATGATGTTTGATGAGTACATCAAACGCAGAGATGAAAAAGGCACTTTTGTCATTGCACTCGGTCAAAATTCCGGAAAAGAAGTCAAGGTGGGTAGAAGCCTTTCAATGGACTGGGCTCTTGCAAAAATCAAAAATGGGCAACTCCTCGAATACACCGGCATCGAAGTTCAAAGTATTGATATAACTGGAAACTACCGTGACGCTTGGTATGCATATAAGACTCTTAACCCGAATAGCGATATTACAATACCAAACTCAGGACACGGCCTGAATTGGGCAAACGTGCATAAACGGCTCATCCCACAGATAATCAGAAAAGGGAAAGTGTATTCAACATCTTCCCTTGTAAAATCAGGTCTGTTCTTTGTCTTGCCTGAGATCGTCTACAAGAAATTCGAGGACATTATCGGCGCGGACATACCACAAGTAACAAAATCAGGTTCCAATATCCTGACAATCCATACATACGAGCTATCAAAACCGGTAGGATACGGAAAACAGCGTAGTCTGGAGTTTACAAGAGAGGTCAGGGTCTCAATGGAAGAGTTTTCGCAACGGTTTATTTCAGGCCCAAATTTGCCAAGTGGCGAAGAACTGGATTCTGCGGTTAAGAAAGTTCTTGGATGTCAATAACCTGATCATAACAAAGCGCAGCACCGGTCTGCGGGGAAAAAGCCCCCGCTGCCGGTGTACTCTCAGCCGTTAGGCTAAGGAGAAACAATGAGTGTTCCTGATTACACTGGATATTGGACGGGGAAGATCGAAGGCACAAATCAGGGTGGACTGACTCTCAATATTCATCAAAAAAATGAAATAATTACTGGAATCGCAAAACTTAGCGAACCAGCACTTGGTGAATACGAATATATAATTCAAGGCCTATCCTCAGAGAATCTCTCTCTAAATTTAATTCCAGGCCGACAATCTGGAGGGTTTAATCGGCTCCTCGCTGTTTCAAGTGGGTAGCCTGAAATCAAGTTTGCCGGCAATGAGGTAAGCCATGTTGATCAGGTTCTTGGTTGTTCGATA
>MGTC01000009.1 GCA_001799255.1 Deltaproteobacteria bacterium RIFOXYD12_FULL_55_16
GGCCTCCTTGATTGAGTTTCCACCAGCATATCACACTTTACGAAAAATACGAAACTTTAATTGTTACATGGTACTAGAGCCTCTTGAGGGTTATTCGGGGAAGATTATAAAGTTTCCTGTGTACCTTTACATTCATAAGACCGCCAGGTCAGGCAAAAAAAATGCAGAGGAAACCCCTCTGCATTTTTCATAATCAGCTAAAAAAACAAAAAACTAGCGATGCTCTTCATCCTTAGCCCGGCCTTGTGCAGCGTACATGGTAGTACTGCCACTGGACCAGAAAGTCATTTTGCCTTCCTTTACCAAATCGTTAGCCGCATTCTTGATATCACGGGGCCCTGCTTCGGGATCACAAGCATAAAAATCCTTTACATAAAGCTGGGCCTTGGGGCCGGTCAACGCTTTCTCCAGGATTTTGGCTTTCAACTCGTCTTTGCTTAATGCCATGGTACTTACTCCTTTCAATAAGGTTTTACACAGGCACATCATCAACCAACGGAACAAGGTCAGCAGTTCGCAGAACAAAGGAACTACTGACCCTGCTTCTTGTAAGCCCTTTCCTTACTTGATATGGCTGGTGAACTTGAACTGGGTGGTCGTTCTCCAGGTATCATAGGCCAGGCGATAATCATCAATGGACTTGATGGTGAAAGGAATCCCGGTTTTTTCGAAGAATTTCTCCCAGCCGATCCGAGCCGCCCACTCGCCAACCCGCTCATACTTGCGAGCGTCATTGGCATAGGTCTCCAGAATGTTCTTCACAGCGGCAACGGTCTCCGGCCAGCGAGGCGGAGTATTGGGCAAGAAAGGAATAACCAGCTTGGAGAAGGACGGCATGGTTCTGGAATTGGAAACCTTGCCACCAACCAGGATGGCGATACCGTCGCCATCCGGATCAGCCAAAGGCATAGCCGGACACATGGTGTAGCAGTTACCACAGAACATGCAGCGTTCGGCGTTTACCTTTACCGACTTGACATCCTCACCGGCACTGTTCTTTGCTGTTGCAGGTTTTACCGCGCCCAGAGGACAGGCGGAGATAGCCAGAGGCAGCTCACAGAGACCGGTGATCGCGTCGTGATCGATCATCGGCGGCTTACGATGCACGCCGAGAATGGCGATATCGGAAGCATGTACCGCGCCGCACATGTTCAGACAGCAGGCCAGAGCAAGACGAACCTGGGCCGGCAGCTTGTGGCTGGTGAAATAGTCGAACAGCTCATCCATGACCGCCTTAACCACGCCGGAAGCGTCGGTTGCCGGGGTGTGGCAATGAACCCAACCCTGGGTATGAACACAGTTGCTGACCGAAGCGCCGGTGCCGCCAACAGGCATCCGGTTGCCACGGCTCTTCAGATCATCAAGCAACGGCTGAACCTTGGCTTTGGAATCCACCATGAACTCAACGTTGTTCCGGGTGGTCCAACGCAGATAGCCATCACAATGTATATCCGCAACATCACACATTTCACGGATCAGTTCGATACTGATAAGACGGGCTGCGCCAATGCGGACGGTATAGCACTCGTCGCCATTCTCAGCCTTGTGCATTAAAACGCCGGGCTGCAGAATCTCATGGTACAGCCATTTACCGTAGTTATTCTTGACTACCGGCGGGAAAAACTGCTCATAATGTGGTGGCCCGATGTCTGTGATTCTGTCGGCCATCGGATTCGCTGGATCGTAACCCATGATAATTCCTCCTTATATCGTGAAATCAGATAAATTCAAATAGTATCAAACAACAGCCGCGTACCTTACTGGGCGTTACGTTTGCGGTAGGCAATAACATCACGATCCCAGCCGCCTTCAACCTCATCTTCCTGCCAGAACACATAGGGGTTGGAACGGGGTTCCTTCACATGCTGCGGCGTGGGAGTAATCTCCATAACCTTGAGGAAGGTAGGCAGGCCGATACGCATAATAGTCTCACCAACACGCTCACGGTTTTTGCCGACTTCCATCCACCAGTCCCAGATCTTCTCGATCACTTCGATGATCTCGGCGAATTCAGTATCTGGATTAACCTCAATGAAGGGAACCGTCATGGTGGCAAACTGGGCGCCATCAAGAATCGGAGCCTTGGCGCCGACACAGATGGTTGCCCCCTGTTGCAAACCAGGACGCAGGGCACGGGGCATTACATTGAGGCAATGCATACAGCGGGTACATTCGGAGTTGTCGATCTTGAGGGTATCGCCTTCCATCCACATGCAGCCGGTGGGGCAGAGGTCAAGAACCTCGGCCTTGATGTCGAACTTACCCCAGTCCTTGTCGGAATGAGCGCCAGCATTGGGGATGAACTCACCGCTGAGATAGCCCTTGACCGCAGCCTGGTCAATGCGGATATCGTCACGCCAGGTACCGATAACAGCAAAGTCGGAACGGGCAATAGCGGCTACGCAATCGTTGGGGCAACCGGAAAATTTCATTTTGAACTTGTAGGGGAACGCGGGACGATGAATCTCGTCCTGGTAATGCATGGTCAGGCTGTGACAGAGATTCTGGGTATCATAACAGCCCCACTCGCAACGGGCCCGGCCGAGACAGCAGGACGGGGTACGCAGGTTGGAGCCGGAACCGCCAAGATCCTGATTCAGATCGTGGGTCAGATCATAAAACAGGGGCTCCAGATTCGGGGTGGTGGTGCCAAGCAGAACCAGGTCGCCGGTAGAGCCGTGCATGTTGGTCATACCGGAACCGTATTTCTCCCAGAGGTTACAGATGTCACGAAGTTTCGCGCTGCTGTAGAACATACTGGAAGGCTGATTCAGACGGACGGTGTGGAAATGGGCTACGCCAGGAAACTGGGTCGGTACATCCGAGTAACGGCCAACGATACCACCGCCGTAACCGAAAACACCAACGATGCCACCGTGTTTCCAATGAGTAACCTTGTCCCTGTAGGACAGCTCAAGTTGACCCAGAATGTCAAAACATTCGGGCTTTTTCTCTGCCTGACGCTTCAGGTCAGTGACGAAACTCGGCCACGGGCCTTTTTCGAGCTCGTCCAACAAAGGCGTATCATGCTTCGGCATTGTCGATTCCTCCCTTACTTAAGGTAATTAATAGGTTCCCAAATAAATAAACCGTCCACCCCCCGCATTTCCACTCACCACACTGAAAATACTAGAGTTTCGGACGATTGCAACTGCAGACAAAATGTGAACAGCGATTCAGTCAGAGGACAATAGCCAGTGCCAAACTCTTTGTCAATAAAAAATGACATGTTTTTAACCCGTGCTTTCATCGCCGCAACTCTTTGCTCTTTTCATTTTCTTTCGCCTGTCGCGATTGACAGAAAGAGCCAATCGCGATAGGCTGTTGTGCTTTCAGGCGATATAATAATGATGGACGTGTAACAACTAATAAACGTAACGCCGAAACGCAGAGGTGCAAAGATAACATCCTGAGATAGAAGGATTAAACCTTTGCGCCTCTGCGCCTCTGCGTTAAAAAATAAATTTTCACAAAACCCTCCATTTTAACGCCATCACTTTTCATACAAGGACTGTTGCCATGGGTAAAAAAATCGTGATCATCGGCGGGGTTGCCGCTGGACCAAAATCCGCCTGCCGGGTGAAACGCCTCCTGCCCGACGCCGAGGTGACCATCATCGATCAGGATAACCTGATCTCTTATGGAGGCTGCGGCATCCCCTACTTTGTTTCCGGCGATGTCTCCGATGAAAAAGAGCTGCGCAACACCAGCTTCCACCTGACCCGGGACGAGACCTTCTTTCTCAAGGCCAAAGGGGTCACAGTCAAGACCAACACCCTGGCCCTGGCCATTGACCGGCAACAAAAACTCGTACTCGTTAAGGAGCTCACCTCCGGCATGCAGGAGAGCATCCCCTACGACAATCTGGTTCTTGCCACCGGTGCCCGCCCCAATGTTCTGCCCATTCCCGGCGCAGATCTCGACGGGGTGTTCACCATCAGCGATCTGCACAAGGCCATAGCCATCAAGGAACGGATCACCAAGGGCGAGGCGAATAGGGTGGTGGTTATCGGTGGCGGCGCCATCGGCATCGAGATGGCCGAGGCCTTCACCGACCTGTGGGGAATCGAAACCACCCTCCTCGAATTCATGCCCCAGGTTCTCCCCCGCCTGGTTGACTGGGATTTCTCCAGAATGCTGGAAACGCACCTTTGGGAAAGCGGGGTAAAGGTATTCACCGGCGAGGGAGCCTCGGCCATTGAAGGGAAAGACGGCAAGGTCTGCCGGGTGGTCACCAGCAAGCGAACTCTGGATGCGGATCTGGTGGTGATGGCCGTGGGCGTCAGGGCGAGAAGTGAACTGGCCCAGGCAGCCGGGCTTCTCGTTTCAGCTTTTGGCAACATCGTGGTCAACGAGCGTCTGCAAACCTCTGATCCAAACATCTATGCGGCTGGAGACTGCATCGAGGTAAAAAACATCATCACCGGCAAGGGCGGCATCGCCCCCATGGGCTCGCTGGCCAATCGCGAAGGCCGGATCGTGGGGGACAATCTGGCCGGCATCCCCACCAGATACAAGGGCTGGATCGGCAGCTTCATCATGAAGGCCTTCGAGCGTAGCATCGCCGCCACCGGTCTTTCGCTGGAGACGGCCCTGGCCGAGGGCTTTGCCGCTGCCGCCGTAACCACGGCCCAGTCCGACCGGGCCCATTTTTTCCCCAGCCAGGCCGTGATCCCGCTCCGTCTCATCTTTGACACCAAGACCCGCAAGGTTCTCGGCTGCCAGGGCTTCGGGCCCATGGGCGACGCGGTGCTGGCCCGGATCGACGCCGCCGCCGCCATTATCAGCCAAGGCGGTACCATCGACGATCTCAGCCAGTTGGAAATGGCCTATGCCCCGCCCTTTGCCACGGCCCTCGACGCCTTGAACGCCACGGCCAACGTGGCCGATAACCTGGCCGCCGGACGGCTGCGCTGTGTAAGCACCAGGAATTTTCTCAACTGGATGGACAATTTTTCCACCCAGCCGGACTGGGTGGCCCTCGATCTCCGCCACCCCAATGAAGCCGGGGCTTTTGTCGAAAAATACGGCAGAGACAAATGGCTTCCCGTTCCCTACATCGAGATTCGCAACCGTTATCAGGAACTGCCGGGAAACAGAACCATGCTCATCATCTGCGACGCAGGCACCCGTTCCTCCGAGATCCAGATATTTCTGGATCATGCGGGTTTGACCAACAACCTGGTTCTGGGCGGCGGCTTCAACCTTATCCGCCGGATGGGCGTGGCCTGGTGGCCCGAATGATTTCAGAAGCCACTCAGCGCTGGAAAATGATCGCCCGCTCAGCATTCCTGACGACCATCCCCCTGTTCTGCCTGCTTGCCGCAGACCCGGCTCTGGCAGCCACCCTTCCGCCAAAGGCAAACGTCGCTGTCCAGCCCGGCGCAATGATGATTCTGGCCGACTCAGACTATTACGACACCCTCGCCAGGCTGATTAAAAACGCCAGCCAGCGCATTGATCTCGCCATGTTTATTTTCAAGACCAGACCGGCCAGCGACAACCGCCCGGCAGAACTGGTCAGGGAACTGGTGACAGCCAGACAACGAGGGGTAAAGGTGCGGGTTATCCTGGAATACTCCGGCCACGACCAGACGCTGAACCAGGCGAACCAGGAAACAGCCCTGGCCCTGACAAACGGCGGGGTTGCGGTCTTCTTCGACTCCCCCGGCCGAACCAGTCATGCCAAGCTGGCAGTCATCGACCGGCGCTACTGCCTGGTGGGCAGCCACAATCTCACCCAGTCAGCCCTCAAATACAACCACGAGTTTTCCCTGCTGCTCGACAACCCGGCGCTTGCCAAAGAGATCCTGGCCTACCTGGAGACAATCCTGAAGTAAAAATCAGCTTCAGGACGCGGGATAAAGCTGAGTTGAGCAGCTTGTCTGCTCATACGAAACTTATACCCTTTGGGTGTAAAAAGAAGGCGATACCTTGAAGCCTTCTTCCTTTCACCCTGCCCCTAATATTTCATCAAGCAACTCCTCGCTCACCGTATCGGTAATCACCACCTTGCCAATCTCCGTGGGCAGCACAAAGAATGGCCGCCCGCCCACGGTTTTCTTGTCTGTTTTCAAAAAAGCCTTGATCTGCTGCGGGGAGAATTCCGCCGGAATCTTCGTGGGCAGACCGTAATCGGCAAGGAGCCGACACACCTCTTCCGCCTGAGCCTGCGAAAAAATGCCCTTACCCACCGCCAGTCGACAGGCGGCCGCCATCCCCAGCCCAACCGCCAAACCATGCGCCAGGGCATAGCTGGACGCGGCCTCCACCGCGTGCCCAAGGGTATGGCCAAAATTCAGGATCCGCCGCAGGTCGGCCTCGCGCTCATCCGCCGCCACCACCTCGGCCTTGATCTCGCAGCAACGGGCAATCACTTCTTCGAGTACGGCAAGATCGCGATTCAGGATGGCCTGCCGTTGCCGGGCAAGATAACGGAAAAACTCCGCGTCATAAATCACCCCGTACTTGATCACCTCGGCCAGGCCGTTCAACAGCTCAGCCGATGGCAAAGTCATGAGAACACTGCTGTCGATATAAACACAGCGGGGCTGATAGAAAGCGCCCACCAGATTCTTGCCTTCCGGGATATCGACCCCGGTCTTGCCCCCAACCGAGCTGTCCACCTGGGCCAGGAGGGTGGTGGGAATCTGAACAAAAGGGATGCCGCGCATGTAGATGGCGGCAAGAAAACCGGTAATATCCCCTGTCACTCCACCCCCCAGGGCAATAAGCGCGTCTTTGCGATCCAGCCCCAGTTGAGCCAGCTTGCTTGCCAGTTCGGCAACCGTGGCCAGATGCTTGCTTGCCTCACCCCAGGGAAAGGTGATGATCTCTGCGGCAACCCCTGCCGCAGTCAGAGATTCCATGAGCCTGCCGCCCAGCAACTCGACAACCTGGGAATCAGCCACCACCACATACCGCTTGGCTATGGCCCGCTGTTTGAGATCCGCGCCGATTGCCGCCAGAAGGCCGTTCTCAATCAAAATGTCATAGGCCCGCTCACCAAGGCCAACCCGAATTGTCCGCATATCCTTCTACCTTTCTAAGTTACGACTCCGTTTCTATCACCTGCCCTTCAGCTTCAGCCAAACCCGCCCTACCCTATAAAAAATCACGCAGGATTGCAACCTTCTTGACAAGGCGGCCAGGATCAATAGACTGAATACAGATATATCTTACCGGCAGACAGCACCGAACTACAAACTGGAGGGCAAACGTCATGGCAGTCAGACAAAACAAATCCGCATTGACCGAAGCAGGGAAAAAAGCAGGAAAGGCCCTGGCCCGCTCGGGCCATACAATGGAAGAAACCGGCCACAAGATGAAGAAGGCTGCGGAAAAGATCATGAAAGATGCGGTGAAAAAAGCGGAAAAGGTCGTGGAATCAGCCATCGGCAAGGTTCAAACTGAGTTGAGCAGCTTACCTGCTCAAACAAAACTTATGCCCTTGGGATGCAAAAAGGAACTGCGCGAAAGCACCCAGAAAAAATCACCCTGCGCGGCTCCGGCGAAAAACCCTCTGTTCCCCCCGGAAAAAGGCATGACCGTCGAAGGCCAGATCGGCTTTTTAGCCGGTGACATCTTTGAGTACCTGACCAGAAACGGGCCAACCCCGGTAGAAACACTCACCTGTCTCATGAAAAAACGGGAGAACCTCTCTCTCCTTGGCGCGGCGCTGGGTTGGCTGGCCAGAGAGGCCAAGATCACCTTTTCCGCGAACGGCTCAGAAGTCTCAATCCTTTAGCCGCAGCCACAGATAAAAAAGGGGGGGGAGATGCCTTCCGGCGCCTCCCCCCTTTTTTATAAAATTCAGTGACAGCAGTCTTACATCGCAGCGCCAGAAGCAGCGCCCTGCATCTTGACCTCGACCTTCTCGGTCAGCCCCTGGTAGTACTCCTTGAGGATTACCAGAACCTCGTCACGACCAAAATGAGGAACAATCTCGGCGCCCTCGGAAAGGGCCTTGCGCAGCTTGGTGCCGGAAAGGATAACCCGATCTTCCTTGCCATGCGGACAGGTACGCAGGGAAGCCATGCCATCGCACTTATGGCAGTAGAAGGTCCAGTCGATCTTCAGCGGCTTGCATTTCAGAGCCTTACCTTCGGCCAGATTCTGGGGAATCTTGTCAAAAATGGTCTGAGCCTCGAACAGACCGTAGAAATCACCAACGCCTGCATGGTCGCGACCGATGATCATCTTGGTGATCCCGTAGTTCTGACGGAAGGTGGCATGAAGCAGGGCCTCGCGAGGGCCGGCATAACGCATATCCAGGGGATAACCTGCCTGAATGACATTATCTTTTACAAAATAATGCTCAACCAGACAATCAATGGCCTTGACCCGAACCTCGGCAGGAATATCGCCCTTCTTCAGGTTGCCGATCAGGGAGTGGATCAGAACGCCGTCGCAAACCTCAATGGCGATCTTGGCCAGGAACTCGTGAGAGCGGTGCATGGGATTCCGCAGCTGCAGAGCGGCAACGTCAGACCAGCCGCGCTCTTCAAACATGGCGCGGACTTCAGCCGGGGTCAGGTACACGCCCTTGTACTTGGCGGGATACTCACCCTCGGAGAGAACCTTTACCGGGCCGGCCAGATTGACTTCCTTCTGGGCCATAACCATCTTGACGCCCGGATGATCTTCCATGGCGATCTGCCAGAACTTGTCGTCAGCAGACTCTTCACCCTCGCCCTTGAAGACCTTCTCACACTCCCACTTCTTGTCGGAGTCGCTCATCTCGAACTTCTCACTGATCTTCATGGTGGCGTAAATCTCGCCATCAGCCTCAAGAGCGACTTCATCGCCAACCTTGATCGCATCGGCATCGGCCTTGGAGACATCCAGGGTGATGGGCAGGGGCCAGAAGGTGCCATCAGCCATGGTGAAATTCTCTACCACACCCTTCCAGTCGGCCTTGTTCATGAAGCCATTCAGCGGAGAAAAACCGCCGATGCCCATCATGATCAGATCGCCTTTAGCGCGGGCGCTGATCTGGATCTTCTTGAGGCCTTTGGCTTTTTCCTGCTCGGCGGTACGCTCGTTGCCGTGCAGCAGGCAGCATACCAGACCTTTCCCGCCATGGGGAGCGACTAACTTGGACATGATCGAGTCTCCTTGTGTAATGAAATGATAATAAAGATAATATTAAAAAAATGCACGATTGCACGAATGAACACGGATTCAATTTGTCGATCAGGTATACGGGAGGGCATGGGAGTTGTCAAGCAAAAAAGAAAAGAAAAATAAGGGGGAAGGTTACCCCTTATTTTCACAGATGCCTTTTCCCCATGTTCATGGTCTGCGGCAATTTGTTGTTTTGTGAGTGATCTCTTTCAAGACAAGAGGAACGGCTGACTGGAGATTAAGCATAGTATGCCCTGGGCGCAATTCCAGCGGCAACCACCGAAGCTCTGTTCTTCCAGAACACCGATAGCTCAGGCGAGACAGGAACTGACAGAAAAGAGGTTACGCCTTTCCGTCAAACAGCGTCCCAACCAGATCATTCAGCTGATTCCGCAGTTGCAGTATTGCCTCTGAGGGAAACTGGCGAATCAACTCCCCGCTGTCCTTGGCGGTAATCTTCACCACGATATCTTCCGAGCTGTTATCGATGGAGAACTGAAGATTCGTTCCCATTTTATCAAAACGCGTCTGAATCTCCTGGACATATTGTATGGCCTGTTCTCGAGACAGCCTTCCTTCCCGTTGCGCCAGCGCCTTGCCACTTTCGCTTTCGACGCTCGAGGCCACCGGCGTCACCGGCGTTTTCTGCTTATCCTGGCGCACCATGGCCGGAGCAACCGGCACACTGCCAAAACTTCTGCTCTCACCGCTAATAATGTTAACGTCCATGACAACCTCCCATTTCTACTCCACTATGGCTTCCATGCCAACCACAACAACATCCCTCTCTCAAACAGAAAACCCGACCACCTTTGACATTTTCAGGCCAGAAAACACATACTGGCGGCAACAACACCTTTCTTCTCCTGACAGCGCTGGTACACCATGGCCGCTTCTTCATGAGCAAGTTCTAAGGCGCTTTCCACTTTCCGCTCAACAGCAAAACCATTTTCCCGCATGGCGGTCTCTTCCCAGATCTCTTTCAACCGAGACACATACCGCTGGGCCTGCCGGATAATCGCCACATCCTTACTCAGCGCGACCCTGCCCAATTCAAGCAGCAGCACCTCATACATCCCACGCAGAAACCGGGCCGGTTCAGATTCATCCCCTGCGCGCAGACAGCAGTTCAACTCCGTAATGATGGCAATAGCCCTGGAAAGATTTTCCCCCCGTTTTTTAGGGTCATGCTCCTCAATTCCCTCTCCGGCCCAGGCGAGGTTGAGCAAAAGCCGTTCGTACATCATGTGAACAAGTTTGGCGGGATGAATCTTCGCACTTGCCTGCGCCTGAAAATACGCGTTGCTTGCCTGTTTCGAGACCATATCCATACTCCTTTATATAATGAGAATCCAGAATTCGGAAATTCAGAAGAATATTGTCGCTGCCTCCTGAATCATGACTCCTGAATCCTGGCTCCTGTCAAGCAGTCTTCCGACAGAACCGAGGCTCCCCTTTCAACCCCACCCGATAACCAGCCAGCCCTTTCTTCCCCTGGCCAAGAGCCTTGAGATCCGCGCCAATCTCAGCCTGTAAAGCGGCAAGCCGAGAAAGAACCTGGGCATCAAGGGCTGCCAGTCTCTCCATTTTTTGTAACTGCAAGGCAAGGGGCTGCTGTCCAAGCCCATCGCCATGAACAGCCTGTTTTTGCCGAGCCAGCAGCGGCTGCAATCTTCCGACCAGATCTATCCGCGCTGCCCAGAAAAACGCCTGCGCCCCCTCATCCGGCGAGCCATCCTGGAAGGTTTCTAAAAATGAGGCTGTCACCTCTGCCAGCTCTTCGTACAAGACCACAACCGTATCCGCCACCGCCATTTCCGGCTGCCTTGCCGCATCGATTGCCATCATTGCTGTTCTCCCGCCTTGAGACTGCCTAAAACTTGAAACTTTCCACTTTCGCGCTTCATCAATTCTTGCTCGCGGTCAGACTCGCAATCTGGGCCGTCAGAAAATCACCCTGCTTCTGAAAATTGCTCATCAAGGTGTCGAGCTG
>MGTC01000010.1 GCA_001799255.1 Deltaproteobacteria bacterium RIFOXYD12_FULL_55_16
ATCCGCCAGACGGCCTGCCGCATCATAAATCTCGATCCTGCATGAGTCGGCGGCCTCCGCCAGGGTGTACTGGGTAGTGGAAGCCTGCCCGGCCACCACGCCCATGGTGTTGCCGGTTCCCTGCACCTCTTTGCCAATCAGGCTCAAAAGCTGGAGATTGTTCTGCGACACCTGGTAGCCCAGCAGTTTTTCCAGGTTGTCAGACATCTGTAGGGTGGCTTCCATACTGGAAAACTGGGCCAGCTGCGAGGCCATCTCCGTGCTGTCCATGGGTTCCAGCGGATCCTGGTGCTGCATCTGGGTGATAAACAGGGTCATGAAATCACTGCGATCCAGAGTACTCTTGCCCACCGTCGTTAAGGCTGTGGGATCCTGAAGCGGCAGGGGAGAACTGATGCTGGCTGCGGTAGTCATTGTTTTTTCCTCACTTGTTCTTAAGCAAACAGATCAACGCCGCTTTCACGGCCATTTCCGGGTTGCACCCGCTGATAGAGAATATCATCCGGCAAGTCCGCCAAGGTTGTCCGACGGCGCCCACCCTCCTTTTCCAGCGAGACCGACTGAAACTTCTGCCAGGCTTCGTTGCCATCGTTATCCCTGTTCAAGGACACTGTGCAATCCCCAAGGGTAAAACCCTGCTTTTCCATATTTTCCTTAAACTGGCCCAGATTGCTTTCCAGCGTCTCTTTCACCCTGGCATTCTCCATGGCAAAGGAAAGCGCCACCTGATTGTCACGCACCGTCATCTCCACCTTGACCTCGCCCAGTTCCTTGGGATAAAGCTTGAGCACCAGATGATGCTCCTGGTTGCGCAGGCCCTGGAGTACGCCCTGGGAAAGCTGGGCAAAGCCCTGCTGCTGAAGGCCTTGAGGCAGATTGGGAATATGCGTCATGGGCCTGGCCGCCTGATTTTCAGCGGCAGTTGGGGCCATAGCCCCGGCTCTGGCCAGCGTTGCAGTCACGCTTTGGTAAGCGCCAATGTTTTCAGCAAAAAGCTCGCCACTGATTCCTGTTTCTTTGGCAGACACCAAAGAGATTGGTGCATTCCGGCCCTCGACAGGCAATTGCTCGGTCTTAGCCGCTGCCTCCGTCACGAACACCTCCCCTTTTTTCTCCACAAAAACCTCGGCAAGAGCTGAAGCCTGCCGCAACTCCTGGGGCAGACGGGAAGTATTCAGAAAAGGTCTGCCTGTCTGGTCGGCAACGTCGGCAGCAGCACCAGCTTCGGCCCTGGCCATAGCCACAGGCGCCTCTGCCCGTGAGAGGCCTGTGTTTTCGGCAAACGATATCTTCCCGTTGATTACAGCTTCTTGGTCGGCGATATTCCCCTGCCAGAGCCCCAGGTCTTTCTTCTCCAGCGCCTGCCCGGCAACAACGGAACCACTAACAACCTTGACCTTGGCGAGATCAACGCTTTCTATAAGCCCGGCAAAAACAGCCGCCAGCGCGCCCTGCATCGCAGGAGACGGAGGCGGACTATTTGTTGAACCGGCGGACGGGGTCAGCATCTCCTGAAGATCAGTCAAAAAAGAAAGAGGCTCCGCCTGTAGCCGCTCAGGCTTCACCTCACGCACGGCCTGCGTCAGCATATTTTTCAGCTGATCCAGGGTTGGCGTTAGCGGCGGGCCGGAGGCAACAAGGCCTTCAACAGCCGGCAGCCCCTCGGATATCTTGGCCTGCGGCAACTGCTCCACTTCTCCCACGGTGAGACCGGTAATTTCTTTTCCTGTCAAAACCTGCAACAGAGCCGCTACCTTTTGCAGGGCAAGGGTGTTATCGCCGCGTACCGCAGCCTGGCTGATTCTGTTTACCTCCGTGCCAAGCTCGGTAATTTTTTCCTTAATTACCTCTGGCAACAGGTTTGCCATCTTTGGCAAAGCAAAGGTATTGTCTTCTTCCCGTACCGCAGCCTCATTGATCAGGCTCACCTCAGAAACCGGCGCTCCAAGAGGTTCAAATGGACTGGGGAGGAATGGCCGCTCGATCTGCGTTGCTCCCACAGGCGCTGCTACGTCTGCTTTTCCTGCGATATTTTCCCGCCAGAAGCTCAGATCCTTCTTTTTTAGCACCGACTCGGCAACCTCAGAACCCCGACTCACCTTGACCCTGGCCAGATCAACGCTTTCCAGGAGTTTCTCAAAAACAGCCGCCAATGTGCCCTGAACAGCGGAAGACAGACACGGGCCATTGGTTGCAAATTCAGAGCGGGCCAGCACCGTTTGGAGATCCGCAAGAAAGGAAAGCGGATCCGCCTGCAGCCGGTTGGCCTTCACCTCACGCACGCCCTGCGCCAGCATGTTTTTCAAGCGATCCAGGGTGAGCGTTACCGGCGGCCCGGATTCAACCAGGCCTTCAATAACCGGCAGCCGCTCGGGCAACAGGGCGCGCTGCAACTGCCCGGAAACCCCGGCTCCGGCAAGAAGATCCTGCAACTGTTCGGCTTCCACCGCCGTGAGATCGGTAATTCTTTCCCCGCTCAGGCCTTGCAATAAATCAGCCACCTTTTGCAGATCAAAGGTATTGTCTCCCCGTACCGCCGCCTCGCTGATTCTGCTTACCTCAGACACTGGCATCCCAAGACGCTCAAAGAGGATCTGCAGAAGCGGCAGATCGGTTTCCGGTGCGGTCACTGGCATCTCATCCTGCAAGGTCTGAAAATGACGAGCGAAGGAATCAAGAAAAGCGACCACGGACAGCTTACCGTCCGGGCTCTTCGTTTTTTCCATGAGGGTGTTCAGCTGACCTTCATTCATGCCGGCATCCCTGGCAATCTTCTGGAGAAGTTCAGGCCCGGGCGCCGGGAATGACCATTCTCCTGGCCCCTGTTGCTGATCCATCGCTGACTTCTGGAGATACTGAACAAACTGCCCCAGCAAAGCGGCGACGGTTGCCGTTCCTTCCGGCCCTTTCTGTGGCGCCAAAGCAACGGGGCTGGCCTGCAAGGCGGCAGAAACAGGGGCGGCCTTGTCTTTTGCCAGGCCAAAAAGGTTGTTTTGGCGCCGGACTTCCGTAACCAGCTTCTTTTCCATGTAGTCGGAAAAGTTCGCTCCGGTTTTCTTGTCGGCCGGGGTTTGAAGCGCAACCGCCATCGTCGTCTTGGAGGTCGGCACAATGGGAATCATGAGTGTGTCCACGAAAACTCCTTGCTGCAAGTTTGTTGAACTCCGTAACAACTAAAAAACGTAACGGTAAGACGCAGAGGCGCAAAGACAACGTCTTGAAATAAAGGGGGTAAAACTTTGCGCCTCTGTGTTAAACAATGAGTTGTTACGAGTCCATCAAGGTTGCTCTTCGTTTCGCGCCCGAAGGGAACACCTTGCCAGGCAAACAGAGCAAAAGGCATGCCACGCCAGAAGTCACGCCTCGGGTAAATAGAGATTAGGATGCAAAAACAATTAGTTGATTGATGCTGGCAGGCAGAGATGCGCTCTAGAAATAAACCGTTATCCCGCAAGACAGGAAAAGAATTCCTTCATAAAAACGAACGGAGGGAAGAGAGATCGTGGTTGGGCAAGAATTGCCGGGAGATTAGGGGAGATTGATGAATAACACAGAATAACATAGCTTCCTGAGGCGGATCACCCCGGTGTGCTTGATGGCGGGAAAACACAGGACAGGCGCCTCAGGTAACAGCCAGGTTTATGATCGCCTGAATTTCCGATAAATTATAGTTTTCCGCGACAAGGCGTTGTTTATATTCCTGCAGAAGAGTTTTCGCTTTGATCATCTCTCCCCTTTTGCGATGGAGATGATAGGTCAGCCTGACCAGACTGGCCTCGGTTGGATCAATCTTAAGCCCCTCCTGCAAAACAACCAGGGCCTGCTCTTCGCGGGAGGCTGAAATCAGATACTGGCTCCAGGTTGAGACAACTTTAAGCAGGAGAAGTTGAAGCTCTGTGACAAAATCATGTACCTGGTCATCTTCAATCACCTCGGTATTTATATAGCCAGGCCAGAGCCTCAGCACCGTCTGAAAACAGTTTGCCGCCTGCCACCATTCATTTTTGTTTACATGTCGCAAGCCTTCTCTGGCCATCTGCCGAATCTTCATTACATCCAGTTCGCAGTTGTCCAGGCTGAGGATACCCTGCTGCAGCACAAAATAATCATCAACCTGATATGGCCTCATCGCACTGCGCAGGCTTCTCCTGAAGCGTGACAACAGGCTGTCAAAATTGGAGCGTGACTTTTCGGGCGGGCTTTCCGGCCAGAAGGTAAGCTGTATAGCCTCCTGCCGCATTTTCATATTCTTGGCGGTGGTCAGAAGTTTCAGCAGGCGGCATTGAAGAGGAGTCATCCTGGCTGTGGTCATAACAAGCTGTCCGTCAAGCTCGAGCTGGCATTCGTCAAACATGCGAATCGTGAGCAACGGCACCACCCGACCGCCCTTCATGAAGGTCTTTTTTAAACGCTCCCGGGCTATGTCGCAGGCAAAGACCGCTTCAATATTATGCTGTACCGCGATTTGCAGAACCCTCTCCAGCTTATCCGGGGTCAAGCCAGGCACATAACGGTAGTCATTTTCCTGCATGCAGCGCAGACCTTCCTTGAGATCCTGCGCCGCCGCTTCGATTTTTCCGGCGAGACTGGCGGCATTTGCCCGGTGCAACAAACAGACCGCCTTTAAATAGATGATCCTGTGTTCTTTTGTTCTGGATAAAGCCTGGGTTAATAGTTTTTCGGCTTTATCATGCATCCCGAGACAGGCAAAGACGGTCCCCAGCAAAATACCGTTGAGAACCTCATGAAAAGGCCCGCCTGCCTGCTCTCGGAGCAATAAAGATTTTCTGGCGGCCTTCAAGGCAGCCTCCGGTTTGTCAAGATGCGCCAGGAGGTATGCTTTCCAGTGCAAAAATTGGCTCATCATGTGGGGCGTTTCCGCCACCGGGCCACTGTGGCTGCCCTCGTCCATTGCCGCCAGCGCTTCGCGGAGCTTGCCCTGAGAGACAAGAATTCCGATGTCCCAGACATAGAGAAAGGGGCCGACTATGGTTTTCTGGGAGAGTTCTTCCTGAGTTAATAAGGCAAGCATCTGCTCTTTCTGGAAAAAATAGTTGTTGAAATCTCCGTGGAGCTGCAGGTCGTCGATATGCAAGGTGCTGAGCGCCATTTTGTAAACTGAGGCCACATGGGGATCCAGCAGCAACTCGTAGGCTTTTTCAAGCTCAATCAGGCTCTGCTTTCTGCGCCCCAGCAGGACATGCTCGTAACTTTGCACCAGAAGCACAGCGGCCTCAAGCCCTTTGCTTTGCAGTTTATTGGCAAGCCTGCGGGCCAGGGAAGAATACTGCCGGGCTGTGATCATGTCACACTTGAAGTAACAAAATCCGGCGGCAATGTTTTTAGCGACAACCACCTTGATCTTGCTGGGCAATTGGCCCTCAAGGCGAAGGAAGAGCTCCTCAGCCCGGGGAAGCAGCAGAGCGCCTGTGTTCAAAGCGGCAGCCACCACCCAGTAGAAAAAGATCAACTGACTCAAGGCCAGGAGTTCCCCCAGCTCTTCTTTGCTGGCTACAAAGATATTGCGTGCCTGCTCAAGGTGCTCGTAGCCCTTTTCCGGAGAAAATTCGCTGAAAGTAAGTCCTATAAAAAGGGCGATCCAGCCATGACTGAACTGGATTTCCGGCGGCGTTTCCAGCAGAATGGCAAGCAATGTTGCGCTCCGGTTCGTGGCCAGGAAATTAAGCCCATCGGTGAGCAGAATCTGTTCCATGGTCTCATAGTTTGCCGCAGACAGGCAATAGCGCAATGCTTCCGCCATTCGCTTTCCGGCGATGCTGTGTGCAATGGCCGTCTGGTATATTTCTCTTTTTTTCTGGGCGGTTAACTCCTGGTTGGCTTTTCCCTGTAAGAACTCCCGGAAGAGGTGATGGAACTCGCAAAGCTGATCGTTCTTGTCATTGGTCTTGGCAAAATAGTTTCCATCCACCAGGCGGCAGAACTTTGTGCCGATATCTTGATCCCCGGTGATTTTCACCGCCAGATCGAGATGCACCTCTTCAAGCAGGGAAAGCTTCATGATTGAAATACGGTAGTCATCGGGGATTTGAGCGAAAATCTCCTGGTCAAAAAAATCAAAGATATTTCGACTTGTAAAGCTCTTCCTGACCTCTTCCAGGCTCTGGGTTTGTTTTTTTTGCAAGGACAGAACCCTGGTGGCCATTAACACCCCCATGACCCACCCATCGGTGATTCGGTTGATCTCCCCTACGACATCTTTCTGGAATTTCAGCTCGAGGATCTCTGTCATCAAGGTGTCAGCCTCCTCGATGCTCAGAGAAAGATCTCTGTTGTTCAGGCGCAGCACCTCATTGCCGTAACGTAAGGTTCTGCTCTGCAGAGCCACCGGTCGTCGGGACAACAGGATAAAACGGAGCTGAGGATGAGAGGACTTCAGTAAAAAATCCAACAGGTTCAGGCTTTGCTCGCAGTGTTCCAACAGGTGAAGATCATCAAAAACTATGAAGAAATCATGGGTCAGATTATTACGCAGATCTATAAGCAGGATGTTGGCAAGCCTGGCCAGATCAGCGGAATTAACCTCGCCGTTTATCGCCATATCTTCCAGGATAGGGGAGGAAAAGGAGGGCGCCGCCTCTTTGAGGCATAACAAAATTGCAGTCAGAAAAAAGATGGGATCGCGGTCTTCAAGCCCTGTCTGATACCAGGCGAAGTTATGCTGGGAATCGTAGAGATACTGGGCCGCAAGGGTTGTTTTCCCCTGGCCGCCCTGGGCTTCGAATAAAAATATCTTTGCTCTCTGCCCCTGCTTCTGAAGAATCTCCCGAATCAGGTGGGTTCGGAACAGATAGGGAGACGCGGCTAAACGAGGCGGAGAAAATTTGGCCACAGGTACCGCATAGCGAAGCTGCGATAAAAGATCATTATGCTCCTTCTGCTGCATTGTGTGGTTAGCCATCAGCTCATCCTCCGAAACACCGCAAAAGCCAGACAGGATGATAATCCCAGGCGATTAATTCCTGTGGTATTGATGAGACGGCAAAAACTGCCAACAGGTAAAGATTTTTGCCGAAAAGATCTCCGGTCTTGCCAGGGAATGGAGCGAAAAGAGTTCTTTCGACATGTCGCAGCTTGACTTTCAGCCATCTTTTTAATGGATGAGGCGGCAATTTGAAAGAGTTTTTGGGGAAAATCCGGCAAGTTGCATCTTTTTTGCATCCGATCCCCAATTAAATGGGTTTTGTGAGCAAAAAATGAGGTCTGCTTTGGATGTTGTCGGATCATAAGGTTCGTCAATTTAAGACGCCGGGAGAGCAAAGAGCTGTCAGCGCCGGACGCAACGAGTATCTGAAGGCTTTGTCGTTGCCGGACATTGCCTTGTCGGCAACCTTGCCGTTATTCTTAAGCAAGATTTTTCGAGGTTGTCGTAAAACAAGCAGAAAGCCAGCCGGTCGTTATTGCGCTGAAGGCCGGGGTGGCTGTGGCCATCATAAAAAAGCCGTTCATGAAGGTGAAGGGGAACGCTGGTTCCAAACGAACTTGTTATGTTGTCTTAGAGTCAGTGTTCGCTCCTGTCTCCATCTCCTGTTTTGCCATGGAATTAAGCGAAAACTGTTAGATTGATCTGTCGCAGCGTGAATTTTAGTCATTTTTTTAATGGATGAGGCGAAAATTTAAAAAAAGTTTTTATAAGAAATTCAGATAGTTGTGTTATTTTTGTATTTAATCTCAAGTTAGGGGGAAGAATGTGAGAAAAATGTGAGAAAAATGTGAGATCCGCTTTGTTATCTTGTCAGATCATAAGGGTATTCGGCTTCAAGGCAGCAAAGGTCATTAGCACCGGAGGTAACGTGCATCTGAAGGTTTTATTGTTGCCGGATATACCTTGTCGTTATTAGCGAAATTCTTCGAGGCTGTCGCAAAATGATCAGAAAGCCAGCCGGTCGTTATTGCGCTGAAGGCCGGGGTGGCATTTTGTGAGAGGCGTTGTGAGCAGAATCCTGGGCCAGGCAGGGAGCCAATTTTCCCGGCGCGCCTATGAGGAATCAGGGGCAACGATTTCAAGGCTGGGGAGATTGACTGGCAGGATGGCAATGTGGCTGTAACGCAAAGGATTGATGCTGAAAAAACTTAGTAAAAAAGAGAAATGGGTGGATGAGTTACATAACTTGCCAGTGTCCCATAGGGAGCTACAGGTAGGCAGCCAACACCATTATTATGTTTGGAGAGGAGGCATGGATGAATAAACAGGATAACTCAGTAAAGGATCAACCGGTACCTGCGGGGAGACGGAGGGGTATTACTCGTGGTCAATGTTTTAGAAGCAGCGCCCCCTCGGGCTCTCCAAAAATCGCTCCTGCAATTTTCTAATCGGACAACGCTGAGCTTTACTTGCTCTATATTTGGATGAATTTTTTTTGGAGAATGCTATGGGATCTTATTTGGAAATACAGGGTGGAAGGGTTAAAGGTAATTTTTTAAGTGTAGATTTCAATTTTAACACAAATACAGGAGAAATGTCCGGAAGTGTTGAGGGCGCAACATATATCCATAACTATGTTGATGGATCAAGCAGTGTTCAAATACCACTGTCTCATTTTGCTAACTTAACCCAGTCTACTGATTATAACGGGAACCAATCATACACTGTAGAGTTGGGTAAGTGGGGCTTGGATGCAAAACTCCAGATGACTCCTAATGGAGAAGGGGGCTTGAGCTATCAAGTGACTGCAACCGCCTCCGTCTTAGGTTTACAATTAATTACGTATAAGAAAGACGGGTACACTGATGTTAATGGTATTGCCGACAATTTTGGAGGTTTATTGGGTGGTACTGTAGATGCTATTCGTAAGTACCAAAGCGTTTTAGATGAAATTATGGGGCCGGACCCCATGGACGCCATCCGCAACCAGTTCCGGCGGGGCGAGAAATGGGATACCCCCATCATCTTGGATCTGGACGGCGACGGAGTGGAGACTACCGGGGTCAAGGCCGGGGCCTGGTTCGACCATGGCGGCGATGGATTCGCCGAGCAGACCGGCTGGGTAGGGGAGGACGACGGGCTCTTGGTCTACGACAGAAACGGTAACGGCCGCATCGAATCCGGCGCAGAACTCTTCGGCAACAATATCCTGCTCGCTAACGGAACCAAGGCTATCAACGGCTTTGTGGCAATCAAGGAGCTGGACATCAATCTTGACGGTAAAATCGACGCTCAGGATGCAGCCTTTTCCAATCTCCGTGTCTGGCAGGATTACGATGGAGACGGCTACACCTCGGACGGCGAACTGCTCATCCTGAGTGCAGCCGGGGTGCAGTCCATCAACACTGGCTACGCCAACTCTACCCTGGTGGATGCAAACGGCAACGCCCATAAGCAGACGGGCGGCTTTACCACCACCGACGGCCAGATTCGCACCGCCACCGATGTCTGGTTCAAGACCGATGCCATGCACACTATCGCCGAGAACAGGGTGGATGTCCCGGCTGACATTGCCGCTTTGCCCGATCTGCAAGGCCATGGCCAGGTGTACGATTTACACCAGGCCATGGCCCGCGATGCCAGTGGCCAGCTTAAGTACTTGGTGAGTCAGTTTGCCAATGCCGCCACCTCTGCCGAGCGAGAGGCCCTTATTCCGCAGATCATCTACAAGTGGGCAGGGGTAGATGCGATTGATCAGGACAGCCGTGGCATTTACATCGGTGATGCCCGCATGATTTCCAGTCTGGAGGCTTTTTTGGGTGAGGATTTTTATCAGCACGGCGCCGTGGGCAATTCCAACTGGGACTTCAGCAACCCTTTCTGGAAGGCAAGCGAAGAGATCCGCAAGGCCTTCTCAATGTTCTCGGAACTGGTTTACGGTCAGCTTGCCGCCCAGACTAGCCTGAAACTTCTGTACAACGAAATTACCTATATTTGGGATGAGGCCGGTCAAAGTATCCGGGGCGATCTGAGCGCGGTGGCTGCGGCGCTTGCCGAGGCCATTAATGGTGATCATGCGGTCGGGGTGGCGCAACTGGCGGAGTTTTCCAGGGGTGTCAAGGGTATGGGCGCGAACGCCGTGTTGAACATCACCTCCTTCTACAATATCCTTGCCCCATTGGGCAGTGATGTGGTCACTGCCCTGGGATACCTGACCGGCGTTACCCCGATCCCCGACTGGACAGAGGGGATTATCCGAGCCGGAACCTGGAATGGCACGGAGTGGGGACTTAAGTTGGTTGGTAGCGCAGGCAATGATACCTTGCTCGGCGATGCTGGCAACAATGTCCTGAACGGCAACGCCGGTGACGATATTCTGATTGGTGGACTTGGTAGCGATGTTCTGGACGGTAATCCTGGTAATGACACCTACCTGTTTAATGTCGGTGACGGGGTAGATACCATTGAAAATTATGATACCAGTGGTGTTGATACCTTGCGTTTCGGTCAGGGCATTGCGTCGGTGGATGTTGTAGTCTCCAGTATTGGCGGCTCCCTGATTCTTACTGTTGGCGATGGTAGCGACAAGGTCACCATTGCCTCCTATTTTACGGAAATTAACGGGGTTTCGCCCTCGGTGGTTGAGAATATCCTGTTTGCCGATGGCACGGTCTGGGGTCTCAATGATATCCGTGCCAAAAGCCTGCTGCCTACTGGTGGCAACGACTGGCTATCCGGTTTTGACGGGGCAAGCGAGGAGTTGCGCGGTCTGGCCGGCGATGATCTTTTGTTTGGCAACGCTGGCAACGACACTCTGGTCGGTGGCATCGGTAATGACTCCCTTGACGGTGGCGTTGGTGACGATACCTACCTGTTTAATGTGGGGGATGGAACAGACTTTATTTATAACCAAGACCCCATCGGTAAGGACACGGTGGCTTTCGGTCAGGGGATCACCTCCAGAGATGTACAGGCCGCAAGGATCGGCGATAACTTGATTCTTACTGTTGGCAGCGATAGCGACAAGGTCACCATTGCCTCCTATTTTAAGGAAATTAACGGGGTTTCGCCCTCGGTGGTTGAGAATATCCAGTTTGCCGATGGCACGGTCTGGGGCCTTAACGATATCAGGACAAA
>MGTC01000011.1:0-4203 GCA_001799255.1 Deltaproteobacteria bacterium RIFOXYD12_FULL_55_16
CGTGGGGCTAAAGGATGTTGACCGTGAGACCTTTGCGGCGGCGGTTAACGAGCGGCTTGGCAAACAGCGGGTCTCAATTATGCTGGACAGCGCGGTGATCGAATTTTTCAAAGCCAAGGCCGGAGAACGTGGCTACCAGACGATGATCAATCAATCACTGCATCAGGCCATGCACGCAGAACAAATCGAAACCGTATTGCGGCGGGTTATACGCGAAGAGCTTTCTCACACCTGATTGCGGAAGTGTTATTCTGTTTTTACTTACCGCCGTTATTGTCATCCAAGTGCAGAGGGTGATTCAGTAAACTACCCCCGGAATATCCCCCAGGGGAATGGCAGTAAGTCATGCCTGACCCCGATGGCCCTGACCCCGATGGCCCCTGACCCCGATGGCCCCGCGATGGCCTGCCCGCCGGTGCTTGCCGTTGTATGCCTGGGTGTAAACCCCGGTCAGCGCAACTCGTACCAAACACCTCGACCGCTTCCTTGCTGGTTCAGGTATCCGCGCTCAACCAAGTTACGCAGGTGATGCTTGATCGTATTGCGGTTGGCACCCGACACCAGAGCTACCTCACCAATCGTGGTGCGGCCGCGCCCGCGGACCATTTCGACAATCCGCAGTGACAAATCCGGCAAGCTGGCCAGAACGAGCTTTTCGCGCTCAACTTTTTTCTCAAGTCGCCGAACCTGCTCTGCGAGCGAACGTAAGAAAAACACCGACCACGGCTGCCAGTCCGGCGCATCGGTGCGAATCGTGCCTTGCGTCTGGCGCAGCGCCAGGTAATACGCCTCTTTGTTCAGCTCTATCACGCTTTCCAAGGAGCTGTACGGCACATAGACGTAACCCGCCTGCAGCAACATCATCGTGGTGAGCGCACGACTGATCCGCCCATTTCCGTCCTGAAAAGGATGAATCTCCAGAAACACCACCACGAAAATCGCGGCGATCAACAGCGGATGCAACAGCTTGACCTCACGCTGTTCGTTCACCCAGCCGACCAGTTCGGCCATCAAACGGGGCGTGTCAAAAGGCGAAGCCGTCTGAAAAACGATGCCGATCTGCTCGCCGTGCTCGTTGAAGGCAGCTACGCTATTCGGGTTGATCTTGTACTGCCCACGGTGCCAGGCATCCTTCTCGCTGTGCCGCAGCAGGATCTGGTGCAGTTGCTTGAGGTGGTTCTCGGTGCAGGGGATGTCTTGCCAAGAACCGAACACGACATCCATCACCTGAGCGTAACCGGCCACTTCCTGCTCATCGCGCGTATCAAAACGCTTGATTTCCAGGTTGGCCAGCAGTTGCTCAACCTCCCGATCAGAAAGCTTACTGCCTTCAATGCGGGTCGATGAGCCGATGCTCTCGATGGTCGCCACACGACGCAGGGCTGACAAGCGCTCGGGCGCAAGCGTGCCCAAGGCGCGCCACGCGCCTTTGAACTCATCAATTCTGGCGATCAGCGCAAGGATCTCCGGCGTGATTTGAATGGTATCGATTCTAAGCATGACCCAATAATAGACCCAATGTGACCCATTGTCCAGCGAAATACCCGCAAAATGACCCGATCAGACCCATGAGTGGAGTTCAGATTCTTCAGTTTTGCATCTCCCCCAGCCGGGGTGCTCTCCGACTGAGGGGGCACCCGGCGTCGAGTTTGACTTTCTGCCATTTGATGCCAAGAAAGGCAGAAAGTCTGTCCTGCCCCCAGCTTATTCCCAGGAAACAAGTTGTTTTAGTACCAGCGTCCCCACCTCCGAGCACGGGTCGCGGTAGGGCAGATAGGCGTTCTTGAAGATGTCGCGGAACAGCGGCGGGATGCCGGGGTTTTCCGGCATCTTGGCAATGGCCTCGGCGTAGAGGTTCAGGGTTTCGTGGCCGCCCAGGCCCGCGCGCATCAGCTTGGCCCAGCCGTAACGGGCGAACTCCTTGGCGAAAAACTTACGCTTGCCGCCGAACTCCTCGCTCTCGGCGTCCATGTCATCCATGAACTTGTAGATCAGGGCGATGGTGATTTGCTCGACTTGGCTTTTGGGATCGGGCACCTTGCCGACCAGGATGTCACGGGCGGTGTCGATGCGGCGTTTTGTATCGGTGTCGAGCATTGGGTTCCTATGGTTTTTTGGACTTGGTGGACGTTGTGGACTTGGTGGACTGGGTGGACAACTGGCGTGAGGCCCGTTTTTGGGAGCGCACCCGGTAGAGGCGTTCGGTAAAGCCGCCCTCGGTTTCAAAGGCTTTTGCCTGGGCAGCGAGTTGTCGGTCAAGCAGGCTGCAAGCAACTGCCAGCAAGACCAAGACGGCGTTGGCCGCAAGTTCGGGGTAGGTGGACGGAGTGGACAACGACGTGGACGTTGTGGCCTGATATTTTTGTCCACTTCGTCCACACTGTCCACCAAGTCCACGATCTCGTTCTTCCTTAACCCAGGCCGCCACCTCATCGGCAGTAGCACACCTGCGGTCGATGAGGCTTTGCCTCCGGAGATCGCCGTGCTCCCAAAGCGGCAGGTTGCGCTGGCGCAAGAAATCCTCATAGTCGAGCCGCAGCTCTTCCAGACTGGCCCTTGCCACATTGGTTAGTTTGAGTTCGAACTTTTTCGAGGTGCCCGAGGCCTGGCTGCCCTCGGCGATATTCTGCACTCCCGACCGAGCCGCCTGCACCATCTGGTCGTGGGTGCGGCTTCGTTTTTCAATGTAGCGGTCGCAAAAACGGACCGTGATGTCGTACACCAGTTGGGCCACCTGGAAGCTTTTGAGCTTTCGATAGCCACCTTGTTTCGGGATCAGCGATTCGTCGTTATCAGCCATTTCACTTGCTTTCCTATGCGGCAAACTGGTTCAACGACACATAATCTTTAACATATTCCGGCACCAGTGTGCGGTACTTCTCCGGCACGGCCCGGAAATCACGGGTGGAGAAGACCGGGTTGGTGGCCAGATCGGTGAACTGGCGGTGGTCGATGATCTCGCGGACCAGGCCGCTGGTGAGGTAGGCCTTAAAATAGGTCTTGATGGCCGGGATGGCCTCAGCCTCGCCGGGCTTGGCATCGGCGACGAACTTGGCGAATTCCTCTTCCAGCAGTTCGTCCTTGGACTTGAAGCGGGGGATAAGGCCGAAGATCTTTTCGAGAATCTCGCGCAGGGTGAGGCGGCGGTCTACGGCGGCGGCTTTACGCAGCTTATCCAGGTTGTAGTACTCCTCCGGCTTGTCGAAGACCTCGCGGTTGACGTAATCGATGACCCGGTCCCATTGGCCGGATTCGACGGCGGCGACGATGAACTCGTTTTCCAGCACGGTGTCCTCGAAGCGCTCGAAAAACATGCGGTCGATTTTCATGCCTTCGATGCCGATAACCTCTTCTTCCATGGTGCGGATGATATCCTGGCCGAGGTGCTCATAGGCTTCATGGGTGGACGGCGTGGACGAGGTGGACGGCGTGGACTTGTGGATGGGCTTTGGGAGCTTCAGCACCTCGTCGTAGTTGAACTCTTCCTCGAAATACTCGCAGTTGGCGAAGAAGTCGAACAGCTTGAAAGCGGACTTCTGCGGCGGCAAGACTCCATCCTTGAGGCTTTCGTCAAAAAGCAGTTCGAAAAAATTGTGCCTGCGGGTGCCGCGCCCTTTGATCTGGATAAAGTCGGTGGGTGAGAAGATCGGGCGGAGCAGGCCGAGGTTCAAGAGATCCGGGCAGTCGTAGCCGGTGGTCATCATGCCGACCGTGACGCAGACCCGCGCCTTGCTGGTCTTGTAGGCGGGCAGAAAGTTGGCCGAGCCGAGCAGGTTGTTGTTGCTGAAGTTGATGGTGAACTGCTGGGCGTCGGGAATCTGGGAAGTGATCTGCACGGCAAAGTCGGACTGGTACTTGCCGGGAAACATCCGGTCGGCCATCTGGTTTAAAATCTGCGAGAGTTTGGCCGCGTGGTTCTGGCTGACCGCGAAGATGATGGACTTGCCGATCTCCCCGCTGATTGGATCGCGCAGGGCGTTTTCCAGAAAGGTCTTGCAGAAGAGCTGGTTGGTGGCGTCGGCGAAGAAGCGTTTCTCGAACTCGCGCTGCTTGAAGGCCTCCTGCTGGTCTTCTCCCGCATTGTCGGTGAAGGTGACGACGAAACCCTCCTTGGAAAGCAGGTCGGTGGTGATCTCGGTGCGGGCATCCACCACCGTGGGATTGATCAAAAAGCCGTCCTTCACCCCGTCGAGCAGCGAGTAG
>MGTC01000011.1:4239-19743 GCA_001799255.1 Deltaproteobacteria bacterium RIFOXYD12_FULL_55_16
CCACCGTGGGATTGATCAAAAAGCCGTCCTTCACCCCGTCGAGCAGCGAGTAGCGGTAGGTGGGCTGGCTGTTCTCGCAGCCGAAGGTACGGTAGGTGTCCAGTAGCAGGCGGCGTTCGGCCTCGCGTGGGTCGCGGGAGGTGGGGCCGGCCTTGTCGAAACGTCTGAGGTAGTCGCGGGGCGTGGCGGTGAGGCCGAGCTTGTAGCCGATGAAGTAGTTGAATACGGCGCGGGCGTTGCCGCCGATAGAGCGGTGGGCCTCGTCGGAGATGACCAGGTCGAAGTCGGTCGGCGAGAAAAGCCGCTGGTACTTGTTGTTGAAGAGCAGTGATTGCACGGTGGTGACCACTATCTCTGCCCGCCGCCAGTCATCGCGGTTCTCCTTGTAGATCACCGTCTGAAAATCGGCGGAGAGCTGTGTGCTGAAGGCCTTCTTGGCCTGGTCCTCCAGTTCGAGGCGATCCACTAGAAACAGGACGCGCCGGGCATTGCCGGTACGCAGGAAGAGCTTGATGATGGCGGCAGCGATCAGGGTCTTGCCGGTGCCGGTGGCCATTTCGAAGAGAAAGCGGTCATGGTCCTCATGCACCGCCCGTTGCAGAGCGTGAACAGCCTGCAACTGATAGGGGCGCAGGAAGCGCAGCTTGTTGGTCTGGATGTAGCCGGGCCGTTCCGCCTCGTTGCGCCACGCCGCTTCGGCCTGGTAGTTCGGGCGCTGGGTCAGGACGATGTAGTCGTCAGCGACTCGTTCCTCGACGAGCCGTTGCGGGTTGGGCAAAGTTTTCTGGTAGCCGATCACCGAGTCCGGGGTGGGAAAGGAGGTAATGAGGTAGGGATTGCCGCGTTCCAGATCCCAGAAGTAGTGCAGGTTGCCATTGGAAAGGATGACGAAGCGGCAGTTTTGGGACTTGGCGTATTTGCGGGCCTGTTCCTTGCCGACCAGCGGGTTTTTGTCTTCCGATTTGGCTTCAAGGACGATGAGCGGGAAGCCTTTGGCGTCGAGCAGCAGGAAGTCGATGAAGCCCTTGCCGGCTTTCTCGAAGTTCTCGCCCAAGCCATCCAGATCGGATGAGGTGATGGTGATGCTGGGTTCGAGGCGGATGTTCGCGGGGGAGCTTTCCTCTGGAAAGAAGCGCCAGCCAGCCGCTTCGAGCAGTTTGTTGATCTTAATCCTGGCTGTGGCTTCTTTATCTGGCATTCATTTTCCTAGATTCCGCCGCAGTTGGCCAAGCGTCATAACAGGTCATTCCATGATCCTGCCCATCATGCCAGAAATCATGATTGGCAGCAAGGGACTGTTGCCTCATCCCATTCAGAACAACTGAATTTCAAGGTGTCCCACCTGCTTACACCCTGCAAGCCTAAAAACGCCAACATGGCCTGTGCGAATAGTGATACATAGGATGGTTTAGGGGCTGGCGGTTGTTGATTCCCCTTGACATGGCCGGAGGATTTTTTGTACTATTTCGCCACTATCCGGTCAGGGGCAGGTGTCTGTTCCCTCGGAATCTCTCGACAGGCTTGCCCCCTGTTCCCTTCTGCCGACATACGGACCCAGCGCAGTGACTATCTTGCCCCCCTCCATGCAGAAATGGTCTTTTTCCGCAGCTCTGTTGCTGCTCGCCGCCACCCTCGGCGGGCTGGGTTTTTACATCTTTTGCACATACCAGGCCTTTTTTAACTCCGATGCCGCCATTGCCAATATCCTGGCGGAAGAGATCGTCCGCACCGGCAGCCTTTTTCCCAAGGACTGGTGGTATGTCAATGGCGATCTCTGGGTGTTTTACAAGCATCTTCTCCTGATCCCCTGGGTCCTGGCTGGAGAAAACGGTTTTTTCGCCCACGCCGTTTCCGTTTCCCTGTCGATTGCCGTTACCATGACCTTGCTGGTCGTGCTCTTGAGAGCATTGGGGCTTTCTGGCGCAGCGGCGGCACTGGGCTGCGTCATCATCGGGCTTGGCTATTCTCCCCTGTATCTGCGGGAGGTTTATGGCGAGGCCGCCTACACCTGGTATTTTGCCTTTCTTCTCGCCTTTTTTCTGCTCCTGCGCCAGATCTCCCGGCCTGATCCCGGCAAGAGTAAGAGAGCGGCCCTGTCCGCGCTGCTGTTTATCCTGCTCTATCTTGTGGTGATCGAGAATCCGGTGCGTTTTCTAACCTACTATGTTGCCCCGTTTCTGGGGGTTTTGCTGGCGCTTCTCTACGCGGAACTGGAGACGCTGCCCGGCGGCGAAAAAGGCTGCTGGCAGACGAGGCTTTTCTCCATGCTCACCCCGGCGGCCACTATTTTGGGGGCAATCCTGTTGGGGGCCCTTTCCTACAAACTGCTGTTTGCCGGGCTGCATAATGCCGCTGGCGCCAATCACGCGACCCTGATTCCCTTGCAGAAGCTGCCTGAGCATGCGGCTCATTCACTGCTTGGTCTGTTGAGTTTTATTGGCGCGGAATGGGGCGAGGAGGTGGAGATGGCTTCCCTTACCGGGGTGGCTTCCCTGCTGAGGCTGGGGCTGTATCCCCTGGCTCTGCTTCTGCCCGCCTGGTATGCCAGAAAAAATTTTCAGCGCCTGGAACAGGCGCCAAGATTTTTCGTGCTTCTCTCGTATCTTGGCTTTGCGCTGATCTTCTTTCTGTACGCGATCAGCAGCCTGCACGACAATGCCTATGCCGCCCGCAACAACATCCGCTACCTTATCCCGTTTCTGATGATGGTTCTGGTCTGCCCGCTGGTGATGTGGCGGTTCTTCCCCCGGCTGGTCAAGGCGGCGCTGATCCTGGCCTTTATTCTCGCCTTTGTCGGCTCCTGGCAAAATATCTCTCCGGCGGGCTGGCAGGACAAGGTCAGGGAGAGAATGACGGTTATCTCCACCCTCAAGGAGCGCGGGCTGACGGCTGGCTATGCCCCTTACTGGGAATCGCATATTTATACGGTGTTCAGCAAGGGCGAGGTGCGCATCCGTCCCCTTGATATCGACTGCCGGGGAGTTGATCTCTGTCTGTGGCTTACCAGTGACTGCTGGCATGATAAGGGCTATACTGCGGGCAGGGTTTTCGTGTTGGTGCCCAAAGAAAGGCTGACAGACTGGGCCAAGGGGATGAAGAATTTTTCCCTTGCCCCTGCGGTAGAGGAATTTACCCTGGGCAATTACCAGGTAATGGTCTTTGCCGAGAACCCGCTGCCCGGACTTGCCGGGAGAAACGAAACCTGTGAGTAATTTCATTCTTTACGATAAAGGAAAATTACCGTGCCCAGTCCTGTAAAAATCAGCGTGGTCTCTCCGGTTTACGGATGCAGGGAATGCTTGGGCGAACTCTGCTCCCGGCTTGCGGCAACGCTTGCTCCCCTCACTGACGACTTTGAAATCATTCTGGTCAACGACGCCTGCCCCCAGGGCTCCTGGGAGCATATCCAGGCGCTGGCCCGCCAGGACAACAGGATCAAGGGCCTCAACCTTTCCCGCAATTTCGGCCAGCACTATGCCATTACCGCCGGGCTTGACCATGCCAGCGGCGACTGGGTGGTGGTGATGGATTGTGACCTGCAGGACAAGCCTGAAGAGATCGGCAAGCTCTATGCCAAGGCCATGGAAGGCTACGACATCGTTTTCGGACAGAGGATTGAGCGGCAGGACAGTTTTTTCAAGAAGCTTGCTTCCCGGCTGTTTTACCGGGTTTTAGAGTATTTTACCGACACGGAGCATGACAAGACCATTGCCAATTTCGGCATTTTTTCCCGGCAGGTGATCGAAACGGTTAACCTCTACCGGGAGCAGAACCGCTCTTTCCCCCTGTTCGTCAAGATTGCCGGGTTCAGGCGCACCCAGATCCCGGTGCAGCACGATGACCGCCTGTACGGCAAGTCCTCCTACAACCTGGCCAAGCTGGTTAACCTGGCCATCGACTCCATTGTGGCCCACTCCAACAAACCACTGCGGCTCTTCATCCAGATGGGCTTCTTTATTGCCCTGGGCAGCCTGTTGTATGCCTGCTGGCTGTTTTTGAGTTATTTTCTCTACGGCGACATTGCCGAGGGCTGGACCAGCATGATGGTTTCGATGTTTTTCATGTTCGGGCTGCTCTTTGGCATCCTGGGGATTTTAGGCCTGTATATCGGCAAGATCTTTGACGAGGTCAAAGGTCGGCCGCTGTACATCATCCGGGAAGCCGTCAATTTCCCCTGCGGTTGTCTGTCGGCAGGCAACCGTTTTGGGGCGGGGGATACTTTCCCCAAAACTTCCTCAGGCGCCTGAAGAATCAATGAAAAAGATAGCCATTCTCCAGTCCAACTATATCCCCTGGAAGGGGTATTTTGATCTGATCCGCAGCGTCGACGAGTTCGTGCTTTACGACGACATGCAGTACACCAAGAACGACTGGCGCAACCGCAACAAGATCAAGACCCAAAACGGCCTGGAGTGGATCACCATCCCGGTGCGGCAGGAGACCCTGGCTCAGACGATTCGGGAAACCAGGATCGCCAATCCGCTCTGGCACAAGCAGCACTGGAAGATGCTCGCCCAGAACTACGCCAAGGCCGCGCATTTCAAGGAATACCGGGAGATTTTTGAGGAGCTGTATCTGGGCGCCACCGAGAGCTGGCTCAGCGAGATAAACCGCAAATTCCTCTTGGCCATCAACGGGCTGCTGGGGATAACCACCACCATCCGCTGTTCCAGTGAATTTACTCTGGCAGAGGGTAAGAGCGAGCGGCTCCTGGCATTATGCCAAACCTTGGGAGCGACCACCTATCTGAGCGGGCCAGCGGCAAGCGACTATCTCGACGTGGCGCTTTTCGCGGAGGCGGGAATCGGGGTTGAATGGATGGATTACAGCGGTTACCCCGAATACACCCAGCTCTTTCCACCCTTTGCCCACGGGGTGAGCATGGTGGATCTGCTGTTTAACGAGGGCGGCAAGGCCATTAACTTCATGAAACGGATGTAACCGTCCAGCAGCACCGCATCTGCTTTGTCATCGGCCTGCTCATTGCAATAGCACACGTCGCAGACCTCTTCCGCGCATCTACGGCACTGCTGGACGGTTACAATTCTGGGGCAACTGGAAAATTTGCGTTCCAGGTGAACGCTTACAAACGGATAGGTAACTATAATGATTCACTTCAACAAGCCCCCGCACACCGGCAACGAAGAGCAGTACGTCCTGGCGGCGATGAAGAGTCCGCAGATCTCCGGGGACGGAGAGTTCGGCAAGCGCTGCCAGCGCTGGTTTGAAGAGCAGCTCGTCTGCCGCAAGGCCCTGCTCACCCCCTCCTGCACCCATGCCCTGGAGATGGCCGCGATCCTTATCGGCATTCAGCCCGGCGATGAGGTGATCATGCCCAGCTTTACCTTTGTCAGCACCGCCAACGCCTTTGCCCTGCGCGGGGCTCGCATTGTTTTTGTGGATATCCGCCCGGACACCATGAATATTGATGAGACCCGGATCGAGGCGGCAATCACCCCGCAGACCAAGGCCATTGTCCCGGTGCATTATGCCGGAGTGGGCTGCGAGATGGACACCATCATGACCCTGGCTGAAAAGTACGGTCTTTTTGTCATCGAGGATGCGGCCCAGGGCATGATGAGCCGCTACAAGGGCAGACCGCTGGGAACCATCGGCCATCTCGGCGCCTACAGCTTTCATGAAACCAAGAACTACACCAGCGGCGGCGAGGGCGGCCTGCTGATTATCAACGATGGCCGCTTTACCGAACGGGCCGAAATCATCCGCGAAAAAGGAACCAACCGCAGCCAGTTCTTTCGTGGCATGGTGGACAAGTACAGCTGGGTGGACATTGGCAGCAGCTATCTGCCCTCCGAGCTCCAGGCCGCCTATCTCTGGGGGCAGCTGGAGATGGCCGAGGCCATCAACGCCGACCGACTCGCCAGCTGGCTGGCCTACCGCGATAAACTTGGCCCCCTTGCCGCCGCCGGCGTCATCGAGCTGCCGGTGGTTACGGAAACCTGTCGGCACAATGCCCACATGTTCTATCTCAAGGTCAGGGATCTGGAGGAGCGCACCGCACTTCTGGCATATTTCAAGCAGTACGTCATCGGGGCGGTGTTTCACTATGTGCCGTTGCACAGCGCTCCGGCCGGCCTGAAATACGGGCGTTTTTCCGGCCGGGATATCTACACCACCAGCCAGAGCGAACGGCTTATCCGGCTGCCCCTTTATTACGGGATTACCGGGGAAGAGCTTGATACGGTCTGTGAGAAAATCGCGGAATGGAGCGAGAAAAACTGATGGCGCATCTTTATATCTTCGGCACTATCCTGTTCACCGTTTACGGCCAGATGATCATCAAGTGGCGAGTGCCGTTTCATGGAAATCTGCCGGAAGAGACGATCCCCAAGCTGATCTTTCTCCTCAAGCTGTTTTTTGATCCCTTCATCATGAGCGGCTTTATCGCCGCCTTTCTTGCCTCGCTCTGCTGGATGGCCGCCATGACCGCCTTTGAGCTCAGCTATGCCTATCCCTTCATGGGGCTTACCTTTGTCCTGGTTTTTCTGGCCTCTGTGGTTTTTCTGGGCGAACAGGCCACCGGTTACAAGCTCATGGGGCTGGCGCTCATCGTTTTAGGGATTATCGTTACCAGCCGGGGTTGATTGTTCATCTCCCGGCAAACCGTTCAACATTTGTAACTGTCCAGCAGCACCGCATCTGCGTTGTTATCAGCCTGCTCATGTGCAATAGCACACGTCGCAGACTTCTGCCTAGCAGCTACGGCACCGCTGAACAGTTACGGCTCGTTGGTTTTTGACCATTCCCGGCATTAAGCCGGATAGATACCAACATTCTAACCTGGAAAAGGAGGCAAGAGCATGGCGATATTCAAGTGTGAAAAATGCGGCGCAACCAAAGAGGGCCGGTGCAAACCCAAAAAATGCGCCGATTGCGGCGCCAGTGATTGCATGATCAAAAAAGAGGAGAAGGCCTCGGGGTGCGGCTGCGGCTGCAAGGCGAAAAAATAGCCCTCGCGTAAGGATCTTTGCAGGGAAAGGCTTTCGTGATGATACGGAAGCCTTTTTTAAGCCGGGAGAATCAGGCCGCCAGCTCCATGTTGCCACTTAAGGAAACCGCCATGGCTCGAGCCGGACAGACGGGAACACAGAGACCGCAGGCCGTGCATTTCCCCTCATCGAACAGCACCGCCATCTCAGGCCGGTGAAGAGAAAGCGCGCCGGTGGGGCAGACACCGGTGCAGGCCCCGCACTGGTAGCACTTTTCGTCGTCGCGCCGGATATTGCCCGCCATGCTCTGCACCTTAACCCCCATCTTGTTCAGATAGGCGATGCCTTTCTTGACATTGGCCTTGTGGCCGATGAATTCGAGAACCATAACCCCTTCCTGCTGGAGCAGGATCGTGGCCTTGAGGATGTTGAACTGAAGGTCATATTTTCTTACCAGATTGCTGATGATCGGCTGGTCAATGACTTCCTTGGGGAATTTCAGGACATAGATTCTGGTGTTCATGGCTGTGTCTCCAAGTGGGCGGATAGCTGTTTAAGGACAGCTTCCACCGGCAGATCGGTTGCCAGGGTTATGAGCTGATCCGGGGCAAGTTCCGCCGGAGCCTCGAAGCGCGCTTTCTGTTTCAGGTAGATTTCCCAACGTCCGTCCGACACGGCCTGCGGGTCAAGAGCCCTCTGGGCCATGCGGCGCTTCATTTCCTCTTCCGGACAGAGACAGAGAATAAAGTATAGCCGAACACCGAGACGTTGCGCAAGCCTCCGCACCTGATCGCGATCGGTTTTTTGCTGGTAGGAGGCATCAAGCACCACGCCCCGGCCCATGTTCAGATCCTGTTCCGCTCTGGCGAGCAGGGTCGCGTAGGTTTTGGCGGTGAACTCGCTGGTATAGATCCCCTGATCTGCTGTTTCGCGCTGCCGGGTCTGGGGCAAGAGCCCGGCCAGTTCCTTACGCACCACATCAGAGTTGTAATAGTCCAAGCCTTTGCGTTTGGCCCAGGCCTCGGCCACGGTACTCTTGCCCGTGGCGATCAGACCGAAAAAGGCAAACAGTTCAGGCTGCGGCATAGCTTTGGGCCAGGGCGAAGTATTTTTTTGCCTGGGCCAGACAGCTCTCGGCGGTAGCCGGATCAACCTCCGGGGCATGGGCGGTGAAAAGGCCAATCTTGCCGCGCACATAGGCCCGGTAGCATTTATAGAAGTTGAGCATGGGCAGCAGGGTGGTGTCGCCTGCGGCCTGGCAGAATTGTTCGATAAAATAGGTGGAAAGCTCGGGCAGGCCATGAAAGTCGAGATCCATGGCCAGAAAGGCCACATCGCTTGCCACATCGCAGTAGCGGAAGCGCTGGTTGAATTCGATGCAGTCGTAGATGTAAATCTCCTCAGCCAGACAGATGTTGGCGGAATACAGGTCGCCATGGCAGTCCCGAACCCGGCCTGCGGCGAGGCGGGCGGCAAAGAGTTCTTCCTGGCCAAGAAAATTGCGGGCGTAACCGCTGATCGTCTCAAACTGCCCCTGACTTAAAGCCGGGCAGCCGATGAAGCCTTTGGTCTGTTCAAAATTTTCCAAGACATTGACGCTCACCGCCTGGGCGGTGCCAAATTCTGCAATGCCAGGCCCGGTTTCGGCCCTGGCGTAAAAGGGAACCAGGATGGCGATAAGCCGGTCAAGGATCTCCCTGCTGAGCCCGCCCTGGCCGATGACCCTGGCCATCATCCGCTCCTCCGGCATCCGAACCATTTTCACCGCGTATTCCACCGGAGTTCCAGGGCCGTCCAGGGAAAAAGCCGTGTCCTGCCGGGTGATCGCCACCAAGCCAAGATACAGAGAGGGGCAGAGGCGGCGGTTCAGGATCAGCTCCTCTTCACAGAAATGCCTGCGCTTTTCCAGGGTGGTGAAGTCGAGAAACCCGAAATCCACCGGCTTTTTGATCTTGTAGACAAAGGCGCCAGCCAGCAGCACATAGGAGATATGGGTTTGCACCAGGGTTATTTCCGGGGCGGGATGGGGATATGCCTCAGGTTTGAGCAGGGCCTGGATGAATGACGGCAAGGGTAAATCAGCCATGAGAGCCTCCTGTTTAAGGTCTGGAGCCGGGATTCGGCAGCAACATTGAGCAGACAACACCAGAAAGCGCGGATCATACCAGAATCATTGCTTCTGGTAAACCATGGAGCGCGATCCTGGCATGAATGGCTATTCCACCCTTGCCCACACTAAAGATTGCGCCTCTGCCTTGAAAAATGAGTTGCTACGCTTCCATTTTCCCTTGTTTCCCCACCAGCCTTTCTAAAATCCTGTAGCTCCGCGCCACCATGTTTCTCGGCTCCACCATGAGCCCGGCCTGGATCATGGCGTTGTCGAAGATCTGCTCCACTATATTACCCGCTACCTCGGCTTCCTTGTCTTTCAGCGCGGCCAGGCCCTTGATCAGGGGATGGCTGGTGTTGATCTCCAGGTTCTTGCCGCCAAACTGCTGGAGCCCCTGGCCCATCTGACCAGAGGCGCGCATGATCCGTTCCATGCTGCTGGTGACAAAGCCGTCGGAATTGACGACCATGGCCGGGCTGCCGGTAAGGCGTTTTGAGGCGATGACCTCTTTTACCTGGTGGCCCAGCACCTCTTTCATCCAGGTGGTCAGAGCCACAGAATCAGGGGCGGGCATGGCCTCGCTCTCTTCTTTTTCCTTGTCCGCCTCGGTGCTGATTGGCGTCTCGGGAAGATCGAGATCCCCGCGATCGGCGGAAACCAGTTTTTTCTCGTCAAACAAGCTGAGATGACTCATAGCGAAATCATCAATCGGCTCCAGGGTATAGATCACCTCAAGATTGCGCTTCTTGAAGGCCTCGATGTAAGGGCCGTTTTCAATGGCCTCCCGATTGGGGCCGTTGATGTAGAAAATCTCCTTCTGCCCCTCGGGCATGCGTGCCACATATTCGGCCAGAGAGGTGAAAACCCCGCCTGCGGTTTTGGAGGACTCAAAGCGCAGGAGTTTGGCCGCCTCCTCGCGGTAAGCAAAGTCCGAGATTACCCCTTCCTTGAGGAACATGCCAAAGTTCTTCCAGAATTCCGTATACTTCTCCGGTTCGCTCTTGGCCAGCTCTCCCAGGAATTTGAGTACCCGTTTGGTGACCACCTTGTTGATCTTGGCGACCAGGGCGCTGTCCTGCAAGGCCTGGCGGGAGATATTGAGCGGCAGGTCTTCGCTGTCGATGACCCCGCGCAGGAAGCGCAGCCATTCCGGGAGGATGGTCTTGCTGTGCTGCTCGATCAAAACCCGCTGGCAGTAGAGACTGACCCCCGGCTCCATGCGGCCAAAACCCAGGCTCTCGAAATTCTCCTTGGGGATAAAGAGCAGGCTCTTGATGGCCAGAGGGGCGTCTGCGGAAAAATGGAGCCTGGTCAGAGGCTCGTCATAGGCATTGGCGATGAATTTGTAAAACTCGGTGTAGGCCTCCTCCTTGATCTCGCTTTTGCCCAGGGCCCAGATGGCCTGCACCGTGTTGACCGCCTCACCCTTGAGCTTGATGGGGAAGGGGACAAAGTTGGAATACTGCTTGATGATCCGGCGGATGGTCTGCTCGCTGGCATACTCTTTGGCCTCGTCCGCAAGCTCTAAGACGATGCTGGTGCCGCGATTAAGGCCGGGACATGCAGCGATGGTGAAGGTGCCATTGCCATCGGAGACCCATTCGTGGCCCATGTCGTCCAGGCGATAGGAGCGCGATCTGACGCTGACTTTCTTGGCGACCATGAAGGCGGCGTAAAAACCCACGCCGAACTGGCCGATCAGGTTGACCTCCTTGCGGTCTGCCTCGGAAAGCTTGCTGAAAAAGGTTTTGGAGCCGGAATGGGCAATGGTGCCCAGATTGGCCTCCAGCTCGCCCCGATCCATACCGATGCCGCTATCGCTGATAGTGAGGGTGCTGGCCTTTTCGTCAAACTCGATGGTGATCTCCAGCGGCAGGTTGCTGTCAAAAACCTCCTGCTCCATCACGCTCTGGTGCCGGAATTTTTCCAGGGCATCTGCGGAGTTGGAGATCAGCTCGCGCAAGAAGATCTCCTTTTCCGTGTAGAGCGAATGGATCACGATATCGAGCATCTTTTTTACTTCGGCCTGAAACTCCTTGGTTTCTGTCTGGGGGGCAGCTTTTTCGGTGGTCATTTTTCTCTCTCAGCCATGGATTGATTGTTCTGGAAATTTAAGCGTTGCTGTGTGGCCTTGCGGCAGTGAAGCTGTCACAATGGCGGTAAAATAATCATCACCCTGGCCATGTCAAGCCCGCAGAAAAAGCCCGGCCAAAACAAAAAGGGCTGCGGGCGCGGGGATTTTTTCATTGTCAGGCCTTGGGAAAAATGGTCAATTGGCGGCGCAACCTTACCTGATTTTCCTGGTAAACCTCATCCGCGCAGCCTTTGTCATGGACTTTTCCACCATCCTGCTCATCGCCCTGGCCCTGGCCGTGGATGCTTTTGCCGTGGCCCTGGCCGCCGGGGTCAGCCTCTGCCAGGTCAATAGGCGGCAGGTCTTCCGGCTGGCCTGGCATTTCGGTTTTTTTCAGGCAGGGATGAACATCCTCGGCTGGCTGGGCGGGCTCACGGTTCGTTCGCTGATCGAGAGCTTTGACCACTGGCTCGCCTTTGCCCTGCTCGCCTTTGTCGGACTCAAGATGATCTGGGAAGCCCTTCGCGAGGCAAAGGAGGAGAGCGAGGGAGCAGACCCCACCCGAGGGCGGATGCTCATCACCCTCTCGGTTGCCACCAGTATTGACTCCCTGGCCGTGGGCTTAAGCTTTGCTGTGCTGGAGATCAGCGTCTGGCTTCCGGCCCTGATCATCGGCCTGGTCGCCGTAGGCCTTACCGCCCTCGGCCTGCGACTGGGCTGTCTGCTGGGCGCGGCCTCACGGCTTGGTTCCCGGGCCGAGATTGTCGGCGGTCTGGTTCTGGTCGCCATTGGTCTGAAAATTCTTCATGAACACGGGGTGTTCTGACTCAGCTTCCGTTTCTTTCTTTTAAGTAAAGATCTTGGCGAACTATTGTATGGACTCGTAACAACTCATTTTTTAACGCAGAGTCGCAAAGTTTTAATCCTTTTATTCCGACATGTTGTCTTTGCGCCTTTGCGTCTTTGCGTTACGTTTTTTAATTGTTACACGTCCATCAACTATTAACACAAACACACCTTCTCTTTCCTGACCATCATGAAAATCCTCGAATATACCGGCCTCAATCCCTCCCGCTGCAAGGCGCAATACCAGAAAATCGTGGCGGCCATCGAGCGGGACGACTTCAAGACCGCCGAGGTCAAGAAACTTGCCAACCTGAGCCATGGCAAGTTTTACCGGGCCAAGCTCGATTACAGTAACCGCCTGCTCTTTACGGTGGTTCGCTACAACGACGAGATCTACGCCCTGCTTCTGGAGGTGATCGAGAATCACGACTATGCCAAATCCCGGTTTTTGCGGGGGGCGCAGGTGGACGATCTCGCCCTGGCCGCCATCGAAGCGGCCCAGACGGCTAAAGAGGCGGAAGCAGTGCGTTATGTCCACCCTGCCCGCCGCGAGATCCATTTTCTCGACAAGATGATCTCTTTTGACGATGCCCAGGAGACGGTCTTTCGTCTCCCGCCGCCGGTAATCCTGGTGGGCTCGGCTGGCAGCGGCAAGACAGCCCTGACTCTGGAAAAGATGAAGCCCATCGAAGGCGAGGTTCTCTATGTTACCCATTCCGCCTTCCTGGCCCAGGGCGCCCGGGATTTATACTACGGCCACGGCTTTGAGCGGGACGGCCAGGAGGCGATGTTTTTCTCGTTCTGGGAATTTCTGGAAAGCATCCGCGTGCCTAAGGGGCGGGAGGCCTCCTGGCGTGATTTCACGGGCTGGTTCAGCCGGATGCGGCAGCAGTTCAAAGGCCTCGACGCCCACCAGGCCTTCGAGGAGATTCGCGGGGTGATCGGGGCCGACGCGGCCGGCGTGTTCGACCGCGATGCGTATCTCGCCCTGGGCGTGCGCCAATCAATCTTCACCGGCCCTGAACGGGAGCGGGTTTACGACCTGTTTGAAAAATACCGGGAATGGCTGCTCGCCAGCTCCCTCGTCGATCTTAATTTTCTCGCCACCCAATGGCAGCAATGGGCTGAGCCGCGCTACGACTTCATCGTGGTGGATGAGGTTCAGGACATGACCTGCGCCCAGCTCGCCCTGATCCTCAAGACCCTGAAAAAGCCGGGGCAATTTCTGCTCTGCGGCGATTCCAACCAGATTGTTCATCCCAACTTTTTTTCCTGGGCCAAGATCAAGACCCTTTTCTGGCACGATCCGGAACTGGCCGCCCATCAGGATGTAAAGGTGCTGCGCACCAATTTCCGCAACAGCCGCGAGGCCACCCTGATCGCCAACTCCCTGCTGAAGATCAAGCACTGCCGCTTCGGCTCCATTGATCGGGAGAGCAATTTTCTGGTGCAGGCCATGGCAGGCGGCGAGGGCGCCGTCACCGTTTTAGCCGACACCGAGGCGGTAAAGCGGGAGCTGAATCAGAAGAGCAAAGATTCGACCCAGTGCGCGATCATTGTCCTGCGCGACGAAGACAAGGCCGAGGCCCGCCGGTTTTTTCAAACGCCGCTCATCTTTTCCACCCACGAGGCCAAGGGGCTGGAATACGAGACCATCATCCTCTACCGTTTCGTTTCCAACCACCGGGCCGAGTTTGCCGAGATCGCCGCCGGTGTCAGCCCTGCCGACCTGGCACTGGATGAGCTTACCTACCGGCGGGCCCGCGACAAGGGCGACAAGTCGCTGGAGGTATACAAGTTCTTTGTCAATGCCCTGTATGTGGCCCTGACCCGCGCCGTGAAAAACGTCTATTGGCTGGAGTCCGACACCGGCCACGACCTGTTGACCCTCTTAAACCCCAGACGGAGCGGGGAAAAGGTCGAGATGGCGACCAAGGCCTCGACCCTGGAAGACTGGCAGAAAGAAGCCCGCAAGCTGGAGCTGCAAGGCAAACTCGAACAGGCCGAGGCCATCCGCACCAACATCCTCAAGGAAACGCCAGTGCCGTGGGCAGTCTTTGCCGAAGGACATCTGCGGGCAACCCTGAACAAGGTCTTTCGTGATCAGGCCCCAGGCATCAAAGCAAAGCAGCAATTATACGACTATGCCTGTTGTTACAATGCCCCGGCCCTGGCGGACAGCCTGGCCTCCGAGGCAGCATACGATGCCGCCAAACATTTCTACGTCCAGCATCTGACCATCGCCGCCCGGCATCTTGCGCCATACGCGGCCCGCAACATCAAAGATGTCCTCCGACAATGCGAGCGGCACGGCCTTGAACACCGCAATCCCATGAACCAGACGCCGCTGATGGCCGCAGCTGTGGCCGGCAACATCCCGCTGGTAGAAGCGCTTCTGGAGCGGGGGGCCGACTCCGAACAGACCGATGATTATGGCTGTAATGCCCTGCACTGGGCCATGGGCGAGGCCTTCCACAACCCAAAATACGCCGCCGGGCCTTTCGCCGCGCTGTACGAGCTGATCGCCCCCGCCAGTATCGACCTGATGACAGGCGAGCGCCTGATCCGGATCGACCGGCACTTAAGCGAATACTTTCTGCTCCAGACCATGTGGGCCTTGGGCAAGAGTAAGTTCCATGAATTTTCGTGGCGAGATACCGGTTGCTTCCAAACAGACGCCATTCTCAAGGCCTGGGAGCATCTGCCTGCCAGTATCATCCGGTCGGAGCGAAAAAAACGCCCGCATATCTCAAGCGTGCTTTCCCGCAACGAGGTGGACCGTGACTACGCCTATAACCGCCATCTGTTCAAACGCTATCAGCAGGGCAGATATCAATTTAATCCGCAGCTCGCTGTCCGTCGAAAAACTGCGGACGGAGAGGGATGGCTCCCGATCTTTGCCGCCCTGAATCTGCCCCTGATCAAGGAATGCGCCAGCCATTATCAATGGAGGTTCATCGACGAACTGCTCCAGGAATCCGGCTTGAAAATGACGGCTGTGCCGGTGGCAGGAGAACGGGAATATCGGCGCCAGGAAGCCGAAGACGAGGCCATCATGGCCAGGCAAAGGGAATACCAGGAAGAGCAGCAACGCCGACGCAAAGAAAGAGAGGCACAATCTTTAACTCGTAAAACAGCAAAGGCCAAACCACCGGCGCGACCGGGAAAGCAAAAAAGGTTGTGGCAAGCTCCCGACAGCAGCGATGATTCCAAAAATGACGGGGGTCAAGCATAATGGACGCGTAACAACTCGTCACTCCGGCGAAGGTCGAGATCCAGCCTTGCTGTAGCTAGCCGAAAAGACTGGATTCCGACCTTCACCGGATACGAGAATATGTAGTTTTTTAGTTATTACCAGACCATCAAGGGCGAAGATCATGCCAGCCAGCAGGGCAAAAACCTCACCCCGTCAGCCGCGCCGAAGTAATCACGGGTCAGAACCAGCGGGTCTTGGGCCGCCGGATAATCCTGCATAAATGAGCGGATGCCGCCCGGTATTTTTGGCTTGCTCAAGGGGCGGAATT
>MGTC01000012.1:0-4998 GCA_001799255.1 Deltaproteobacteria bacterium RIFOXYD12_FULL_55_16
AAGATCCGCCTCGGCTACTTTTCCATGGATTTCAGAATCCATCCCGTTTCTTTCCTGACGGCGGAGCTTTTTGAACTTCACGATAGAAACCGCTTCGAGGTTATCGCCTTTTCTTATGGCTCAGACACCAAGGATGAGATGCGGCAAAGACTGGAAGGGGCTTTTGATGAGTTTATCGAGGTCAGATCTAAATCCGACCAGGAAATAGCAGAGATGGCCCGGCGGATGGAGATTGATATCGCCATTGACCTGGCGGGCTTTACCGCTGACGCTCGCACAGGCATCTTTGCCCTGCGGGTCGCGCCCGTGCAGGTCAACTTCCTTGGCTACCCAGGAACCATGGGCGCCGCTTACATGGATTATCTGATTGCCGACAGGCAGCTCATCCCTGAAGGGACTGAGGCCCACTACGCTGAAAAGATTATCTACTTGCCCAGCTTTCAGCCAAACGACAGAAAACGCAAGATTTCCGACAAGGCGTTTACTCGGGCAGAACTGGGTCTGCCCGAGTCCGGCTTTGTCTTCTGCTGCTTTAACAACAACTACAAAATCACGGCCAGCACCTTTGCTGGCTGGGTGCGCATCTTGAAGCAAGTGGCGGGAAGTGTTCTGTGGCTCTATGCAAGCAACTCTACGGCAATCAACAACCTTCGCCAGGAGGCTGTACGGCGGGGAGTTGAGGCGCAACGGCTGGTATTTGCCAAACAACTGCCTCCATCTGAATATCTGGCCCGCTACCGTTGTGCCGACTTGTTTTTGGATACCCTGCCGTTTAACGCCGGGACAACGGCCAGCGATGCGCTTTGGGCCGGGTTGCCGGTCTTGACCTGCTCAGGGGAAGCCTTTGCCAGCAGGATGGCGGCAAGCCTGCTTACCGCCATCGAGATCCCGGAACTGATTACCACAAGGCCAGAAGAGTACGAGGCACTGGCTGTAGAGTTGGCCACAAATCCACAGCGGCTCAAGGCCATCAGGCAGAAGCTGGAACGCAATCGCCCGACCACCCCGCTCTTTGACAGCAAGCTGTTTACCAGACATCTCGAAGAGGCCTGCGCGCAGATGTACGAACGCTGTCACGCAGACCTGTCTCCAGATCATATCTATGTTGAAGAAACAGAGGAAAGGGGCGGCTCACCCGGATGAAGCGTACCGTTCGGCAAGGATCAAAAAGCGTTGGCCTTCTTCACGGTGACCATGCTTGAGACAGCCCTGGCCGTAAACCGTGGCCTTGCGAACCAGCTCAGCGCTGGCCAGACAGAACTGTTCCCGGGTGAGGGGCGCCTCGGCAAGAAGCTTTTCCAGAGCCCGGAGGCGAAAGCGATCCATGCCGGTCTTAAACTGCACCGATACCTGATCCGGCCTGCCGCCATGCTTGACGGTTAATGGCATGTCCACCAGAAGAAAAGGATGACAAAGGCTGGCCCTGAGCCAAAGTTCGTAATCCTCGCAACAGGGAAGGCTTTCATCGAACAGACCGATCCGGTCGAACAACTCCCGCCGGGCCATGACCGTAGACATCCCCACCACGCACAGGGCAAGGCTGCGGGCAAAGATATCGCCTCCCTCCTTGGCATGCCTTTTTTTCTGGTTAAGATGCCGGCCATTGCGAAACCAGGTTTCCTGGGTGTGGGAGATGAGCAGCTCAGGCTGGGCCTCCATGGCAGCCACCTGGAGAGCCAACTTGTTCGGGGTGAACAGATCGTCAGAATCGAGAAAGGCCAGAAGAGGAGAACGGGCCCCCCTGATCCCGGCATTTCTGGCCGCGGCCGGGCCACGGTTTTCCTGGCGCAGGCTGACAAGAGCCTTGCCATAGGAGGCGAGCAGAGCCTGGGTCTCGTCAGTGGAACCATCGTCCACCACGATAAGTTCGAAGTTGGCATAGGTCTGAGCGAAGACCGAATCAATAGCCTGGGCCAGAAACCCAACCCGGTTATAGGTAGGGATGATGACCGAAACCGGGGTGGATGAAAAGGACATAACTAAAAGACTCCGCCACGTGTCAATCATCGGCAGTAGTGCCACGAAAACCACGAAAGACACGAAAAAGGTAACTGCCCAGAAGTCTGAATTCAGGAGGGCTTATGCACGCCAGTATTCTTAAATTCTGACTACTGAATTCTGAATCCTAAGGATTTTTCAAGGTTTCCTTAAATCGACACGCAAATTAGCCCCCTTGCAGGTGCATAAGGTTAAGGGGAAACAAAATAAAAAAAGCCACATGATACCAGGATGAAAGCCGTATTATTTTCGTGTCTTTCGTGGTTTTCGTGGCAATAAAACATCAATCAATATACCGCAACTCCCCGGAATGCTCGACGATCTCAACCCCGCTTGCCAGATGCCGGAGAACAAGGCCTCCGTCCGGGGCAAGCCCCAGCACCTCCGCCTGATACTGGGGCTTTTGCTGGACATCAAAACCGAACCAGACCCGGCGGCCAATGGTATCGCTCAACTCCCGCCAGGCGGCAAGAAGCAGGCTCTCAGGCAGATTGGCGCCGGAACCGTCATCTGCGGCCAGTCGTTGAATCTCATCGTGACAGAGCAGGCCGAAACTCCAGGAAAACTTGGCCAGCAGCCGGGCGGCAAAGGCGGCCAGCTCAATGTCGCGTCCCAGCATCTCCCGCATGGACACCGCCGTTGCGCCAAGTTCGGCAGGAAAGACCAGATTGTTGACGTTAAGGCCAACACCTACCAGGACATATTCTTCGGCAAAGGTGGCGCTGGTAAACGATTCGCAGAGTACCCCGCAGATCTTGCGCCCTGCCACCTGCACGTCATTGACCCACTTGAGATGCGCCTCAAGACCATAACTCCGCACCGCCTCGCAGCAGGCCAGGCCGGCGGCCAGGGGATAGAGGCGCAGGCTCTCCGGCAACAAGGTGTTGGCCATGACCAGAGTCAGCCAGAGGCCGCCAGGCGGAGCGTGCCAGGAACGCTGAAACCGGCCTCGGCCATCGGTGAGTTCATCGGCAAGAAAAACCATGCCGCTGGGACAGGACTGACCACGGGCTTCATATTCGTTGATCCGCTGCCGGGCAAGGGGCATCAGCCGTTCGGCCTGGGACAGGTGCTGGATGGCGCTGCCCACCGGAGCCCCATACCGGTACACGGCCTGGACAACCTCGGCCGGATAATGGGCCAGACGGGAAGGAATCTCCTCAGCGGAGATGAGTTGCCGGACGGCTTGGAAGGAAAGAGAGTCAAGCATTAGAGAGTAATCGTTCAGCAGTGCCGCAGATGCACGAAAGAAGTCTGCGAAGTGTGCTGTTGCACACGAGCAGGCTGATGACAAAGCAGATGCGGTGCTGCTGAACGATTACTCCCATTCGGCCTTAACGCGGGTGATAATCTTCTGAATCATCGGCAGCTTTTCCTGAGAACAGATGCCCAGCAGCGGCTCACCCTGGGACACACTGACCCCTGGCTGGAAATACACGGAATGGATGATCCCCGCCTCCCCGGCAAAGTAAACCGGAGTGTCGCGCTTCATCAGGGACATGGTAAGGATCTCGTCACCGGGCCTGATAAAGACTCCCTGCTGACCGTGCTTGTCGATCTTGGCCTGCAGGTCGAGGGAAAAAAAATACTTGGCCCGCTCGGGCGCATTGAAGGGCTCCAACACCTGCCGGAGAATATCCTCAATTATTTCGCGCTTTTTCAGCGGATGACGGATGGTGAGGATCTTCTCGCCCGCCTCGACAAACTGGCCTTCCAGGTCGCTGCGGATAAAAGAAACCACCCCGTTGCTTGCAGAGAATATCTTCTTCTGGTTGCCTTCCCGCAGCAACTCATAGAGAAGGGTGCCCCGAATATGATGCCATTCGCCGGACGGCCCTTCCACCACGGCATCTTCCCGCACCCGGAAACGGACCTGGCCGGTATGGCTGGTCTGCACGTCCAGATAATCAAAGGGGTCGGAACGATACTTGCCAATTATTGTCTCAAAATCTATGTCGTGATTTTCCATTCGCCTTTTACCTGTAATAGTAACTATCCAGCTTGAAGCCGGAAAGTAAGAAAAACCACCAAACCGTAACTGTTCAGCAGTGCCGCAGATGCGCGACAGAGGCCTGAGAGCTATAGCTGAGTTGAGCAGCTTGCCTGCTCAAACGAAACTTATACCCTTTGGGTGCATACATATGGTATGCGAACAGGCCGATAACAAAGCAGATGCGGTGCTGCTGGATAGTTACCTGTAATACAGATTGCCGCCGCCCATGGTCAGCAGGGACTTATGGAGATTGCGGCGAAATTCCCGCCGATCCCAGATACCCTGGATATGTCCACGTTGCAGGGCCTTGCGGGCGTTGTGGTAATCGGGCGGGATATCTTCTCCGGTGGTATCCCGGATAACCCTGGGCCCGGCAAAACCAACCCTGCTCGAGCGGATGGCGAACTGATACGGCGAACAACCGAGAAAACTCGCCACCGGCCCGGCATAGGAATTATTGTCGTAGACCACGATATACAACCCGCCAGAGTCGATATATTCCCGCACCGCCATAGTGCACTTGGGCATCTGCACCACGCCCAGGGTGCCCTCATGGATGCGGATGCCGCCGGTGGTGTGCACATAGGCCAGCAGGGGCCGCCGTTTCAGCTTGGCCGCTTCACAGGCCCGGACGAATTTTTCCCCCTCGGCCGCCCCAACGGTGCCATTTCTGAAATCGCTGTACAGCATGGCCACCACCAGATCAACGCCCATGACCCTGGCGTCAAAGGTGATGATGCCGCTTTTTCGCCCGGTTTTGGCGATGGCGGCCTGTAGCCGTTTTTCAAAGCCAGGATAGGCTAAAGGATTCCCGGCGCAGACCCCGGCATTGAATTCCCGAATAGAATCCGGATCAAAGAGATGCTTGAGATACCATTGATATTCCAAGGAAAAATGGTGGCCGCAATTCTCGCACACCCCGCCGAATTCACCGTACAAGTCGGGCACCCAGAGATCCTTGCACCCATGTTTTTCGGCGTTGGGACAGGTCACTGTCCGATCCTCAT
>MGTC01000012.1:5019-22089 GCA_001799255.1 Deltaproteobacteria bacterium RIFOXYD12_FULL_55_16
GCGACCGGAAGTTTGCCCGAACGCATCCCTGGTTTCCGCGCGATAAAATCATAGGCCGCGCTGATCGGAGAGGAAACCTGCCGGAGCAGCACCGAGCCCTCGCCGGACACATCCTGGAGAACCTTCTTTACCTGTTTCTGCTGACTCTTCAAGAGATCATAGCGAAAGCTATAATACAGCTTGGCCACACTCCTCTTTGCCTTCTTGTAGAAAGCTGAACAGGCAGAGCCCTCTTCAAGGTAAGCCTTGCAGGACATGGCCCGGTATTTTTTCGAGCGATAAAGCAGCAGCCGCTTGACCTCATCCTCGTTGAGATCCCAGGAAATCACGATATTCGGATCTTCACCGATCTGCTCTTCCGCCTTCTGCATCGTCAATTCATAGGCGCGAAAAGCCCTGAGGCTCTTGGTTTTCAACACAACCTCGTCAGTGGCCCGGATGATCTCGCTCTTGAGCTGCCGGAAAAAGGCAAAGTCATCCCTTTTGGCACCCAGCAGCGGCTCCTGGATAATCCGGTCGATGGTTCCTAGTTTGAGGTTTTCTGCCGCCGTGATGTGCAACCGCTCGGCGCAGTCCTCCACCAGCTCCTTAGGCATCTTCTCGCCCTCGCGGATCTTGCCCTCAATGGCGGCCGCGCCTTCCGGGGAGATGACCGAGTAGTAGCCGTGGGAAAACATCAGCCTGGCATCGGCCAGCCCCACGGCCTCGGCTCCGCCGGAGCCGCCTTCCGAGGTAACGGAAATCATCGGCACCCGCAACTTGGCCATGGCATAAAGGTTACGGGCGATCTGCTGACCGGCGCCGGGATAATCCTCCACCGGAAAAGAACCGGGGGTGAAGATATAGAAATGGATGGGAATGCCTTCGGTTTCGGCCACCTTCATGTAGCGCAGAGCCTTTTCATTGCCCCAGGGCTTGCTGCAACCGCCGTTGCGGTATTCCTCACCATGCCCCTTCTCGTGGCCGATGACCATGACCTGCTGCATCACCGACTTGTTGTTTTTCAGCCGACGCATGATGCTCGCCCTGGCCGCGACCATGGAAGGATCAATGCTGACCTCCTCGGCGCCGCCAAGTTCGGTGTAATCCTCGTAGACATTCTCCAGGATATCTTTCAGGGAAAACCGGTGGGGATTGCGGACAATGCGCACCCGATCCATAGAGGTCAGGGTCTCTTCGCCACGGGCCTCCAAAAAGGAGAGGGAATCCTCCAGCGCCCTGATTTCCTCGGACAGCTGCTCTTCGGTGTAATCGTAAAATCTGTCCCGCAGGCCAACAAATTTTTCGCGCAGCCCGGAAAGATTCCCCCACTCAACGCCATCCTTGATCTGGCTCAGGTAGCTGGTGCGTTCTTCTATCTTGAACAGCCGTTTTCGTAAATCTTCCATAGAGTGCGCCGTGGCAATAGATAACTTGTTTATTTGATTTATAAAAACGACAAAAAGAGCTGCGACTGGCTCATCAGAAGGTGAGCAGCCGGGCTATGTTTTCCTGAAGATAGGGAAGGTTGGTCATGATCTGGCCACCTGCGGCGTTGCTGCCTTCGATTGACACCTCCGCCAGAAATTTTCGGCCCCGTTCCTTGGCCTGATCCATAGTGTCGCCCCAGACCAGGGCCAGAGCCAGGTTGGGGTCATACTCACTGGGAATCGCATAGGAGCGATCGGTGGGCACATGGCTGTAGACCGCAGACCAGTCGTACCGGGGGTAAGAAAAGCGGGAGATCGTCCCGATCCAGGGGGCAAAACCACGCGCGGTGTCTTCCGCGACAATCCGAAACTCGATGCTCGCCCCCCGGGAGGTTATATCTTTCTGCTGAAAGCCCATCTTGTCGCCAAGGGCCAGCCGGATCTGCTCGCGGATGAGGTTGGGATGTTTATTGCTGAGATAGCTGACCCGGGCGGAGACATCATTTTCCACCTGGATTCTGGTATTGACCTCAAGGAGATAGGGCTGGCCGTCTCTGGTAACGATCCACTCCCAGGTGCCGACATTATCATAGCGGACGTGGGCGGCCAGCTTGAGCGAGTATTCGACAACCTTGTCCAACACCTCTTTGCCGTCAAAATCGTAGGCGAAACAGGAGTTGTCAAAGCCGGGCGCGGCCTCAAGCCGCTTCTGGCGGCCAGTACTCTGGATGGTGCAGTTCCGGGTGCCGAAATGCACCCGCTCCCCGTGCCGGCTGCAAACCAGCTGCACCTCAAGATGATTGAAATCGCGGATCCTCTGCTCGATAAGAACCCCGCCATCCCCGAACTGCCGCTTGGCATAGCTCTGAACCTGGCGATAGATGCGGCGGAACTGCTCGATCTGGTAGACCTCTTCAATCCCCATCCCGCCGCCGCCAGCGGCAGCCTTAACCAGGATGGAGGGATTTTTGACCTTCTGGCCGTCCTGGTTTTCCAGAAGATGACGGGCGATGTCCTCAGCCTCCATCTCATTATAGATGGGGCCGTCAGTGCCTGGGATAGTCGGGATACCAAGCCGGTTGGCAACCCGCTTGGTGTTGATCTTGTCGCCCAGATCCTTGACCACCTCCCATTTCGGGCCGATAAAGGTCAAGGGCCGGTTGCGGATCGTGACCCGCCGGGCAAAGCGAAAGTCTTCGGAGAAAAACCCATAGCCAGGATGAATAGCGGTGCAATTGGTGTGATCCGCCACGGAAAGGATATCGTTGGGGTCGGTATAAGACGATACCCGCCAGGCCCGGCGGACATTGCTTAGGCTGTCCAGGTTGCGGCGCACATGTTCGGATTCCTCATCCGCTGCGGTGTAGATCACCGTATAATCAAGGCCCAGGTCTTTACAGGCCTCCATGATCCGCAGGGCAATCTCGCCCCGATTTGCAATCAGAACCTTGTCTTTCAAGCGAATCCTCGATATTGGATGAACTCGGAACAACTAAAAAACGCAAAGACAACATGCTGAAATAAAAGGATTAAACCTTTGCGCCTCTGCGTTAGAAAATGAGTTGTTACGAGTTCATCAGCTATAATTTCTTACTAATTCCCAAGACAAATGAAAAGGATGAATTACGATGGTCTCGCGAAAAAAGGAAAAAGCTAACAGGATCGTGACACACGATTAACAAGTTACCAAGGAATACCCGTTGTAATCGCGGCTTTTTGCGATTTCAACAATTACGATGGTCTCATAACAAGGGAAAGCACCGGCCAGACAGCGGAGCCTTATTGCGACTGCCTCAATACTCCCCCCGGAGAAAAAGCCCTCTATCTCGTGAAGCGCATTCTGTTGAAACAGCATGGTATTCTATGGTATAGTGAACCTGTTTTTGCACCCAGAGGGTATAAGTTTCGTTTGAGCAGGCAAGCTGCTCAACTCAGCTTTAAATTCTCCGCCAGGATAATTACACATTCCATGGCGTAAAGTGTGGCTCTTATACCGATTTTAACGATAAAGGTCAATTTTTTTTCTTGACACCCCCGGCTATTTCCTTTAGCCAAGGCGTGTTGCAAATCAGCCCCCTGAACCTTTGCTCACAAGAACTGCTCAGGAGTCGAAATTCAGAAGCCAGCATGAAAAGGCCGGCGACAACATTTCAAGGCTTGGCAGTCTTCTGACTTCTGAATTCTGGATTCCAAACAGTTACCCAACAGGACTTTTGCCCTCGCATGGACACCTCCACTCCAGACACCGATGACTCGCCTTTCAAGCGCATTCTTAAGTTTTTCGGCCTCAACCGCGCCCCGGACACCACTGAAGACATTGAGCAGGAGATCCAGGAACTTCTCGATGACGGTGAAGAACAGGGCCTGATCACCCGCGAAGAAGGAGAGATGATCACCAGCATCCTGGAATTCAGGGATACCCTGGTTCGCGAGATCATGACCCCCAGAAGCGATATGGTCAGCGCCGAGGCAAAGGTGCCAGCCGCCGAGCTTATCCAGCTGATCACCGATGAGGGCTACACCAGAATCCCCATCTACCAGGATTCACCGGACAATATCATCGGCATCCTCCACGCCAAGGATCTGCTGCCCTTCTGCCTCAGCGCCTCCCCCATGCCCGCAGCCTCGGAGCTGGTCAAACCGGCTTTTTTCGTGCTCGATACCCGCAAGATTGTCAACCTGCTCAAGGATTTTCAGAGCCAGAAAGGCCATCTTGCCGTAGTCACCGATGAGTTTGGCAGCGTGCGCGGCCTGGTGACCCTGGAAGACGTGCTGGAAGAAATCGTCGGCGAGATCCGCGACGAATACGACAAGGCGGAAAAACGCTGGAAGGTGGTGAACAAACACCTGCTCCTCACCGATGCCAAGGTCAATATTGAGGAGGTGGAAGAATTTTTCGGCATCACCCTGCCGGAAGGCCCCTATGAATCAGTAGGCGGTCTGCTCATCCACCAGCTGGACCGGGTGCCGCCGGTGGGCGCCACCATGCTCATCAACTCCCTGGTCTTTGAGGTGGTCTCCGCCGACCGGCGGCGCATCCACACCGTAAAAATCCAGCCCAAGCCAGACTGATGCCCCACCTGTTTCCTCAGCCAGAAAAGGCAAAGCATTTCGGCACGGCCTGCCTGCTGGCGTTGTTGTCCAGCGCCCTGTTGTTTGCCGCCTCTCCGGGATGCCTTGCCCTGCCCCAGCTTGCCTGGCTGGCGCTCGTCCCCCTTTTCTGGAGCCTTAATAACCAGCCACCGCGCAGAGCCGCCCTTCTTGGCCTCATCTGCGGCCTGGCCTATTATCTGCCCCTTTTGTCCTGGATCATCATTGTTCTGGCCACCTATGGCCAGGTGCCTGCGCCCATCGCGGCGCTGGCCCTGATTCTTCTTGCCCTGTACATGAGCTGCTATCCAGCGGCCTTCGCCTTTCTTTGCGCCAAGCCCTCACCTAACCTCCCCCTGCTCGTTTTCGCCCCGGCCTGCTGGGTGGCCCTCGATCTGCTCAAGGGCCTGCTCTTTACCGGCTTTCCCTGGCTTGATCTGGCTTACACCCAGTACAGCCTGCCCCTGCTCATCCAGGTTGCCGACCTGGCAGGCCACCATGGCCTCACCTTTCTTATGGTGCTGACGAACGCGCTGATTTTCACCCTGGCCGCCGCCCTGATCCAGCGCAAAACGCTCCCCCGGGCGCTGATCGGCGCCGCGACCGCCCTGCTGCTGCTCGCTGCAGGCTACAGCCTCTGGCGGATGCACACCCTGCCGACAACCCTTGCCCAGGCGGAACAGCTTGAGGTAGCGGCAGTCCAAGGCAATATCCCCCAGGATCAAAAATGGCAACCGGCCTTTCAGCGGGAAACCATTGACACCTACCTCCGCCTGAGCAATGAGCTTTTCCTCGACAAAAATCCGCAGCTGATTGTCTGGCCGGAAACAGCCCTGCCATTTTATCCCTACGAGCACCCGCTTTTTCTTAAGCTGCACAGCGAACTCACTCGGCCGCGCCAGACATCTCTGCTCACCGGCGCGCCCCACCGGAGAAAAAACCCGGACACAGCTCCCCTCATCTACAGCAACAGCGCCTTTCTTCTCTCCCCGGACGGACAGATCGCCGGGCGTTACGACAAGCAGCACCTGGTGCCCTTTGGCGAATATATCCCTTTTCGCCAGATTTTAGGTTTTGCCTCGCCACTGGTGGAAACCCTGGGCGCCTTTACCCCTGGTCAAAGCAACACCCCCTTGTCTTGCCAAAACAGCAAAATCGGGGTATTGATCTGCTTTGAAAGCATCTTTCCAGAGCTTGCCCGCCAGCAGGCGGAGGCCGGGGCGAATCTTTTGGTCACCATCACCAATGACGCCTGGTTCGGCAGGTCAGGCGCTCCCTGGCAGCATCTGGCCATGGGGGTCTTTCGCTCGGTGGAAACCAGAAAAACCCTGGTGCGGGCGGCCAACACCGGAGTCAGCGCCTTCATCGACCCCCTGGGCCAAATCCAGGGGGCGTCGCTCCTGTTTACCGAATACGCCCGCAGTCAACCGGTCGCCCTGCTGGAAGGCTTGACCTGTTATGTCCGCTGGGGCTATCTTTTCCCCTGGGCCTGCCTGATCCTGACCCTGGCAGGTTCTGCACGCAGGGCAACCAAGAAAAAAAACTTAACGCAGAGGCGCAAAGACGCAAAGTTTTAAAAACCTTTTATTTAAAGCAGTTACACCCAAAGGGTATAAGTTTCGTAAGAGCAGGCAAACTGCTCAACTCAGCTTTACACCCAAAGGGTATAAGTTTCGTAAGAGCAGGCAAACTGCTCAACTCAGCTTTACCTTTGCGCCTCCGCGCCTTTGCGTTAAGTTTTTTCACTTTTCACTTTTAACTTTTAACTCTCAACTATTTCATCAGGAGCACACACCATGTCTGCGGAACTAAAACAGAAAATCCAGGATCTCAAGGGCCGCCTCATCTCCCTGAAGGAGCATCTTTGAGGTAGATCACAAGAGAGAAAGATTACAGGAGCTGGAACAGCTCACCCTGGCCCCGGCTTTCTGGGATAACCAGGAAAACGCCCAGAAGGTGCAACGGGAACAGGGCAGCCTCCAGAATATTGTCGAAAGCTGGGATACCTCCCAGGCAGAACTTGAGGAGGCAGAATTCCTGCTCGAACTGGGCATGGACGAAGGCGACGAAGACACCCTCCAGGAGGTTGACCAAGCCCTGAACGCCCTGCTTGAGCGGGTCGAGACCGTGGAGCTTGAGTGCATGTTCACCGGCGAACACGATGCCAGCAACGCCATGCTCACCATTCACGCGGGCGCGGGCGGCACCGAGGCTCAGGACTGGGTGAGCATCCTGCTGCGCATGTATCTGCGCTGGGCCGAGGCCAAGAAATTTCCCACCGAAATGCTCGACCTGCAACCCGGCGACGAGGCCGGGATTAAAAGCGCGACCATCATGGTCACCGGTCATAACGCCTATGGCCTGCTCCGCTCGGAGATGGGCATCCACCGGCTGGTACGCATCTCCCCCTTTGACGCAGGCGGCAGACGCCACACCTCCTTTGCCTCGGTCTTTATTTTTCCGGAGCTTGACGACACCATCAAGGTGGACATCAACGACAAGGATCTGCGCATCGACACCTACCGGGCCAGCGGGGCAGGCGGCCAGCACGTCAACAAGACCAGCTCGGCCATCCGCCTCACCCATCTGCCCACCGGCATCGTGGTTCAGTGCCAGAACGAGCGCAGCCAGCACCGCAACAAGGACACGGCCATGAAGATGCTCAAGGCCCGACTGTACGAGAAGGAGCGGGCTGAACAAAAAGAACAGCACCAGGATATCGCCGGCGAGAAAAAGGAGATCGCCTGGGGCAGTCAGATCCGCTCCTACGTGATGCAGCCGTACCGGATGATCAAGGATCACCGCACCAATTTTGAGGTAGGCAATGTGGACAGCACCCTGGACGGCAACCTTGATCCGTTTATCAAGGCCTATCTGCTGTGGCAAAGATGATGGCGTCGCCAAAAGCCCGATCTACTGCGTTGCGGCGCACTTTTGCTCATTCGGCATACCAGGCGTATAGCCTCATTCGCAAAAGCACACCGCGCCTTGTATCTCGAACTTTTTGCTTAGCCATCCCCATCGAGACAAAGCAGCCTAAACTTCCATGGCCTACGCCATGACAGACAACGCTGTTCAGTGCGCAAAATGCGGAGCCTGCACCGTGGTCTGCCCGGTCTTTCAGGCCGCGGGCCGGGAATCGCTTTCGGCCCGGGGCAGGCTGCATCTGCTGGATCGACTTGATCCGGCCCAAGCCTCGGCTGCCTATGCGGAGATTCTTTCCCAATGCCTGCTCTGCGGGGCCTGCCGCTCCGTGTGCGCCCGGGGTCTCGACCCGCCCAGCCGCTTTATTGCCGCCCGGGAACGGCTGGAGAAAGCAGCAGGCCATCAGGCCTTGCTCAGGGTCATCACCCGAAAGGCCTTGAGCAACCCGGCCCTGCTGGCGGCGATCGCCAGTCTGGGCCGCCCCCTGCTCGACCAGCTGCCTGCCGACAGCGGTCTGCGGCTGCGCCTCGGCCTGCCCCGGAAGGGGACAACCACCACCGCCCAGCCCTGGTTAAAAACACCGAGAGAAAAAACCGAACCGCCTGCCCTGACCTTTTTCCCCGGTTGTTACGCCACCCATCTGCACCGGGAAATCGGCGAGGCCACGGAGCAGATAGCGGCAAGGTTTACCGGCAAGCCCCCGCTTATGCCAAAGCAGCAATGCTGTTGCGGCTTAGCGGCGGAAAGCGCCGGAGACCTCGGCACCGCCAAGCGCCTTGCCAGGCAGAACATCCTTGCCTTTGCCGGCAACACCTTGCCCATCCTGACCTCCTGCGCCTCCTGCCACAGCCAGTTGCGCCGCTATCCGGAGCTGCTCAAGGATGACCCGCAATGGCGGGAAAAGGCCCAGGCCTTTGCCGGGCGGCTCCTTGAATTTTCCACCTTTGTGACCCAGGCCATGGCGGCTGAGCCGACTTTCCGTTTTGCCGCTCCAGCCAAGACGCGCACCGTTTTCTACCACGATCCTTGCCATCTGCGGTTTCACGCCCAAATCACCGCCCCGCCCCGGAAAATCCTCCGGGCCATCCCCGACTTGCGTCTGGTCGAACTCCCCAACGGCCCGCAATGCTGCGGCCAGGGCGGCCTGTTTCATCTGGCCCAGCCGGAACTGGCGGAAAAGATCAGAGGCCGACTGCTGGCCCAGATTGATCAGACAGCCCCGGATCTGCTAACTACCACCTGCTCCGGCTGCCTGATCCAAATCCAGCAGGGTCTGGGCCATGATCCAGCGCAACCCGAGGTTCAGCATCTGGCCATTTTCCTGGCAGGGCTTCTGTCCTGATCTCAGCCGCTTGGCGGACAACATACCGCACGAAAGTGCTTTACATAAGCAGCAACACCATTTACAATATTATCAACAGTACGATTATACATACTACAAAAAATACCCATGGAGGAATTGCCATGCCGAACGTCTCTGCCAATGATCTGAAAACAAAAGGCGTTTCCGCCATTGAGGCCGTCCTTGCCCACCAACCGGAAGCGGTTATCTCCGTACGCGGCAAGGAACGATTCGTGGTGATGGACCTGAAGCATTACCACTACCTGAGGGAGTGCGAGCTGGAATCCGCCCTTGCCCAGACCCGTGCCGATCTCGCCGAAGGCCGCTTTGTCAAGGAAAGCGCCGAAGAACACCTGGCCCGCCTCAAGGGCGCTGCATGAGCTGGTCGCTGGTCTTTACCGAGCAGTATGAAAAACGCGCCCGACGATTTTTACAGCGTCACCCCGAGCTGGAAAAACAGTATCTGAAAACCCTGCAACTCATGGAAGCCAACCCGTTCCATCCCTCACTTCGCCTGCATCCTCTCTCCGGGCGCCTCTCAGGTTTGCATGCGGTTTCCATCAACCTTTCGTATCGCATCACCCTTGAATTCCTGATTCAGGAGCAGGAGATCATCCCGGTAAACGTGGGCGATCACGATTCGGTGTACTGAAGGACATGAAGCCGCGCCACGCCCTACCCCTTTTTCTCAATCTTCTTCCGGAGAAACTCGGAAAAATTTATACCCCTGCCTCCTGCTGATCCTTGCGTAATTTTTCCGGGCATTATAAGGTATTCTCCGGACAGGTTCCCCATTCCAGAGAGATTGCCGGAGATGTGCCTCGGCTGCCTTACTTTGCTTATCAAAACAAGGAGAGACCAACAATGACTGTGACAAGGCCACGTTTTCCTGGCTGTTTTTCCATATTTTTCGCCGCCCTGATTCTGGCGACGCCCTGCCAGGCCGGGGTTGAATGGGAGGTGGGCAACGCCCTGAAAACCCCTAGCGCCCCCTTGGACATTGCCGCCTCGCTGGACGGCAAATGGACCTTTGTCCTGACCGAAGGCGGCAAGCTCCTGGTCTATTCCGACAAGGGCGCCCTGGAAGAGACCATCGCCGTTGACCCGGCCATGGACCACATCGCCTCCTCCGGCCTGCAGGCCGCCGACTTCCCCACCAAACTCTTTCTGGCCAGCGGTAAAAACAAAACCATCCAGACAGTCACCCTTGATTTCTCCGTACCGATCAACATCCAGGGCGCCCCGTTTCTCGGGCCGGAGAACGCCCCGGTGGTGGTGGTCGCCTTCAGCGATTTTGAATGCCCCTATTGCGGCACGGTGGGCGCCCTGTTTGAAGAGGCGTTGGCCAAACATCCCAAGGAGGTCAAGGTCGTTTTTAAACATTTCCCTCTGGCCATGCACAAACAGGCGCGCTCCGCCGCCCTTGCCTCTCTGGCCGCCCATCGCCAGGGCAAATTCTGGCTATATCATGACCTGTTGTTTGAAAACCAGAAAAGCCTTTCCGAGGCAAAATACCCGGAGCTGGCCAAAAAACTCGGCCTTGATCTAGATAAATTCAATAAGGATTACAAGGCACTGACCAGCCAGCAGACCCTTGACCGCGACATGGCTGAGGCCCAGATCGCCGGGGTTCGAGGCACCCCGGCGATCTTTGTCAATGGCCGCCGCCTGAAAGAACGCAACATCAAGGAGCTGCAACAGCTGATCAATCAGGAGCTGAGCAAGCACGGCAAAAGGAGGGCTTCCCATTGATTAAAAAAGGAATTGTTTTTATCGACAACAATGCCACCATGCTGGTTTACGGCGACCTGGACAAGAACCTTGCCATTCTTGAAGAGGGCGCCGGGGTCAGTATCCAGGTGCAGGGCAGCCGCCTCACCGTGAGCGGGCCGCAACAGGGGGTGGATCTGGCGATTTCGACCATCGACAAACTCCATGAGCTGATCCGGTCGGGCTATCTGGTTTATCCCTCGGATGTCGCCTATGCCCTGCGCATCATGCAAACCTCTCCTCAGGCTGATCTCAAGGAAATATTCCTCGACAAGGTGTGTATTGCCCCCGAACATAAGGCGGTCTCACCCAAGAGCGTCAACCAGAAGCTCTATCTCGACAACATCCGGAACAACGACCTTGTTTTCGGCATTGGCCCGGCAGGCACCGGCAAAACCTATCTTGCCGTGGCCATGGCGGTTTCCGCCTTTACCAGCAAGCAGGTGCGCTCCATTATCCTGGCCCGCCCCGCCGTGGAGGCCGGTGAGCGCTTGAGTCTCCCCCCCGGCGACCTGGCCCAGAAGATCAACCCCTATATGCGCCCCCTGCACGAGGCCCTGAATGCCATGCTGGGCCGGGGCAAGGTTACGGATCTGATCGAGGAAGGGCTGGTCGAAATCGCCCCCCTGGCCTTCATGCGCGGGCGCACCCTGAACAACGCCTTTGTCATCCTGGACGAGGCCCAGAACACCACGCACGAACAGATGAAGATGTTCCTTACCCGGCTGGGCGCCAACTCCAAAGCGGTGATCACCGGAGACATCACCCAGATCGACCTGCCTGACTGCCGCCAGTCAGGCCTTATCGAGGCCAGCAGAATCTTACAGGATATCAAGGGGATCGCCTTCAACCAGTTTTCAGAGGTAGACGTGGTTCGCCACCAGCTGGTGCAGGAAATCATCAGCGCATACGCCGACAAGGAAACCCTGCCGCCTCCCCGGCGAGCAACCGTTTGAAAACGTAACAAAAAATATTTTTCACCACAAAGATCACGAAGATCACGAAGTTTAAAACATAGTAAAGATTTTCTTCGTGTTCTTCGTGATCTTCGTGGTGTATCTTTTTGTGTTACTTTTTAATTGAGGCCGCCATGCCCGTACTCATCACCAGCCAGACGGCCACCCCCCTCAATCTCAGTCTGAAACAGCTTCGGCAACGGGCCGAACGTCTGCTGTCCCTCTGTGGCCACGCGCAAAGCGAACTCAGCCTCCTGCTGGTTGACGACCCCGGGATGGCGCGGCTCAACGAACAATACCGCCACAAATTAGGGCCGACCAACGTCCTGGCCTTTGCCATCCAGGAAGAAGGAGGAGAGCATTTGCCAGCCGAACTTCTCGGCGATGTCATCATCTCACTCGACACTGCGGCCCGGGAAGCAGCGACCGACCGGGTAACCCTGCACCAGCGGGTGACGATTCTTATGATCCACGGCCTGCTGCACCTGCTGGGCCTTGACCACGAACGCTCCTCTGCTGAGGCTTTGGCCATGGCGGCACGGGAAAAACAGCTTTTAGACCAATTGCTAAGCGAAGAAAGGAGAGGAAAAATGCTCAGTCTTGCCATCAATATCGATCATGTCGCCACCCTGCGACAAGCCAGGGGCATCACCGAGCCGGATCCGGTTCTGGCCGCAGGCATCTGCGAACTGGCCGGAGCCAGAGGAATTGTCGTCCATCTCCGGGAAGATCGCAGGCATATCCAGGATCGGGACGTGCGCCTGCTCAGACAGACCATAAAAACCAAGCTCAACCTGGAAATGGGAGCCGCCGAGGAGATCATCGCCATCGCCCTGGAGATCAAGCCGGACATGATCACCCTGGTTCCAGAAAAACGCCGGGAGCTGACCACCGAAGGCGGCCTCAATGTAGCCGGGCAGAAGAAGAGGCTTCAGGAGGTCATCGCCCGAATGGACAAGGCCGACATCCCGGTGAGCCTGTTCATCGACCCTGATTCCCGGCAGGTCAATACGGCCTATGAAATAGGGGCGACCTTTGTCGAGATCCACACCGGCCGCTACTGCGACGCCACAACAGAACAAGCGCGGGATCAGGAATTTACCCTCATCGCCACCGCAGCGGAAGAGGCCTATGAACTGGGGCTGCGGGTGAATGCCGGGCACGGCCTCAATTACCTCAACACCCAACGGGTGGCCGCCCTGGGCACCATCGAAGAGCTGAGCATCGGCCACGCGGTGATGGCCAGGGCTATCTTCGTGGGACTTGATCAGGCGGTGCGGGAGATGCTGGCCCTGCTGCCTGCGGGGTAAACTATTATCCTTGCCTCAGACAGTTCGACACACCCTGCCAAACCCACCGGGGATGGAGCCCGAGGCCCAGAACGCCGTGGCCTGCTTGAAATCCATAAACCAGTAGCCCCCTGGTTTGCGCTGGTCAGCGAGAAAGATAAAGGGCTGCTCCCTGGAAAAACAGGGGTGGAGATGAGCGCCCTTTTCATTCGCCTGTGGTTCCAGAAGGGAAAAGGCCTCTTCCATGGTGGGCAGCCGCCAGTCGGAAAATCCGGCAAAACACTGATGATTGAGCAGTTCCACATATTTCTGCACATTACGGCTGGTAGTAAGGTCACAGCCGCCGCGCTGCCACATGAGCCCGGTGGCCTGATCGGTAATGGTCAGGCCATCGCCGTTGTCCAGCAAGGCGTTGGGGAAATTGCCCTGTGGGTTGTGGCGGCTGTCATAAAAGTTATGCTGCGCGGCCAGATCTGCCGCTTCCTGTTCAGTAAGCACGACCCCAACTGCGCGTAGAGTGATAGTTTTTAAACCAGGCAGACCCTCCCCTTTTTTGGGAAGCCCTGTAGCCATGGCCTCCTGCGGCACGGAATTATCCACCGGCATAACCAGAGAGAAATCATCGGCCTCAATGATTTTTTCCAGCAGCCATTGCTTGATCCCCTCGTCAATGGCGTAACTCTGGTCGCGCATATCCGTGCCCTGCCGGGCCACGCATTGATCCAGCATCTCCTGCGGGCAGTCGATGTGGGCCAGGATCTTGGCGTGCTTGACCCCCCGCTCCATCAGGCAGAGCTTGGCCGGCAAGGTCCAGTTATCGATATAAAAATAATAGTGAAGCTCCACATTGCTGCGGATCCGCTCCTGATCCTTGCCGCCCCAGCTCTCAAACATGGCAAAGGTATCCGCAGGAGTAAGATCCCAGTCAATTGCCAGATGGTGCCCAGCCATGCCCAACCTGTCCGCTAATCCCATCGCCTGCCTCCTTGATTTTAATTGGGAGCCGTTACGGCCCCTTGCCGGTCACGTCATTTTAATGTTACGCATTTTCAACAACAGCTTCCTTCCTTTTTCGAAAAACGATATACTTAATCAGGCGCTATCAATTAGTAATTATTATCAATAATAGCTGTGCTTTTCTTTTCCCGCAAGAGGAATGTCATGAACAAAGAAAAAATTACCAGCAGCGCTGGGTGCCCGCTGCCTATGGGCTCATTCCTGAAGCCGGGGGGGGTTAATTTCGCCGTCTTCTCCCGGCATGCGGCAGCCGTGACCCTGGTGCTTTTCAAATCCGGGGCTGAAGATCCCTGGGCCGAGATCCCCCTTGATCCGAAGATCAACCGTACAGGTCATATCTGGCATATCCTGCTCCACGATCTTGACCTCAATCTTCGCTATGGCTACCGTATGTCCGGTCTTTACGACCCCAAGGGCGCGGGGCATTTCTTTTCTGAAAAAAATCTACTGCTCGACCCTTATGCCAAGGCCCTTACCGGAGGATCTGAGTGGGGGGCGCAATATTGCCGCATCGGTCTTTGCACCCCTTTAAGCTCCTTTCAGCGACGTTGCTGCATCATCGGGAACGACTTTGACTGGGAAGGTGATCGGCCCCTCAATACTCCCCTGGAAAAGAGCATCATCTACGAACTCCATGTCCGGGGCTTCACCCGGCACGCAAGTTCCGGCGTGCCTCATGGCGGCACTTACCAGGGGCTGGTGGAAAAGATTCCCTATCTCAAAAAGCTCGGGATCACTGCGGTGGAGCTCCTGCCGATCACCGAATTCAATGAACTCGAACTCACCAACAGCAACCCCTTAACCAAGGAGAGGTTGAAAAATTTCTGGGGCTACAGCTCCATCTCTTTTTTTGCCCCCAAGGCCGCCTATGCGGTCAATGGCCGCGACGGCAATCAAGTCCGGGAGTTCAAGGAAATGGTCAAGGCCCTGCATCGGGCCGGGATCGAGGTCATTCTTGATGTGGTCTTCAACCATACGGCGGAAGGGGGCGGCGATGGCCCTGTCATCAGCTTCCGGGGTCTGGACAATGTTATCTACTACCTGCTGGATCCGCAGAGCCGGGAGTATCTCAACTTCTCCGGCTGCGGCAACACGGTGAACTGCAACCATCCCCTGGTGCGAAGCCTGATCATGGACTGCCTGCGCTACTGGGTGGTCGAGATGCATGTGGATGGGTTCCGCTTCGATCTGGCCAGTGTTCTGGGCCGCGACCAACAGGGCAACGTGCTGAGCAACCCGCCCATGGTGGAAAAAATCGCCGAAGATCCCATCCTCGCCCACACCAAGATCATTGCCGAGGCCTGGGATGCGGCGGGCCTCTATCAGGTGGGAAGTTTTTCCACCAACCGGCGCTGGGCCGAATGGAACGGCAAGTTCCGCGATGATGTCCGCCGCTTTCTCTGCGGCCATGATGATATAGTAGCCCCACTCGCCACCCGCCTGACTGGCAGCGCTGACCTTTACCAGGACGATGGCCGCAGCCCCTGCAACAGCATCAATTTTATCACCAGTCACGATGGCTTTACCCTGTACGATCAGGTCAGCTACAACGAAAAACATAACCTGGCCAACGGCGAAGACAACCGGGACGGCAGCAATGACAATATGAGCTGGAACAGCGGCAGCGAAGGGCCAACAAAGAACGCGGCCCTTGAAGGATTAAGGCTGCGGCGGATCAAGACCTTTGCCACCATCCTCTTCCTTTCCCAGGGAGTGCCCATGCTGGTGGCGGGTGATGAATTCGGGCGAACCCAGCAGGGCAACAACAACGCCTACTGCCAGGATAACGAGATAAGCTGGCTCAACTGGGAGCTGGCGGAGCAGAACCACGGCCTGCTGCGCTTTTTTACCCAGCTCATCGCCTTACGCAAAAAACATCCGGTATTTCACCGCACCGATTTTTTCCCCGCCACAGAAGAGAACCCGGAAATCGAGTGGCAGTCGCTCACTCCTGGCAAGCCGGACTGGTCGTCATCCTGCAAAACCCTGGCCTTTATCCTGCACGGCAAGGTTGCCAACATCCGCCATGACGATGATTTTTTTGTGCTGCTCAACGGCGGGCACACAGCAGAGGAATTTATCATTCCGGCGCCGCCGGCTGGCCGACTCTGGCATAAATTACTGGACAGCGCTGCCCCCTCGCCCAGGGATCTGGTCTCCGAAAAGAATGCGCCAGCGGTGCGTGCCACGACAATCACCGTGGAAAGTCTGGCTGCCATGGTCTTTATCTCTAAAGTTGTAATCTGAGACGGGTTAACCGGCGGGTTAACCTATTTCCCACCTCCCTTACTCCCTTACCAAATGGTAGTTATTCCTTTGAGGCCAAGAAGTTTCTGGTCAACGGTAACCAGTGTTGCCCGGTGTTCTTTAGCTGTTGCGGCAATAATGCGATCGGCGGGATCATGATGGTTAATTTCCAGCATGGAAGTAGATAAATGGGCGATCCGGGGAGTTATTGGCAGGATAGTGATCTGCCGGGCATTTAGAACAAGCTGAAGATAGGTCAAAGAATCCGTGCCTGGCTGCAGACGGCCTTTTTTAATCAACATGGAGATTTCCCACAGAGAAATATCGCTGCAACACAAGACGGAACAGTTTTCTTCTGCGTTTAAAATCGCCAGAGCATTCCTGCTGAGCCGATCCGGGCTAAGACTATCAAAAATAAGCACGCAAGTATCAAGAATTATCATTGGCAGCGTCCCATTGCTCATCTATGGGAGAAAGAACATCGCCAATCTTGCACTTGCTCCGTAATTCCTCAAGTGCATGGCGGGCACCGGCCCTGGTGCTGTCTCCGGGAGGGGCAAGACGGGCTACTATTCTGCCATTACAGGTGATTTCCAAAGTTTCCCCAGCTGTTGTCCTGGCCAGATATTTCGGAAGGTGATTACGGAACTCGGTGATATTAACTTGTTGCATTTTTGCGACTCCGATATGTACATTAATTCTGTACAATCAACTTACCACTCCGGATAAAACCAGTCAATGAAATTGGGGTCTGTGATCTATCCCTGGTAAGAGGGTAGGTCGGGTAGAGCAAAGTGAAACCCGACCTGCGGGCTAAAGAATGTCCGAAAGTCAAGCCTGACCCCAGACCTGCCCAGACCTGCTCCACTGTTACGGGGTGACTTCATCCAATCGATTTAAAATGGATAAGGCTTGCTGTACGTTACCCTGCGCAGCAAGCGTGCGAAATCTATTTTCTGTGTCCCAGGCTGCCAATGCTTGAGCACTCATTTCTTCCACCAATTTATTCACGCTCAAGCCACGGT
>MGTC01000013.1:0-14875 GCA_001799255.1 Deltaproteobacteria bacterium RIFOXYD12_FULL_55_16
ATTACGAGATTTCCCAGTATCCCCAGCGCCACGGGGGAGACATCCCCGGCACCGTGCGCACCCCGGCAGAAGTGGTCGCAGCCGCGCAACGCTCAAGTTGCCAGTCCATCAGCTACACCTATGTTGAGCCTACCATCTTTTACGAATTCGCCCTTGATACCGCTAAACTGGCGCGGACGGCAGGCCTGAAAAACATCTTCGTCAGCAACGGCTATACCGGCCCGGGTGCCACCAGGGAACTGGCCCCCTATCTTGACGCCAACAATATAGATCTCAAGGCCTTCACCGACAAGTTCTACAAGGAGGTGTGCGGGGCCAGGCTACAGCCAGTCCTTGATACGATCCGGTTAATGAAGGAACTTGGAGTCTGGGTGGAGGTCACCACCCTGGTGATTCCTGGCTGGAACGATTCGGAAGACGAACTGACCGACATTGCCCGTTTCATCAAAGGCATCTCTCCCGACATACCATGGCATGTCAGCAGGTTCTGGCCCACTTATATGATGACCGACCATCCACCCACCCCGCACTCCACTCTCATCCGCGCCCGAGAGATCGGCCTGGCCGAGGGACTGCACTATGTCTATATCGGAAATATTCCCGGCGACACCGGAGAAAATACCCTCTGTCCAAACTGCGGAAAACTGGTTATAGAACGAAGTGGCTTCAGGGTAAAACAACAATACCTGACCAACGGAAACTGCCAGCACTGCCAAACGCCCCTCTCCGGCATTTTTTAAAGAACCATTCCCCCTTCGTCGAAACTGGCAGGGCGACCAAGACAACCTGGGCCTTGAACTCTGCTTTATACCCCTGTCTCAAAACCGGCTCCACCTCATCCGGCTTGTGAGCATGACGCCAAAAAACCAGCTTCAGCCACAAAGGGATGAAACGTTTTGACAGCGCTTCCGTCAAAAATATGATAGCTTCGAGCAGGTAGCTTCACCCATAATGCCAAAAACTCAACCTGCAGGACACCCGGCATGGATTCGGAAAAGCCCTTGGCTGGCGGCATCCCCATGGTCAACATAGACGGCGCCATAATTCGCCGGATCAGGGAAGAAAAAAGTCTGACCCAGCTCTATGTCGCCACAGTGGTCGGAGTCACCACCGACACCATTTCCCGCTGGGAAAACCGCCGCTATCCCAGCATCAAAAAAGAGAACGCTGTCAAGCTGGCCGAGGCGCTGGAGGCCCAGATAGCGGAGATAATTGATCACGGCCAGCCTGCATCCCCGGCAGAGTCGCAAACCCAGCAGACCTGTACGCCACCCGACCAGGAAGAGTCGGCGCTTCGGCCAGACACGGAGGCTAAAACAACTGGGCCGCCCGCAGCACCTCCGGCAAGACCCCGTCTCAGAGTACGTTCTATCACTGTCCTGGGCGGCGCCCTTCTGCTGCTCGCCCTTGTCGGCCTTGCTCTGCTCTGGTGGTATACCGCAAACAATGAGGATGTCCAGGTGGCTGCCGTCAGAATCCTGCCCACGCATGCGCCCCCAGGTGTTCCCTTCCCGGTGCTTATTGAAGTGACCACCAGCACCACCCGCCCCTTTTCCCTGATCCTCAAGGAAACCCTTCCCCCGGACTGCATCCCGGCCCAGGGCAAGCCGCAGTTTGTCAATCAGGCAAGCGATCCTCCCACGCTCAAGTGGATTGGCAAGATCACCGGCGGACATGCCGTGTACAGCTACCTCGTCAGGCTTAAACCCGAGACGAAGATGGAGAGCATCCATCAGTTCATTGGCGGCGTCACAGTTCGTTCCGACGACAATCCCAGCCTCCCGGTATCCGGAGGCGACTCTCTGCAGGCCAGCCCCTTCCATTGGGCGGACAGCAACAGCGATGGCCGGATTGACGATGAAGAGCTGCTTTCCGTTTACGAAACTTACGGGGTGATTGGAGGTCTGCATTTCGGCAAAAAGTTGATCGAGGAGATCTGGGCAGCCAAAGGCTACCGCTGGAATCCAGAAACCAGCGATTATGAAGTTATCGCCCTGCAACCCGGCAAAAAACCTCATAGGTGAGAACTGATCATCTCCGCGCCAAGACTCCAGTCAGTAGTCGCCTTAGCAGTCTGACAATCATGCCATAAGGATGCCTTCTCGCTTTTTTTTTCAACATCCCGACAGACCGCCTGGCATATTGATCTTGCGTATTCTCCCCCGAATCAAGTATGGTTTCTCCCCGAAACTTTTCTCCTGGAATGCAAAAACAGACAAGGTAAGGATTAAGCAGATGAAAAGAATAGCAGTATTGGCCGGTGACGGCATCGGCCCGGAAGTGATGCAGGAAGCGATCAAGGCCCTGGACGCAGTCCAGCAGAAATTCGGCTTCAACCTCGCCTATGATCTTGCGGATGTGGGCGGCTGCGCCATCGACCGGCACGGCGAGGCCCTGCCCGCCTCGACTCTTGCCCTGTGCGAGGCCAGCGACGCCATCCTCTTTGGTTCGGTGGGCGGCCCCAAATGGGAATCACTGCCCCCGGCCCAGCAGCCGGAACGCGCCGCCCTGCTGCCGCTGCGCAAACATTTCGAACTCTTCTGCAACTTCCGTCCGGCCAGGATCTTCAAATCCCTGGCCGCAGCCAGCCCGTTAAGGGCCGACATCGTGGGAGACGGCTTTGACATCCTCTGCGTGCGTGAGCTCACCGGCGACATCTACTTCGGCCAGCCCAAGGGCAGGGAAGGTTCAGGGGCCAACGAAAAGGCCTTCGATACCATGGTCTACCACCGCTGGGAGATCGAGCGCATCGCTCGCCGCGCCTTTGCCGCCGCCCGCCTGCGCCGCAAGATCGTCACCTCGGTGGACAAGGCCAACGTCCTCACCACCATGGTACTCTGGCGAGAGGTAGTCATCGAGATCGCCAAGGAATATCCCGATGTCAGCCTGAACCATATTTATGTAGATAACGCCGCCATGCAGCTGGTAAAAAATCCGCACCAGTTCGACGTCATGCTCTGCGGCAACATGTTCGGCGACATCATTTCCGACGAATGCGCCATGATCACCGGCTCCATGGGGCTGCTGGCCTCAGCCAGCCTCAACGAAAAAGGCTTTGGCCTCTATGAGCCAGCAGGTGGCTCCGCCCCGGACATTGCCGGCCAGGGCATTGCCAACCCCATCGCCCAGATCCTCTCTGCGGCCATGATGCTGCGTTTCAGTCTGGATCAGGCAGAGGCGGCGGACGCCATTGAAAAGGCCGTTGCCGCAGTGCTTGACAAAGGCGTACATACCCCGGATATTGCCGTGGACAAAAGCTTGGCCGTGGGCACCGCAGCCATGGGCGACGCCATTGTCAGGGAATTGTAACTGTTCAGCAGCACCACATCTGCTTTGTCATCGGTCTGCTTATATGCAATAGCACACTTCGCAGACCTCTTAGTCGGCACTTCTGCCGACGATTGACACGCGCATCTGCGGCACTGCTGAACAGTTACTGTTTTTTTATAAATTTCAACTACCACGAGGATCCTCATGAACGACCTGACCGCCACAATGACCACGAGCAAAGGCACCATCACCCTCAGACTCTTCGCTGAGAAAACCCCTTACACCGTAGCAAACTTTGCCAATCTCGCCCGGCGCGGCTTTTACAACGGCCTCAAATTCCACCGGGTCATCCCGGATTTCATGATCCAGGGCGGCTGCCCCAAGGGCACCGGCACCAGCGGCCCCGGCTATGACTTTGCCGACGAATTCGACTCAAGCCTTGGCCACACCAAGCCGGGCATCCTTTCCATGGCCAACGCCGGGCCTAACACTAACGGCAGCCAGTTCTTCATCACCCATGTCCCCTGCCCCTGGCTGGACGGCAAGCATACAGTCTTCGGGGAAATTGCCAGCGAAGCCGACCAGAAGGTGATCGACAGCATCAGACAGGGCGACACCATTACCGCCTTAACCATCGAGGGTGATGCAAGCGAACTTTTCACAAAGACCCAGGACAAGCTCAAGACCTGGAATCTCGCGATCAGTCAGCGGTTCCCCAAACTAGCTCCTGCGGAATAGGATTCGACCGGAAGGTTTTCCTTCCGACTGAAGTGGTGCGGATAATTGAGTCTTTTTGCAATCTTGGGGACTTAGAAAATACCAATATACCTGGATCGCGCTTGGATTGGGGCCAGCCTTGGTTGTGCCGATTGAGCAGAGCTACGGCGAGGATTATGCGATTGAGACGCAGCCAAAGCTGGCCCCAAGACGGGAGGCGTGATGATAGATTGATACTTTCTGCGTCCCTTAAAAGCTACTGCCAAAGCAGATTGCGCAGATGCAGGATTTGCAGACAGGTATCAGGCCAGGAGCCAGTATTGTCAATAACATGATCTGCAAGGAGGGCCTTGTCCAGCAAGGGCATCTGGGTCGCAAAAGCTTTTTGCGCCTCTGCCTCGCTTATCCGGTCACGCAGTATGATTCTTCGCAGGCAGATTTGCGGGGCTGAATATACCACCACAACCTGCGAAAAATCGTATTCCCAGCCCGCCTCATAAAGAAGAGGTACTTCGACCACAAACCGCATCGGTGACTGGGCCTGGGCCATCTCCCTCTCAAGCCAGGAGGCGATTTCGTTTCGCACCAGGGGATGAAGGAGGGCGTTGAGTTTCTGACGTAATTCTTGGTCCTCGAAAAGAACCTTACGCAGCAGAGGCCGGTCAAGGCGCTGGTTCGCCAAAAAAAATCTCTCGCCAAAGGCCTGGCGCACAACCAGCCAGCCGGCAGCGCCCGGCTCAAGAAGCTGACGACAAACGCTATCAGCATTGAGGCCCCTGGCCTCGCCAAGCTCACCCAGGCAGGCGGCCACGGAACTCTTGCCAGAGCCAATTCCTCCGGTGATGGCCACCACCGATCTTTGCGCCTGCTGCGCCACTGTCTCCCCTCCCCCAAAGTCTACAAGCTACACGCCACCCGTCTGCCGCAACAATTCAAGAGTATACAGCATATCCGGCCAGAGCGGCGCGGTAAACTGCAAATCCTCCCTGGTTCTTGGATGAGAAAAGGCCAGGGTATGCGCGTGCAGGCATTGACGGGTTATCCCCATTTCCAGATAAAGAGAATTTTTCCGGCCATACACAGAATCACCGGCAACCGGGCAAGACAGGGCAGCCATGTGTACCCTGATCTGATGAGTGCGTCCGGTTTCCAGGCCAAGCTCAACAAGGGTCAGGCCCTTGGCAAAACGCTCCAGAACCCGCCAGTTGGTTACGGCCTCCCGGCCATCTTCCCGCACCGCCATTTTTTTTCGCTGGACAGGATGTCGGCCAATCGGCAGATCAACCCTGCCGGTGGAAAAGGTCAGCTTGCCATCCACCAGAGCCTGATAAATCTTTTTCACCTGGCGTCGCTTGAACTGATCGGCCAGAGCCTGATGGGCAAAATCACTCTTGGCAACCACCATAATGCCGGAGGTGTCTTTATCAAGCCGATGAACGATGCCAGGGCGCAGCTCTCCATTTATCCCGGATAACCCGCCGCAATGATGAAGCAACCCATGCACCAGGGTGGCCGAGCTGTGCCCGGCAGCCGGATGCACCACAATGCCGGGTGGCTTGACAAGAACAATGAGATCCTCGTCCTCATAAAGAGTGCCAAAGGCGACCGGCTCGGCAACCAGCTCGGAAGCTGCCTGCGGCAAGATGGTCACCGTAAGCCGGTCTCCTGCCTGGAGAAGATACCTGGCCTTCCGGGGAGTCTCGTTCACCAGGATCATTTCAGCCCGGATAAGCTGCTGAATCCGTGAACGCGTCAGGCCCTCACCCTCGAGCTGACTAGCCAGATACAGATCAAGGCGCTGCCCTCCCCTGTCGATAATATAGCTGAGTGGTGTAAAAAGGCTATTCTGGCTCATAGGCTACACAGGGGGCATCATGCTTGAAATGCGAAAAGAAAAATCAACCTGCCCAAAAAAAAACGCCCATGCTACCAGATGATAGCACAGGCGAAAAGATACTAAAAAAAAGTCCCCAGAAAACACCCACAACCAAACCTGCCGGGATCAGGAAAAAATCCGTTCGATATTCTTTTCCACCTGAATCTCGGTTTCGTTAAATTCATTGGCAAGGGCAATTTCTTTCACCAGAAGACTTTTGGCTGTGTCCATCATCTTGCGTTCGCCAAAAGAAAGATCCTTATCTACCCGCAAGAGAAAAAGATCACGAAGTACTGAGGCAATCTCGTAGACAGAACCGGTCTTGATCTTTTCCATATAGGCCCGGTATCGTTGATTCCAGGGCTGGGAAACGATGGCCACATCCTTTTCATTCAGGATATCATAGATCTTGCTCACATCCTGAGAACTGATAATACTTCTCAGGCCCACCGTCTTGCAACTAACCGTTGGAATCATGATAACCATGCTTGAATCGAGAATCTTCATCACATAAAAGGATTGCTGTCTGTCCCCGACCTGCCGCTGCTCGATGGATTCTATCCTGCCAACGCCATGGGCCGGATATACTGCCATATCACCAACGTTAAACACTCGTGCCTCCCTTTCGTCAACCATGGAATACCCTGTTCCTTTTTTCTGCAAGGAAGCACTCCAGCACCGACAAAGAAATGAAGATTAGGGGGCACTATACCACACCTTCCAGGATTATCAATCCAAACTTGAAAAAACATGATATTACAATATATTAGACTACAACTACTCAGGATTGATCCGATTCATGGCCGCAGAGAGCCCTTCTTCCATAATCAGGCGCAATCCCGTTTCAAGGCGGTTAAATTCTTCGCGCATCTTTCCCGCTTCTTCCTGCGCAAAACGGGAAAGCACAAAATCGCTTACCTTCGCGGTGTTATCCGGACGCCCGATTCCTACCCGGATCCGCACAAAATCATTACCGCCAAGATGCTCAATCAGGGAACGAATACCGTTATGCCCGCCCGCCCCCCGGTTTGTCATGATCCTGGCGCGTCCCAGGGGAAGATCAAGATCGTCATGAATCACGATGATCCTGCTGGGATCCACCTGATAAAAATCAGCAATCGCCCTTATCGCAGCGCCGCTTCTGTTCATATAGGTCTGCGGTTTGACAAAAAGAACGGGATACCCCCAGGACAGATCTTTTACCGTTTCCGCCTGCCATTTGGTGCCCTTAAAGGCAAGGCCAAGTTTTTCCACGAGATAATCAAGAAAGATAAAGCCGATATTATGCCGGGTAGCAGCATATTCTTTCCCGGGATTTCCCAAGCCAACCACGATGTACACGATATTTCCCTTTAGACGATCAAACTTGATGCAATTGGAACAGCTCATTTTTTAACGCAGAGTCACAAAGTTTAAATCCAAAGATGTCATCTTTGCGCTTCTGCGCCTTGGCGTTACGTTTTTCAAATATCCGCCGACAAGAACGGCTACTTACCAGTAAACCCCTGCCTGAGCAGCAAAAGAAAAGCCGAAAAAAGGAAGCTCCTCTCTTCGGCTTTAACCATAAGGTCTTGGAAAGATTATTCCAGGCGTTTACTCTGCCGCCCCGGAGATAGAAACACAAACAGTATCTGGATTACTCACCAGGCTTACTCCCTCGGAAAGACCAAGATCCTTGCAGGTCAAAGCTGCGCCCAAACCAAGGGGAGCAACATCAACCTCAATGAGATCGGGAATATCAAGCAGCTTGCCCGATACCGCGACCTTGTTTCTGGCAATGGTCATATCACCGCCCAAAACAACGCCCTTGGCCTTGCCGACATACTTGAGCGGCACCTGAAACTCCATGGGTTTATCAAGGGAAACCTCATAGAAATCTGCATGCAAGAGATTGTCCTGCACCGGATCCGTTTGAATCTCCCGGGTAATAACATGCCGAAGCGTTTTCTTGCCCTCATCATCAATCTCCAGATTGATGAAGGCGTTCTTTCTATGGATCGAAAGCAACCCCAGGGTGAGCTCCTTGGTGTTGCATTCCAGAGCAATAGGAGTGCCCTGCGGCCCATAAATAATAGCCGGAGTATTCCCTGCCCTGCGCATGGTCCTTGCCGCACCCTTACCAACAGTTTTACGGACTCGCGCCGTCATATCAATTTGCAACATTGAGCCAACCTCCTCATCTACCGATTCTCATAACAAAAAACCAGCAACAGCCGCCATGGTAGACAGCGGCCTCCGGTTATATAGATATCTCTGTCTTACTCACTAGACAAATAATGAACTGACAGAATCCTCACTATGAATTCGCCTTACCGCCTCACCCAGCAACTGGCAGACGGAAAGCACCTTGATTTTCGGGCAATTCCGCGCGGCCTCGCTAAGGGGAATACTGTCGGTGATAACCAGGCTGGTAATCTTAGACTTCTCCAACCGCTCGATGGCCGGCCCGGAAAGCACCCCATGGGAACAGCAGGCATATACCTCTTTGGCGCCTGCCTCCATAAGGGCATCGGCCCCAGCGCACAGGGTTCCGGCGGTATCCACCATGTCGTCAAGCATAACCGCAGTCATTCCGGCAACATCACCGATAACATTCATCGCCTTGCACTCATTGGCCTTGTCCCGACGTTTATCAACAATCGCCAGACTTGCATTCAACCGCTTGGCAAAAGCCCTGGTCCTCTCCACCCCGCCGGCATCAGGAGAAACCATGACCACGTCATTATGTAATTTCTGCGAGATGTAATCAAGCAGTACCGGGGCGGCAAAAAGGTTATCCACCGGGATATTGAAAAATCCCTGAATCTGCCCAGCGTGAAGGTCCATGGTCAAAACACGCCGCACCCCAACAACCATCATCATCTCGGCCACAACCTTGGCGGTGATGGGAACCCTGGGCGCAACCTTGCGATCCTGTCTGGCATAGCCATAATAGGGCAGAACCGCAGTAATCCGCCGGGCAGAAGCGCGCCGCAAGGCGTCAACCATGATCACCAGTTCCATGAGATGATCATTCACCGGCGGACAGGTCGGCTGGATGATAAACACATCCCGGCCACGGACGTTTTCGCCTATCTCGACAAAAATTTCCCCATCACTGAAACGGCGGACTTCCGCCTGGGACAGCGGCACCCCGAGATAGTTGCAGATATCAGAAGCCAGGGCTGGATTGGCGTTACCGGCGAACACCTTTATGTCTTTCATGCTGTTGCCTGAAGTTCGGGTTATATTTACTTTCGCCGCTTTACGCACCAGAGGAAGAAAAAATGGCTGGGGCGGCAGGATTCGAACCTGCGAGTGCAAGAGTCAAAGTCTTGTGTCTTACCGCTTGACGACGCCCCAACACCTTGTAACCGTTCATCAGCACCGCATCTGCTTTATCGGCACTGCTGCCGATGATTGACAGTCATCGGCCTGGCCCGCATACCTTATGTATGGCGGACAGACCTCTTTCGCGCATCTACGGCACTGCTGAACGGTTACAATTAAGGGCTATCGGAAATTTTGCGCCCCTAGTGAAAGATTACAACACCTTAATGCTTTGCCTGTGTGCTCAGTGGTCGTGCAAGAAAAACATTCCGACCGAAACGCTTTGCAAATCTGGCAAGGCTCTGCTGCGCTTGCGCCTCGTTTTCAAAAAGACCAAATACCGTAGGGCCACTGCCGGACATCAAAGCCCCGCAGGCACCGTCAGCCAGAAGCTCATCCTTAAGGCGGCCAAGTTCCGGATATCTCCCGATGGTCACGATCTCTAAGTCGTTATATAAAGGAAGATTCCCAGACCCGAGACATAGATTGTGACCATGCACGAAGTCGCGGCCTAAGATATATGGCTTGCCCTCCCTTGTCAATCTAAAATTCTCATAGACCCACTTGGTGGACACGGCAAATCCGGGGTTTACCAGAACAATCCAGCCCGAAAAGGAAGCCGCCTCGGCCTGGATCTCATCGCCAATCCCGGTGGCCCAGGCAGCGTCACATTCATCAACAAAAAAAGGCACGTCAGCGCCCAGGGGCCGGGCCAGATCCGCAAGCTGCCCAGAGGAGAAGGGCAAACCATAGAGTGTGTTCAGGCCACGCAGTGCGGCGGCGGCATCACTGCTCCCCCCTCCCAGGCCTGCGGCAATCGGTACCCTTTTTTCAAGAACAATCTCAACGCCCCCGCCTGTGCCCAGGGCCGCCAAAAAACTTTTAGCCGCCCGATAGACAAGATTATCTTCCCCCGTGGGCAGATTGCTTTGCGGACATGCAACCGTGAGGCCAGAATCCCACCTTGTCAAACGCAGCCGATCAGCAAGGGTAATCTTCACCATCCTGGTTTCAAGGTCGTGAAATCCGTCCGCCCGCCTGCCCTTGATGGCAAGATAGAGATTTATTTTCGCCGGAGCCTCGCAGATAAGTTCCATGGTTATCCCTGTGCCCGAAAGGACAAAAGAAAATCGCCTGATTTCGACAAAAATGAAAACCAGGCGATCATGATTGTTCAAGTATGAGAAGAAAATTGTAACTATGTCAAATTGGGGCCGAAATTGGACAAAAACCACGAAATGTAACTATTCAGCAGTGCCGCAGATGCGAGGAAGAGGTCTGCGAAGTGTGCTATTGCACATGAGCAGGCCGATGACTGTCAATCATCGGCAGCAGTGCCGATAAAGCAGATGTGGTGCTGCTGGATAGTTACAAAAGATCAGCCGTTGGCTTTCACATAGCGCAGTTTCAGATCGGCAAGCACATGGCCAAGAAGTCCCTCCTCCTTGTCGATCAGGTTCCCCTTGGTTTTGTCCTTCAGCAACTGTAAGGTGTCAATGGTATGCTTGGCCAGAACAAGATCCCTGCCGGCCTTCCCGGTTTCCGGGTTCTGGATCTCACCCAAATGAAAAAGAGCCGATGAATTCAACGACATGATCAGGGTGGTAAAGGTTACCTCCGGCAACACACAGTTGTCGTCTTTCCGGATATATCCCTCCGGGCAGCACCCTTTTTCGCTTTTCTCATTTTCGCTCATGGGCTTATCCTCAATGGGCAATTGCAAAAAAATGTTCAGGCCCCAGCCAGCTCCGGCAACTCAAGAACCATGGCGGCATGGATATTCGGCAGAGAACGCACCTTGTCCAGCAAGGTCTTAGGCAGCAGGACATCGGTATTGAGCAGGATCACATTAAGATTGAGATCCCCTTCCCGCTGCTTGCCGACCGTCATCCGGGCAATGTTCACCCCATCGCTGCCAAGGGTGGTGCCGAGCAGACCAATCACCCCTGGGACATCGTTGTTCTGCACAAAAAGCATGGGCCCGGCAGGCAGGGCTTCCATCCGGAAGCCATTGAGACGAACCAAGCGCGGCTCGTTCTTGCCAAACACCGTCCCGGCCAAGACATTTTCGCCCTCGGTCGTTTTCACCCTGACAGTCACCAGATTAAGAAAATCATCACTCCGGCTGGTTTTTGCCTCAACCACCCGGATGCCCCGCTCCTGAGCGATGATCGGCGCGTTGACGTAATTGACCGCGTCTTTGAGGATCGGGGTAAACAGCCCTTTCAGAAAGGCGACGGTGATCGGACTGGTGATCATCTCGGAAAGATCGCCGCAGAACTCGACATTGACCTCCTCCACCCCGCCCTTGGCAATCTGCATGTGGAAGGAGCCAAGCATCTCGGCCAGGGTGATATAGGGGCCGACCTGGGAGAGAACATCCGCGCTTACGGAAGGCACGTTGACCGCATTGGTAATGGTGCCGCGCAGCAGATAGTCCGCGATCTGTTCGGCAATGGCCACTGCGACATTTTCCTGGGCCTCCGCCGTGGAAGCGCCCAGATGCGGGGTACAGATAAAATTATCCAGGCTCAGCAGCTTGCAGTTTTCCTTAGTTGTAGGCTCCACCTCGAAGACATCCAGTCCTGCCCCGCGAATTTCCCCATCCTTAAGGGCCTGGTACAAGGCCTCCTCGTCAATCACCCCGCCTCGGGCACAATCGACGAGAACGCACTCTTTTTTCATCAGCTTGAATTCCTTGGTGGAGAGCAGATGCTTGGTTTCCTTGGTAAGCGGCACATGGACGGAGATAAAATCGGCCCGTTTGCACAGCTCTTCCAGACTCATCAGCTCCACGCCGATTTTCTCCACCAGCTCTTTGGGCATGTGGGGATCAAAGGCGATAACCTTCATCTTCAGACCCTGGGCCCGTTCGGCAAAAATGCTGCCGATCCGGCCAATACCTACAATGCCCACGGTTTTCCCGGTTACTTCCCGGCCAGAAAATTTCTTCTTCTCCCAATTGCCTTCCTTCATGGAGGAGGTGGCCTGGGGGATGTTTCTGGTCAAGGACATCATCATGGCAATGGCGTGTTCCGCCGCAGTGGTGGCGTTGCCGTCCGGGGCGTTCATGACAATGATCCCCTTCTTGCTTGCCGCAGGGATATTGACATTATCAAGACCAATCCCGGCCCGGCCCACAACCCGCAACTTCTCCGCCGCCCCGATGATTTCCTCGGTAACTTTTGAAGCGCTGCGGATTACCAGGCCATCGTATTCAGGGATTATGGCCTTAAGCTCCTCCGGGGAAAGGCCTGTTTTCACCTCAACCTCAAGCCCGGCCTCCTTAAGAATCTGAACCCCAATGGGCGCCAGGTTGTCACTTATCAGAACTTTCATTGTTTCTCCTTTAGGATATAAAAAGCGGCCAAGGTCGTTTACATAACCTTGGCAAATGGTGCAGAGCAGAGATGATGGCCTTGTAACAACTAAAAAACGTGACGGCAAAACGAGTTGTTACGAGTCCAGCAAAGACAAAACAAAGCAAAAAAACCGGAACACCCCGGACTTCCGAAAATCTAACATGCCGATATTATGTGATCAGGGAAGTTTGTCAAGAATAAAACATGGCGGCATCCCTGCCTTGCCTCCCTTTCCCTACTCCTTAAAACAGGCGGAAAAATCTAGCGGCCCATCATCGGCATCGTCAATCTCACCATCTTCCACCTTCAGGCGCCGGTAATGCCGGGCCATATCACAGGCCTTTCTCATCTCTTCATATTTGCGGGCAAAGAGCTTTTCTGGAAATCCAGGCCTATTCAGATAGGCCACCATGTTGGTCAGAATCTCCGTCACCATGCCTTCCACCAGCGCAGCCCGTTCGCTTTCGGCAATAAAAGTTCTCTCCTTGATGGCCAGAAACTTTACCGATCCTGCCATCTTCTCCCGGATCTCTGCCTGCAGGTCAAGATCCGCCTCAGACACCCGGGAGAAAAACTCCTCCTCAACCGGAAGCTCCGCCTCGCAGATAATCTTAACCAGCCAACGGTCTCCAACCATCTTTTTTGACTGGTCATCCACGGTCAGGGTCATCTTGTTTTCAAGACTGCGCTGCTCGATTATCGCCATGAACAAAACTCCTTGGTCACTGAGATGCCTAAGGTTAAAACCCTGTCTGGATAGTGGCCGCTGCCGACAACAGGGCTTGCCCTCTTTGCGGGAAACGGGTATATAACATATCTTTTCATAATGGAACAGGCTATGAATATTGAGATCTACAATACCAAAACCGGGCGAAAATCCCCCCTTGTCACTTTAGAAGAGGGGAAGATCAAACTCTACGTCTGCGGCATCACCGCCTATGACTACTGCCATATTGGCCACGCCAGATCCGCCCTGGTTTTCGACCTGATCGTCCGCTATCTTCGCTTCCGGGGCTACACGGTTACCTTTGTCCGCAACTTCACCGACATTGACGACAAGATCATCAAGCGGGCCCAGGAACAGAACACCACCTGCGAAGAACTTTCTCAACGCTTCATCACCATGTTTCACGAAGACATGGCCAGCCTCGGCATTCTCCCCCCCAGCATCGAACCAAAGGCCACCGAACATCTGCCGGAGATAATCGGGCTGATCGAAGAGCTCATCCGCAAGGGACTCGCCTACCAGGTTGACGCCGATGTCTACTACAGGGTAACCGGTTTCGCCAATTACGGCGCCCTTTCCGGCCGCAACCTGGAAGAGATGCAGGCAGGTGCCCGCATCGCGGTAAACGAAAAGAAAGAACACCCCATGGATTTCGCCCTCTGGAAAGGAAGCAAGCCAGGAGAGCCAACCTGGGAAAGCCCCTGGGGCCCTGGTCGGCCAGGCTGGCACATCGAATGCTCGGCCATGAGCCGCAAATACCTGGGCAATTCTTTTGATATCCACGGCGGCGGCAAAGACCTGATCTTTCCCCACCATGAAAACGAAATAGCCCAAAGCGAAGGCGCCACCGGAGACGAATTCGTCAAATACTGGGTGCACCACGGTTTTGTAACAATCAAAGACGAAAAGATGTCCAAGTCCCTGGGCAATTTCCTCACCATCCGGGAGGTCATCGCCCAATTTGCCCCGGAAGCCCTGCGGCTCTTCATCTTTTCCACCCACTACCGCAACCCGCTGGACTATTCGGAAACAGCCCTGCTCGATGCGGTGGCCGGGCTCAACCGCCTGTACACCTGTCTGGCGGAGATCGAGCAACTGCCCGCAACAGGAAATGACCAGGCAGCCAGCGCCATCTCCAAGGCAGACCGGGAGAAGATCGAAACCCTGGGCGAACGTTTCCTTAAGGCCATGGACAATGATTTCAATTCGGCCCAGGCCCTGGGGCATCTTTTTGAAGGGGTGAAAATCCTCAACAAGATCCGCCAGCATCTGCCAGGCAAACCAGCCCGCCTGGATCTGCAACTACTCAAGCAAGGCGCAAAAACCATCAGGGAAATGGCTGAGGCACTTGGCCTGCTCAGTCAGGAGCCGACGCTCTACCTGCAAAAAGAGCAGGAGAAAATCCTCAAGACCCTCTCTGTTACCCCGGAAGAAATCGAAAAATTCATCACGGCAAGAACCATGGCCAGGGAAGAAAAGAACTGGGCCCTAGCCGATGAAATCCGCGACCAGCTTCTTAACCAGGGCATCGACCTGAAAGATGGCCCCACCGGCACCACCTGGCAGGTAAAACTTCCGTAAACGTTCAGCAGCACCGCATCTGCGTTGTCATCG
>MGTC01000013.1:14886-16193 GCA_001799255.1 Deltaproteobacteria bacterium RIFOXYD12_FULL_55_16
TCTGCTCTATTTTTTCTGCATATCTCTTTGCTTCACTCCCGCGTTCTGATCTATAATGGCGAAAACATCTTTTTCGCCTGCTTCCCTCACCCTCGCCAGGAGGTCTGTCATGAAACGAGAACCTGCGGTTGCCCATCAGTTTTACCCCGGAGACCCTGCTACTCTCAAGCGCACCCTTGCCAGTCTGATCCCTGCTGCCGCCATCAAACAGAAGGCTCTGGCCGTAGTCTCGCCCCATGCCGGCTATATTTACTCCGGCAGCGTGGCCGGGGAGACCTTCGCCGCAGTGGAAATTCCCCAGGACATCGTGGTGCTGGGGCCTAACCATCAAGGCTACGGCGCAGCTGTCGCTCTGATGGATAGCGGGGCCTGGCGCATGCCTCTGGGCGAGGTGCCGATCAACACGGTGCTGGCCAAATACCTCCTTGCTCAGACAGACCTCATCACAGCTGACACCCTGGCCCACAAGTTTGAACATTCCTTGGAGGTACAGGTACCCTTCCTGCAATATTTCCGCCCGGACCTGACCCTGACCCCTTTAGTGATCTCCCATCTTTCCTTCGAGACCTGCGAGAAAATCGGGGAAGCGCTCGCCGCCGCCATCAAGCAATACGGCAAGCCCGTCCTCATCGTAGCCAGTTCCGACATGACCCATTACGAATCCCGGGAATCCGCTACGGAAAAAGACTCCCTGGCCATGCAGCATATAGAAGATCTTGATCCTGAGGGCCTGTACAATACGGTGCTTGGCAAGAAAATCACCATGTGCGGCATCATGCCGACCACCATCGCCCTAGTCGCCGCCCTCCGCCTGGGGGCAACCAAGGCCCAGCTCATCCGCTATACCGATTCAGGAGAGGCCAGCGGCGACATCAATCAGGTGGTAGGGTACGTCGGCTTTGTAATTTCTTAAAGGTAACTGCCCAGCAGCACCGCATCTGCGTTGTCATCGGCCCGCTCGTGTGCAACAGCACACTTCGCAGGCCTCTTCCTAGCAGCTACGGTGCTGCTGGGCAGTTACCACCTTTGTAAAGTTCATGCCAAGTTGCACAAATTATTTTTACTGGATAGTGATGCTAAGGCTTAGAGAAAACTGAACATGAGGTATTCCGCGATCAGGCGGCCGAGAGGTGCTGAAAAAGATTGCTTGGCTGGGGGACAGGGATTCGAACCCCGATAGGCAGAGTCAGAGTCTGCAGTCCTACCGTTAGACGATCCCCCATTAAGCGCCGGGGCAAAGAACCGTTGAAAAATAGAGGAACAGGCCGGTTATGTCAAGCAGAATTGTGGCCCTTTCCCAGGTTTAC
>MGTC01000014.1 GCA_001799255.1 Deltaproteobacteria bacterium RIFOXYD12_FULL_55_16
GTTTTCTGCGGGTCGGCAGCGCCTGTGAGCCCATGCCGCAGGAGATGATCGAATCGCTTTACGGTCGGCGGATTCGCAACACGATTGGCCGCATGGAATCCCCACGCCGGGATCTCACCTTTGAACAGCTCAAGATTTATTATGAAACCCGAGGCCTGCAATTAAACGATGTCTTCATGCGGAATCTGGAGTTGCTGACCCCGGAAGACAAACCAAACTACGCCGCCTATCTGCTGGCCGATGACAATGGGTCCTCCTTGCAGATCGCCAAATATGCCGGCACCGACCGGGTCGATCTGATCGAAAATCGCGATTATGGCCGCTGCTCCCTGGTCAAAGCCCTGAAAGCAGTCCTGGATCGGGTCGCCGTGGAAAACACCATCTTCACCAAGATCGGCTACCCCTTGCGCCAGGAACGGGAGATGATCGACTCCACCGCCATGCGCGAGGCCATCGTCAATGCGGTGGTCCATAATGACTACTCCTATGGCGCGACCCCGAAGCTGGAGTTCTTCGCCGATCGTGCCGAGGTCACCTCCATGGGCGGCCTGCCCTATGGCGTTACCGAGCAGGATTTTTTCGGTGGTTGTTCCGTGCCCCGCAACAAGGAGATCATGCGCGTTTTCCGCGACCTGGAGATCGTCGAACATCTCGGCTCCGGCGTACCGCGCATCCTCAAGGCCTGCGGCAAAGAGGCCTTTGAAATTCGCGACAGCTATGTGCGCATCGTCTTCCGCTACGCGAAACCTCTTTCAGAGGCCGGGCAAGTCACCGGGCAAGTCACCGAACAAGTCACCGAACAAGTGACCGTACAAGTGACAGAACAAGTAAAACGGTTGCTGAGGAGCTTGAAGGGGTCTCCTTGCGGGACGAGGGAAATCATGGAAGCCTTGCAACTCCGACACCGTCCGACTTTCTTGTACGATTACTTGCAGCCCGCCTTGGAAGCAAATTTAGTGGCCATGACCCAACCGGATTCTCCCAAAAGCCCAACCCAGAAATATCGCCTCACCGACAAAGGCAGGGTGCTGCTCAACGAGGGCGCTGGCCATGAATAAGCAGACCGTGCAGCTGCTGGAGCGCCATTTCGACACCGCCTTTGCCGCACCCGACGGCATCAAAAAACTGCGGGAGCTGATCCTGGCCATGGCCATGCAAGGCAAATTGGTGCCGCAGGATCCGCAGGATCAACCGGCGAGTGAGTTGCTGAAGGAAATCGAGGCGGAAAAACGGCGGCTGGTGAAGGCAGGGAAGATCAAGGTGCCCAAGCCGTTGCCGGAGATCAAGCTGGAGGAAGTCCCTTACGAATTGCCCAAGGGGTGGGAGTGGGTACGGCTTGGTGAAATAGGCGATTACAACGGCAGAGGCAATATTGACCCAACGGCCATTGGCTCTGACACTTGGTTGCTCGACCTGGAAGACATCGAAAAGGATACCTCACAACTCCTTTACCGTGCTAAGTACTCGGATCGTCAATCCAAATCAACCAAGTCAACGTTTCAGAAGGGGGATGTTCTGTATGGAAAGCTGCGCCCTTATCTCGACAAAGTAATCGTTGCTGATAGCGATGGCGTATGCACAACAGAAATTGTCCCTATCGTTCCATCAATAGCTATAAATTCTGAGTTTCTCCGATGGTTACTAAAGCGACCGGGCTTCTTGGCGCACGTCAATTCATTGGTGTACGGCGTCAAGATGCCAAGGCTCGGCACTGAAGATGCTGTGCGGAGTATTCACCCCCTGCCACCCCTCGCCGAACAACGCCGCATCGTCGCCAAAATCGACCAGCTCATGGCCCGCTGTGATGAACTGGAAAAGCTGCGCGCCGAACGGGAACAGAAGCGCCTCACCGTCCACACCGCCGCCCTCAACCGCCTGCTCATGGCAACAAAGGGAGACGGCTTCAGCACCGCCTGGCACTTCATCAGCCAACACTTCGGCGAACTCTACTCGGTCAAGGAGAATGTGGCCGAGCTGCGCAAGACCATCCTCCAACTCGCCGTCATGGGTAAGTTGGTGCCCCAAGACCCGCAGGATCAACCGGCCAGCGCACTGCTGCAAGAGATTGAGGTGGAGAAAAAGCGGCTGGTGAAGGCTGGGAAGATCAAGGCGCCCAAGCCGTTGCCCGAGATCAAGCCGGAGGAAGTTCCGTATCAACTGCCGCCGGGGTGGGAGTGGGTTAGACTTGGAAGTATTGCTATGTTCGAGAACGGGGACAGAAGCAGCAGGTATCCCAATGAAACTGATCACCAACCATCCGGGGTGCCGTTTTTTGGCGCAAAAGACATGGTGGCTGGAGTTCTACGATATGACAATGGATTAAGGTTTATATCCGAAGCGAAATTTTCGGAATTGAGCAACGGTAAACTCGTTGACAAAGACTTTGTTGTTTTACTGCGGGGAACCGTTGGGAAAATGGCAATCTTTCGAGAAAACCTTAAATTTTCAACAGGGTTTATCAATGCACAAATGCTTATCGTGCGAATGTTGAACAAAAAACTATGCGAATTCTTTAATTCATACAGTTCTTCAATTTTCTTCCAATCTTTAATTGCGGCCCAAATTACCGGCTCTGCTGTAAGGCAGATGCCTGCAAATGTGTTGCTGGATTTCCTTGTACCTCTTCCTCCCCTCGCCGAACAGCACAGCATCGTCGCCAAGATCGATCAACTGATGGCCCACTGCGAGGAGATAGACAAGCAGATCGACGCCGCCAACGGTAAACAGACCGCCCTGCTCAACGCCGTCATGGCACAGGTTTGAGAAAGCTCGAATGACACGCCCTTCACCCAATCTTTCCTTCGCGGTTTCGCGCCTTCGCATGCGCCAAAAAGGAGGCTGCAAGTGACCGAATCCAACCGCATCGAATACAAGCGCGAGCTAACCGAAGGCCTGGAAAAAGAGGTCGTGGCTTTCCTTAACTACCACGATGGCGGCGTGATCTATCTGGGCGTAGGCAACAATGGCGAAGCCATCGGTATTGCCAAGCCTGACGCTATCCAGCTTGCCGTCAAAGACCGGCTGAAAAACAATATCCAGCCCTCAGCGCTTGGCCTGTTTGATGTCCTTCTCGAACAACGTGATGACAAGCACATCATCAAGATTATCGTCGCCAGCGGCTCGGAAAAGCCGTACTACTTGCGCAAATTCGGCATGTCCGAAAAGGGCTGCTTCATCCGTATCGGCAGTGCCAGCGAACCCATGCCGCAGCGCATGATCGAGGAATTATTTGCTCGCCGCACCCGCAACTCCATCTCCCGCATCCGTTCTCCTCGGCAGGATCTCAGTTTTGAGCAGTTGAAAATCTATTATCAAGAAGCGGGCTTCGCGCTGAACGACAAATTTGCCGCCAATCTGGAACTGCTGCTGGAGGATGGCGCTTACAACTATGCCGCCTACCTGCTGGCCGATCAGAATGGCAACTCCGTACAGGTAGCCAAATATGCCGGAACCGATCGCATTGATCTGCTCGACAGCAAGGATTACGGCTTCTGCTGCCTGGTCAAAACCTGCAAGCAGGTTCTGGATCGTCTGGAAGGCGTGGAAAACCGTGTCGTCAACAAAATCACCCCGCGCGAGCGGATCAGCCGCCCCTATTGGAATGTAGTTGCCCTGCGCGAGGCGGTGATCAACGCCATTATCCATAACGATTACAGCACCGAACTGGTACCAAAATTCGAGCTATTCACCGATCGGCTGGAGATCACTTCGGCAGGTTCTGTTCACGCTGGGCAAGAGCAAGAAGATTTTTTTGCCGGCTACTCCATGCCCCGCAACAAGACCCTGATGCGCGTGTTCAAGGATCTGGAGATGGTGGAATACCTCGGCTCTGGTATGCCGCGCATCCTCAAGGCTTACCCCCGCGAGGCCTACACCTTTTCCAGCCATTTCATCCGCAGTACCTTCCCGATCTCACCGGAGGCAATGGAACTGGAGCGCGAGGTGACGGGAGAGCCAACAGCGAAAAATCAAGGGTTGGTAGATGGGTTGGTAGATGGGTTGGTAGATGGGTTGGTAGATGGGTTGGTAGAAAGCCAGCAATGGATTTTGCTATTGATCAAGGAGAACCCGCGCATTTCCAAGCGTGAAATGGCCAAATCCATTGGCATTAGCACCTCCGCCATTGATAAAAATATCAACGCGCTGAAAGACAAAGGATTGCTACAGCGCATCGGCTCTGATAAGGCTGGCCACTGGGCGCTTTTGGGGGATGCCCATGAATGAGCAAATAGCCCATCTATTGGAGCGGGAGGTGATCAGGGAGCTACCAGAAAGGACTACCAGAAAAAACCGAAGACGCCATCTTGCTCATACTTACCAAGAATCCCACCATCACAATGGCTGATTTGGCTGCGAGTCTGGCGCTCACCACGGATGGCATAAAGTATCACCTGGATAATCTCCGCAAGGAAAACCGCATCAACCGCGTAGGCGGCAGAAAATTTGGCCAATGGCAAGTACTGGAGCGCCCATGAATAAACCACCGCAAGTTCCCAAGAAAAATGAGATCTCACTTGTCCGTTCATCAGCGGCTGAATATCTGACCTTTGTCGCCGCTGGCGGGCAATCAGAAACCAGCGTTGAAATGCGCTATGAGGACGAGAATATCTGGCTGACCCAGAAGATGATGGCCACGGTCTACGATGTGTCGGTGCCAGCCATCAACCAGCATCTGAAACGTATTTTTGCTGATAACGAACTCGAAGAAGCAGCAGTTATTAAGCCATACTTAACAACTGCCTCCGATGGCAAAAATTATCAGGTCAAGCACTACAGCCTGCAGGCCGTTATCGCGGTGGGCTTCAAGATTGAAAACGAGCGCGCCGTGCAGTTTCGCAAGTGGGCTAACCAGATCGTCAAGGATTACACGATTCAGGGTTGGACGATGGATGTGGATCGTCTTAAAGGGGGCGGCAGCATCCTGACGGATGAATTCTTCGAGCGGCAACTGGGGAAAGTCCGGGAAATCCGCCTTTCCGAGCGCAAGTTCTACCAGAAGATCACCGACATTTACTCCACCTCGCTGGACTATGACTCCTCCGCCACGGCGACCAAGCGTTTTTTTGCAGCGGTTCAGAATAAGCTGCATTACGCCATTCACGGCCAGACAGCGGCAGAAGTCATTGTGGATCGGGCTGATCACCAGAAGAAAAATATGGGCCTGACCAGTTGGGAGGGCGCGCCCCAAGGGAAGGTCCACAAATACGACGTCGCTATTGCCAAGAACTATCTATCGGAGTTCGAACTGGCGCAGATACAGCGGATTGTTTCCGCCTATCTCGATATGGCAGAACTTCAAGCCATGCGCCGTATCCCCATGACCATGGCGGACTGGGAAGAACGCCTGGGCGGCTTCTTGAAACTCTGGGACCGGGATGTGCTGCAAGACGCAGGCAAGGTGACGACAGAAATCGCCAAAGCCCATGCCGAAAGCGAATTTGAGAAATACCGCATCGTGCAGGATCGTTTGTTTGAGAGTGACTTTGATCGGGTGATCAAGCAAATTGAGGCTGAACACAAGTCCGGAGAGGAATAAGGGATGGCCACCAAGAAAAACTCAGTCTCGTGGAGCGCTGTCAAAACCAGACTGGCCGATTTCGACCGCGCTGAACTGCTCAGGCTGTTGCAAGACCTGTACGCGGCTAACAAAAATAACCAAACCTTCCTGCACGCCCGTCTCAGTCTGGGTGACGATGTGCTTAAACCGTACAAAATTACGATCGACCGTTGGCTATGGCCCGATGTGTTCAAGAATCAGGACACTTCGGTCGCCAAAGCCAAAAAGCCTATCGCCGATTACAGACGCGCCATTGGCCAAGCAGAAGGCCTGGCCGAACTGATGGTGTTTTATTGTGAGCGGGCAGCGGGTTTCAGCAATGATGTCGGCCTGCAGGATGAGGGCTACTTCGATGCGCTGGTGCGGATGTTCGAGCAGGCTTTGAAAACCATCGCCATTTTGGCAGATGCGCAACGCCAGCCGCTATGGGACAGGCTGGATACCGTGTGCAGCACTTGCCACAACTTCGGCTATGGTGTGGGTGACGACATGGACGACTTGCTTGCCGAGTACGGGGCCGATGATTGAACGCAATCAGTTGGCCGCACTGCACGCCGAAAACGCCCGCCTGATCGCACTGCTGGAAGATCACGGAATCGAATGGCGCTTGCCGCTTGAACCAACCCCACCTGAGCCTGCGCCGCCCGTCCCGGAGGTAGAACCATCTTGTCTTTCCACCGCCGAGAAAGTGGCGCTATTTCGAAGGCTGTTTCGTGGGCGCACCGACGTTTACCCAGTCCGCTGGGAAAGCAAAACCACCGGCAAATCTGGCTACGCACCGGCCTGTGGCAATGAGTGGTTGGCCGGTGTTTGCGAAAAGCCGCGCATCAAATGCGGGGAATGCAATAACCGTCTGCTGATTTCGTTGTCGGACACGGTCATCTACGAGCATCTCGCTGGCAAACGCACTATCGGCGTCTATCCACTGCTGGCTGACGACAGCTGCCATTTTCTCGCCGCTGATTTCGATGAAGCGGAATGGCGGGAGGATGCCAAGGCGTTTTACCAGTCGTGTCACGAGCTGGGTGTGCCGGTCGCCCTTGAGATATCGCGCTCCGGCAATGGTGCGCATGCCTGGATTTTCTTCTCCGGCAGCGTATCGGCCCGGGATGCGCGCCGACTCGGCACGGCCATCATCAGCCAAACCTGCGACCGCACTCGCCAACTCAAACTCGAGTCCTACGATCGCTTGTTCCCCAATCAGGATTCTATGCCCAAGGGTGGTTTCGGTAATTTGATCGCTCTGCCACTGCAGAAGCATCCGCGTGAAAAAGGATGCAGTGTGTTCGTCGATGCTGACTTGCGGCCTTATCGGGATCAATGGGGATTCTTGGCCGCCATCCTGCCGATGCCGGCACACGATATCGAGCCCACTATTCTGAGAGCGACGGGTAACGCACACCCGCTTGATGTAACGTTCATCGATGAGGAAGATCAAAAGGAGCCTTGGAAACGATCCGCATCCGCCACCAAGAAGCTGGTCGGGCAGATGCCGAAGTCACTCTTGGTGACGCTGGCCAACCTGATCTATTTCGAGAAGGCACAACTGCCGCAGTCACTGGCGAACCGGCTGATTCGGTTGGCGGCCTTCCAGAATCCGGAGTTTTATAAAAAGCAGGCGATGCGTTTTTCGGTGTGGGATGAGCCTCGCGTAATCGGCTGCGCCGAAAACTATCCCAATCACATCGCCTTGCCGCGCGGTTGCCTGGATGCCGCTCTGGAGCTGCTTCGTGACAACGCCATTAGTTGCGAGCTGATCGACGAGCGATACGCAGGGTCACCGCTGGATGTGGAGTTTGCCGGCACCTTACGGCTGGATCAGGAATTCGCCGTGGCCGCCATGCTGCATCACGATGCAGGCGTTTTGTGCGCGCCGACTGCCTTTGGTAAAACGGTTACTGCCGCAGCGATGATTGCCCGGCGCGGGGTGAACACACTGGTGCTTGTGCATCGGCGGGAGTTGCTCAAGCAGTGGCAGGAACGTTTGCAATCATTTCTGGGCGTTGGCAAGGGTGTGATCGGTACCGTCGGTGGTGGCAAGGCCAAGCCGACAGGCAAAATAGACATCGCGGTGATGCAGTCGCTGTCGAGGCAGGGTGAAGTTAATTCGCTGGTTGAAAACTACGGTCATGTGATTGTGGACGAATGCCATCACGTCGGCGCGGCCTCGTTCGATGCGATTTTAAAGCAGGCCAAAGCCAAATATGTGCTCGGCCTGACCGCCACACCGATTCGCCGCGATGGCCAGCAGCCGATTATTTTCATGCAATGTGGGCCAACGCGCCACACCGCCGCCAAGCCTATGGGAGCACCGCACGATCTGGCGGTCACGCCCTGCACATTGCACTCGCGGATTGACTTGCCACAGGAAGCGGGGATTCAGGAGGTATTCCGGCACCTTGTCATTGACCAAGCCCGAACCGATGCGATTGCTGCCGAAGTCATCAACGCCTATGGCCAGGGCCGGAAGGTGCTGATGCTGACCGAGCGCACCGAACATCTCGATGCCATCCAAGCCGCCCTGGACGGCAAGATTCCATCGTTGTTTGTCCTGCACGGGCGGATATCCAAGAAGCAGCGTGCCACCCTGATCGCGGAACTGGGTGCGCTACCAGCCGATGCACCGCGTGTTCTGCTGGCGACCGGTAAGCTGGTCGGGGAAGGATTCGACCATCCACCGCTCGACACTTTGGTGCTGGCAATGCCGGTTTCATGGAAGGGGACATTGCAGCAATATGCGGGCCGTCTGCACCGCGAGCACGCCACCAAGACCGACGTGCGCATCATCGACTTCGTCGATACCGGTCATCCTGCGCTGCTAAGGATGTGGGATAAGCGCCAACGCGGATATCGGGCGATGGGATACAGAATTGCGGAATAATTTGCAGCGAACCGCAGACACCCGTAGCAAGACTTATTAGTCCCAATAGACGAATAGTTCGATAGTAAACTTATCCCCACCACAACGCAGGCAAAACCATAAAAAAAGGCCAGGCCGGACAACATCCGGACATGGCCTTTTTTTGTTCGTGAAGGGGCCTGCTTATTTAGCGTTAAGCATTCTCTTGCGCAAGCGGATGGTCTTGGGGGTTACTTCCACCAGCTCGTCATCGTTGATGTAGGCGATGCAGTCTTCCAGGCTCATCTGCACCGGCGGGGTGAGAACCACGTTTTCATCGGAGCCCGAGGCCCGCATGTTGGTGAGTTTCTTGCCCTTGGCCGGATTAACTATCATGTCCTGATTGCGGGCGTTTTCGCCGATGATCTGGCCGGTGTAGACCTTGTTGCCCGGCCCGAGGAAGAGGCGGCCGCGATCCTGGAGGTTGAACAGGGCATAAGCTACGGTGGTGCAGGTTTCCATGCTGGTAAGCACCCCATTGACCCGGTTGACGATGTCTCCGGCATAGGGGCCGTACTCGGCAAAAACGTAGTTCATCATGCCCAAGCCCTTGGTGGCGGTCATGAATTCTGAGCGATAGCCCAGCAAGCCTCGGGTGGGGATTTTATAGACCAGCCGGTTCATGCCGTTTGCCTGACTCATCTCCTGCATCTGTCCTCTGAGAATCCCCAGCCGTTCGATTACCGCCCCGGCGTACTGCTCGTCCACGTCCACGGTCAATTCCTCGTAAGGCTCCAGAGTGACGCCGTCAACCTGCTTCATGATAACCTGAGGCCGGGTAACCTGGAGCTCGAAGCCCTCGCGGCGCATCTTTTCAATGAGAATGGAAAGGTGCAGCTCACCTCGACCGGAAACCACATAGCCAACGCCTTCGGTCATGGGTTCGACCCGGAGGGCTACATCGGCCAGGGTTTCACGGCGCAAGCGTTCTTCGATATGACGGGAGGTGACGAATTTTCCTTCCAGCCCGGCAAAGGGGGAGTCGTTGGGGATGAAATTCATCGAGATGGTCGGCGGATCGATCTCGATCAGGGGCATGGGCATGGGGTTGTCCGCATCGGTGAAGGTTACACCGACGGTAACATCGTCCATGCCTGCCACGGCCACCAATTCGCCAACCCCGGCTGAATCGGTGGCCACTTTTTTGTCGGATTCAAAACGGAAGATCTTGGTGAGTCTGGCCGGGGAGACGCTGCCGTCGCGCTTGACCACGGCAATGGGCTTGTTGATGCTCAGGGTACCGTTGACCACCTTGCCGATACCGAGTCGCCCCAGATAGGGGGAGTGATCCAGGGAGCTGACCTGCATCTGCAGGGGAGCGTTGGGATCACCTGAGGGCGCGGGTACATGGGCGGCGATCAGTTGAGAGATCGGCACCATGTCGGTGGATTCATCGCTGAGGTGATGTTTAGCGTAGCCCTGTTTGGCCGAGGCATAGACCACCGGGAAATCCAGCAGGTGATCCGGGGCCTCAAGCTTGACAAAGAGGTCGAAAACCTGATCAACCACCCATTCGCAGCGGGCTGCGGGCTTGTCGATCTTGTTGATTACCACGATAATGCGCAACCCTGCGGCCAGGGCCTTTTTCAGAACAAAATAGGTCTGGGGCATGGGGCCTTCCTGGGCATCCACCAGGAGGAGGCAGCCGTCTGCCATCCGCAGAACCCGTTCCACCTGGCCGCCGAAGTCGGCATGGCCTGGGGTGTCGATGATGTTGATCCAGTAATCCTTGTAGCAGTATGAGCCGTTCTTGGCGGTGATGGTAATGCCGCGTTCCTTTTCCAGATCCATGGAGTCCATGAGGCGTTCGGCTACTTCCTGATTTTCCCGGAACATGCCGCTTTGCTGGAACAGCTGGTCGACCAGGGTGGTTTTTCCATGGTCAACGTGGGCGATGATGGCGACGTTTCTGATTTTACTTTGATCCATAACTTTTTG
>MGTC01000015.1 GCA_001799255.1 Deltaproteobacteria bacterium RIFOXYD12_FULL_55_16
AGCTTGGTGGGAGAGTAGGTCGCCGCCGATTCTTTTTTTGTTGTAAAACCCTTCCCCGCAAAGGAAGGGTTTTTTTTTGCCTTGATTCCGGGTATGGTCTTTTGACGGTTGGCTGATATTTAGGAGCCGTTCACAAATAACCTGTACATTTTCGATCATTTCGTTACGGCTCCTTATGCCGTTCACGATATCCAAAGGTATAAGTTATTTTTTACAACGGCTTATGGAGGAGGTGATATGGAGTATTCTTCTGTGGCAGGTCTTGTGCTGGCTGCCGGAAAGGGCACCCGGATGAAATCCGACAGGCCGAAGGTGCTGCATGAGGTCTTCTTTTCCCCGATGATCCATCATGTTCTGGATGTGCTTCAGTCTGTATCTCTTGGAAGAAATATTGTGGTCGCCGGTCATTGTCACCAATTGGTGGAAGAATCTCTTCGTGGGTATCCCGTTTCCTTTGTTCATCAAGCACAACAACTCGGAACCGGCCATGCGGTTTTGGCTTGCGAGGGTGAATTGCGCCTTCATCAAGGCCCTGTTCTGATCATGTGTGGAGATACTCCTCTGGTCAGGGCTGACACGATCCGGCAGTTTCTGCGCGCGCATATCGAAAGCGAGGCACTGCTTACGGTGATGACGACCAAGGTCGTGGAACCAGCCAACTATGGCAGGATTGTTTCCGATGAACAGGGAAACTTTGTGAAGATTGTAGAAGAAAAAGATGCCACCCCCGCCCAGAAAGAGATCGGAGAAATCAACGCCGGTATTTATGGCGTTGATGCGCAATTTTTGTTTGAGGCCCTCCACAGAGTTGGCGTGAACAACATGCAGGGCGAGATCTATCTTACTGATATTGTGGAAATTGCCACCAGCGATGGGGTTCAGGTTCAAAAATTCTGTTGTGCGGACAGCGAGGAAATTTTAGGGGTGAACTCCAGGCGCGAACTGGCGCAAGCCCATGCAATTTTGCAGAGACGCTATCTGGTCGCGCTGATGGAGTCTGGAGTCACCATTATTCAGCCGGAATCTGTTACCATAGAGAAAACGGTCGCAATCGGCAAGGATTCCGAAATATATCCCTGCACCTCCCTTACAGGAACATGCAAGGTTGGCGCCGGGGTGTGCATTGATTCTTTTGTGAAAATACATGACTGTAAGATCGGAGATTTTGCGCGCATTGGCTCCTTTACCCATCTCCAGCAGACCAATATCCCCGCTTTGAGTATTGTTGCGCCCCACACCGTGGAGATCCAAGGGCGGTAAGTGAGGGAGCTGATTTTGTCTCTGGCAACAGCCTGGCCTTTCTTCTTGAGTTGAGGGGATAAAGGGCTTGACTTTCTTTTTCCCCCCGGGGTAATTTCGTATTCAACAGGCAGAGGTCAGAGGGGAGATGTTTTTGCTTTTTTGCTTGCGATCAGCAGTAGGGAACGTGGGCTTTTCTTTGTCTTAACTAATTCTATTTATCCCGTTTTTTCTGGGACAAGAGGAGTTCGGTATGGAATATGAAGAGGATTTGAAGAAGCTTGAAAGTAACGTCGAGAAAATGTTGAATAATCTCGATTCAGTCCAGGATGAAAAGATAAGGTTGCAAGCTGATCTTGCCCGTCTGGAGCAGGATAAGGAGGAGCTAGAGGAACAGGTCAGGTGCATGAAGGAGGAGAAAAAGAGTATCCTGCAAAGGGTTTCAGGGCTGCTCGGATCTATTGAAAAGTGGGAGAAATCGGCGGTAGTCGAGGCTGGATCCTCATCTGTAACGAATAAGCTTGGCAAGGCGCCGTCTGAGCCTGTGCAAGGGGTTCTGATAGGCAACTGATTGTGAAAATATATTGCTTTCAGGGAGTTATTCTGTTAACCCTTTCATTGGTGGTGCATTGTGGAACGATTGGTCACCTTTAAAGTGCTTGACCAGGAGTATCCGCTTTATACCGATGCCCCGGAAAAAGATGTGCAGGAAATATTGTCTTTGGTGAAAACACAGCTGGAATATGCCGGGCAAGCATCTCAACCAGTTTTGTCGGCCAATAAACTCGGGATTTTAACGAGTTTAAATATTGCCAGTAAATATGTGAAGCTGAAAAAAGAGTACGAAGAATATAAGCAACTGGTTGAGAGGAAAATCAGTCTGCTCAGCGAAAAAATAGAAAATAATTTTTAGATGATACATTGTTTTCCCCTGCCTTGTTAGTGATCTGGAAGAGTGTCTCGAGCCAACATTGAGATTTAGGGCGACTTTGCTGTTTCGGGCAAGGAATCCATTTTAATGGAATTCCTTCAAAGAGATACAGGTACCGCCCACCTAACGCAGTTAGGTTCGATGTCACTACCGGACACTTCAATGGCGGGGGATTTGGTTCTTGCTTGTGCTGCCTTTTCCAGGATATGGATGAGGCTTTTATATAATATTGTGTGGGTAAGGACTTCTGATTGCCATAATAAACAGGCAAAAGACTTTATCTATCAAGAGGTTGCGAAAACGGTAATATTTGTCTTTTTTCCCTAAGGGTGAATTGGCAGAGGATTTTGTTTCAGGTTGCTTGGTTACAGCATACGACAGGAAAACTCCCAGGAGATATAGGGAGATATTATATTGAAATTGGGAAAATAGTCGTTTAAGGATTTGTTGCCAAGACAAGAGATTTACACCTGAAGCAGTCCTTTTTTTCGTTTTTGTCTCTTCTTGATCCCCACCCAGGCCCATAAAGCTGAGTTGAGCAGCTTGCCGGATTTTATGCCCTTCAGGGTGCAAACGAAACTTATACCCTTTGGGTGAGAATAAGGGTTGGCGGTTTTGTCGCAGGCCTGCAAGCAAGGTTTGCCATGTCCTCTGCCCCTGTTTTTTTTAGACATGAGAGCGACATGTCCCCGAAGGGACTTGTGCGTACTTTTCAGATAAATTCGACATGAGGTTGTCTCCGTGACTGTACAGATAATATTAGCGGTTGTGCTTGGTATATGCAGTGGAGTTGGCCTTGGCTTTCTGGTGCGCAAGAAATTTCTCGAAGATCGGACAGAGAATCTTGAGGCACAGGGACGAAAGCTTATTGAAAGAGCCTTGGCCGAAGCAGAGCAGATTAAAAAAGAATCTGTTCTGCAAAGCAAGGATGAAGCCTTTGCCCTGAAGCAGGAAGCGGAAAAGGATATCAAGGCGCTCAAGAAAGATGTTCTTGAGGAGGAGAAGAAGTTAATCCAGAAGCTTGAACAGATTGAAAGGAAAATTGATTTCCTGGACAAGCGGGAGCTGGACTTTCTCAAAAAGGAACAAGCCTTTACCCGTGAGGAAGAGGGGCTGTCCCGGCGGCAGAAAGAGATTGCTCTCCTTGTTGAAGCACAGCGGGCTCAGCTTGAAAAAATCTCGGGAATATCTCGCGAGGAAGCGAAAAAACAGCTTACAGACAGCATCGAAAGTGAAGCCAGGATGGAAGCCGCCAAGATGCTGGTCAAGATTGAAAATGAAATGAAGATTCAGGCCGATAAAAAAGCCAAGGATATCATTTCCCTGGCCATCTCTCGATATGCTGGCGATTATGTCGCGGAGAAAACTGTTTCCGTGGTGCCTTTGCCAAACGAGGAGATGAAAGGCCGGATCATCGGTCGTGAGGGCCGGAATATCCGGGCTATCGAAGCGGCAACCGGGATCGATATTATTATCGACGACACCCCGGAAGCGGTCATTCTCTCTGGCTTTAATCCAGTCCGCCGGGAGATTGCCCGGCAATCCCTGGAGAGGCTGATTACCGATGGCCGGATTCATCCAGCCAGAATCGAAGAGATTGTGGGCAAGGTGACTGAGGAGCTTGATGTGACCATGCGGGAGGCGGGGGAACAGGCAACCTTCGATGTGGGCGCGCATGGGGTCAATCTGGAATTGATCAAGCTGCTTGGCCGTCTCAAATACCGAACCAGTTATGGGCAGAATGTCTTGCAGCATTCCCTGGAAGTCGCCTTTCTGTGCGGCGTTATGGCTGCCGAGCTTGGGGTTGATGTTAAGCTGGCCAAGCGGGCCGGCTTACTGCATGATATCGGCAAGGCGGCTGATCATGAAATTGAGGGCTCACACGCCAGCATCGGCGCTGATATAGCTAAAAAATATGGTGAATCCTCGGTTATTGTGCATGCCATTGCTGCTCACCATGAAGATGTGCCGCCGGATGGAATTCTTGATGTTCTCGTGCAATCTGCTGACGCTCTTTCCGGCGCCCGGCCAGGGGCGCGCAAGGAAATGCTGGAGTCCTATGTCAAGAGACTTGAGGATCTTGAAAAAATTGCCAATTCTTTCAATGGGGTGGAGAAATCTTATGCCATTCAGGCCGGTCGTGAGGTGCGGATCATTGTTAACAGTGGGATGATCAGCGATGCGGAGGCAATGATTGTCAGCAAGGACATCGTCAAGAAGATCGAGCAGGAGTTGACCTATCCCGGGCAGATTCGGGTAACCGTAATCAGGGAAACCAGGGCCGTGGAATACGCTAAATAGTGTAATCGCTCACATGAAGACAGTAATTGAAAAACAGATAGAACTGATAGAGCGCGGGGCGGTCAACGTCATTTCCAGGGCAGATCTTGTAAAGAAACTGGAAAAGTCGCAGGCAACCGGCACGCCTTTAAAGATCAAGGCAGGCTTTGATCCGACCGCTCCTGATCTTCATCTGGGCCATACCGTGCTTATTCAGAAATTGAAGCATTTCCAGGATCTCGGGCATGAGATTAATTTTTTGATCGGTGATTTTACCGGGATGATCGGAGACCCGACCGGGAAATCCGAGACCAGGAAGGCTTTGACCGTTGACCAGGTGGAGAAGAACGCCGCAAGCTACAAAGAGCAGATTTTCAAGATTCTCGATCCGGAAAAAACCAAAGTTGTTTTTAACAGCGCTTGGCTGAACAAGCTCACTTCTAAGGATTTTATCATGCTTGCCTCGCAGCTTACCGTGGCGCGCATGCTTGAGCGGGAGGATTTCAAGGTTCGTTTTGAGAATGAACGACCTATCAGCATCCACGAGTTCCTCTATCCCCTTATTCAGGGTTATGATTCTGTCGCGCTCAAGGCGGATGTGGAGATCGGCGGCACCGACCAGTTGTTCAATCTGCTCATGGGCCGTGATCTGCAACGCGTCTGGGGACAGGAACCCCAGGTAGTCATTACCATGCCTTTGCTCGAAGGACTCGACGGAGTCAACAAGATGAGCAAGTCTCTGGGCAATTACATTGGCATCACCGAGAAGGCTGACGATATTTATGGGAAGACCATGTCGGTTTCAGATCAGCTCATGTTCCGGTATTTCGAGTTGCTCAGCGATCTTGCCGAAGAGCAGATAGGCGCGCTCAAGGAGGAGATGGCGGCTGGCCGACTGCATCCCAAGGCGGTTAAGCAGCAGCTGGCTCGGGAGTTGACGGGTCGGTTTTACGATGCTGTGACGGCCCAGAGAGCGGAAGAGAATTTCGCGAAGATATTCAGCCAGCATGACAACCCGGAGGAGATGCCCGTGGTGGTCATGCCTGCCGCAGCGGCAGGGATCTGGCTGCCAAAGCTCCTGGTGGAGGCCCAGTTGGTCAGCGGCACCGGGGAGGCGCGGCGACTGATCCAGCAGAATGCTGTTTCTCTCAATGGGGACAAGGTCAGCGATATTGAATACTTAGTGGCGACTCAAGGTGAACTTATCCTTAAGGTCGGCAAACGGCGTTTTTGCAAGGTGACCTTCACTTAAGGCTTATCAGGCAGGAAAGACAAAAAAAGAGGGGGAATCGATTATTTCGACTCCCCCTCTTTTTTTGTGCTGATTCTTGAGCAGTTATCTGCATTTTTTACTTTCTATCACGGCAGGGGCAGACTGACGGAAAAGATCGTGCCCTGGGGTTGGCAGTCGCGCAGGGAAATTTCCCCGCCATGGCTGTGGACTATCTGGCTGACAATGGCCAGCCCCAGACCTGTTCCTGTTTCCCTGGTGGTAAAGAAAGGTTCGAATATTTTTCCCCTGATACCATCAGGGATCCCGGGCCCGTTGTCAGCAATCTCCAGAACAATGGCTGCTTCTGCGGTTTCCCTGGCCCGGAGCGCTACCCTGCCATCTTTCATGTTCCGGCAGGCATTGGCGCTGTTTGTCGTCAGGTTGAGAAGCACCTGCCTGATCAGCTGCGGGTCGGCCCAGCACTCAAGGGTGGGTGGAATATCCAGGGTAAGGGTCAGATCTGTGGCCCATTCCGGATTCTGGCTCAGGGTTTCCATGGTCTCTTGAGTCAGAATCCGCAAGGAAAACCATTCTTTTACCGGGTTAAGCGGCCTGGAAAAGAGGAGAAATTCATGGATTGTGTCATCAAGGCGGTCTGATTCCCGGATGATGATGTCAAACAGCCGTTTGTTAACGGAGTTGTTCCTGTTTTCTCTGTTCAGCAGTTGCGCCGCCCCGGAGATGGCAGCCAGTGGGTTTCTGAGTTCATGGGCAATGCCTGCGGCCATTTCGCCGATGGTCGCCATTTTCTCGGCCTGCTGCACCTGGGCTTCCATTTTTTTTATCTGACTGAGATCCTGCAGGGTGTAAACGGAGCCGTTTTCGTTGTCGTCCGCAGGGTTCAGTCTGGAGCAGGAGTAGCCTACCGGGATTATCTCTCCGTTTTTGCGGGGGATGACGACCAGGTGTCCCCGCTCGTCGTGAAGCATAGCTGTTTCCAGTGCGGGAAGCGCCTGGGAAATTTTCTGGCCGAGAAGCTCGTTGGCTTCGTAGCCTGTTATGCGTTCCGCCGCCCGGTTGACGGAGGTTATCCTGCGTTCAGCGTCAACGGTGATAATGCCGGTATTGATGTCATCAAAGATCTGTTTGTAGAGAAAGGAAAGCCGACCATAGTCGCTTATGGTCTGGAACAGTTCCGCTTCGGCCTTTTGGAGCCGGGTTGAGAGCATGGAACTCAAGATGGCGACCAGGAAAAAGGTGAGGCTGTAAATGGTGAAATAATGGAGAAGCATCTGGAAGTTGTTCAGCTGGCCAGGGTAGACCGGGACAAAGTGAGAAGCATGGCCGCCATATTCGACCAGGAGCAGGGCGCCAAAGAGCAGGGTGCTCAGGGTGGCAAATAAAAGGCTGCCCTGCCGGAAAAGCATGAAGGCCCCCATGACAATGGGAAAAAAATACACCACCGTGAAAACAGACTGACTGCCGCCGGTGAAAAAAACCAGGAGCGTCACCAGGAGGGTATCAAGGGTAATCTGCAGGTAGCCAAAGAGGGAGTAGCACTGAATCAGCTTGATGGCCAGGGCGGAGAGGATGGTGAACAGGTAGAGCCCGGCAATGAAATAGGCAAGATAGTGCAGCGGCGGAAGAAAGATGGCTGGGGCTTTTGTCTGGATGAGGATGCTGACCCCCAGCATCAGGGAGAGGAAAAGCACCCTGAAAAACAGCAGCCATTGGATCTGTTTTCTGAGATGATTATTGGCGGCAGACGAGCCGGTATGCGGGCAGAGGCTGGAGAGTTTCATGTGGCCTTGAGAAAATAGGGCAAGGATGCATCATCCAAACGGAAACTATTCAGTTCCCTTAGAGGTTATATTTTTTCGCCTTGTAACGGAAGGAGCGAAAGCTCATTTTCAGGAGAGATGCGGCTTTCATCCTGGAATTTTTTGTCCGGGCCAGGGCCGTTTCGAGCAGCTTTTTTTCAATGTCGGCGAGGTAGTGTTCAAAGCCCAGGGTAAAGGCGAGTTCCTCCGTTGTTGCAGCAGAGGCCGCCTTTTCGGCATGGCCAGGATCAGGGGAGCGGCCCGCCCGGTGTCCTGACAGGGTGAGGCTTTCCGGCAGGATGATGTTGGAGGATTCCAGGGCCACCCCTCGTTCCACAATATTCTCCAGTTCGCGGACATTGCCAGGAAAATCGTAGTCCATCAGCACCTTCAGGGCATAGGAGGAGATCTGCTGCACCTCCTTGTCGAACAGGGCGGAATATTTCTGCAGAAAATGCTCGACCAGGAGCGGCACATCCCCTTTGCGTTCACGGAGTGGCGGGATACGGATGGGGATAACGGCCAGGCGGTAAAAAAGATCCTCCCGGAAGTTCCCGGCCAGAACCTCTTCTTCCAGATGTTTGTTGGTGGCGGAAATGATGCGAATCTTGACCTTGATGGTCTCAGTGCCCCCGACTTTCTTGAACTCCCGTTCCTGCAAGACCCGCAGGAGTTTGGTCTGGATAAGCGGGGAGAGTTCGCCGATTTCATCCAGAAAGGCGCTGCCGTGGTTGGCCAGCTCGAACAGCCCGATTTTGTTGGCAATCGCTCCGGTGAACGAGCCCTTGGCATGGCCGAAGAGTTCGGATTCGATGAGGTTTTCCGGGATGGCGCTGCAGGTGATGGGGATGAAGGCGTTGGCCGCCGCCTTGCTGTGCTGGTGAATGGCCTGGGCCACCAGTTCCTTGCCGGTGCCGGATTCGCCATAGATGAGGACATTGGCCTGGGTTGGGCCGATGCGCTGGATGAGATCGTAAATCTTGAGCATTTCCGGGCTGTTGCCGATGATACCCGCAAAAGAATCACGCTCCCGGACGGGGGGCTTCTCCGGCCGGTTTCCCAGGGCTGACTTGATAACCGAGAGAATGTCGTCCACCTTGAAGGGCTTGGTGATGTAGTCGTAGGCCCCGTTTTTCATGGCCAGCACCGCATCTTCCGGCGAGGCGTAGGCGGTGATCAGCACCACCGGGACGGAGAGATCCTGCTGTTTGATGTTTTCAAGAAGAGCGAGGCCGCTCAAATCCGGCATGCGGATGTCGGAGATGATCAGGTCGAACTGGCGCTGTTGCAGAAGGGCGAGCGCCTCGGCGCCGCTGGCCGCAGCACGGGGCGCGTGGCCGATTTTCTCCAGGAGAATGGTGAGGAACTCCCGCATGCTTGGTTCATCGTCAACAACAAGTATCTCGGCCATCTTTTGTACTCAGGGTTGGAGGTGGTCTTTCCGGTAGCAGGCGATCGAGTTTATCCTGACAGATTCCGAAGCTATTTGCCAAAACCGCAAACGGGCCAGGCGCAGGTCTTGCATTGTCGACACAGGCCGCCGTGCCCCAGCCGGGCAACGTCTGGGCGGGTGATCTTTTCTCCGCCCAGCACCCTGGGCAGGATCAGGTCAAAAATGGTGATCTTGTGGAACATGCCGCAGGCAGGCAGGCCCAGCACCGGCACCGCCCCGATATAGCCGATCAGAAACATGGCCCCTGGCAGAACCGGGGTGCCGTAGACGATATCCGTCGCGCCGGCCCTGGCAATGCCCTGGCGGGTTACATCATCCGGGTCCACCGACATGCCGCCGCTGGTGATGATGAGATCCGCGCCCGCCTCCAGGCAGGCGTTGATTTCCGCAGCAATGGTCTCGATATGGTCAGGGGCGAAGCGAACCGCCACCACCTCCGAGCCGAGCTTTTCCAGTTTCTGGCGCAGTACCGGTTCAAAGGCATCCTTGATCCGGCCATGAAAAACCTCGTTGCCGGTGATGATCAGCCCGGCCCTGGCCTGTCTCAGTTGGGCAACCCTGATAATGCCCCCGGCTTTTTTTGCCACCTCAACCGCAGTGTTTACTACCCCTCTTTTGGCCACCAGGGGGATAAGTCTGGTTCCGGCCAGTTGTTCACCCTTCTTGACCGGGGTGTTGCTGTGCAGGGTGGCGCACATGACCTCGCCTGGCAGGTTGAACTGGTAGAGGGCCTCGACCTCGATCTTGAGTAACCCGTCATGGGCCGCGACGAGGTTGAGCTTGCCTTCCACCGGCTCCCCGGAAACCTCAACGCCCGGCCCGGCAAGGGCTTTGGCCATCAGCTCGGCCGCTTCGTTTTCGTGGATGTCGTCTTCGCCCAGCTCCAGCACATAGATGTTTTCCTTGCCCAGGCATTTCAGACGCTCGATATCCTCCTCTCTGATGATGTGGCCTTTGCGAAAGGCCCGGCCCTTGAATTCTTCGCTGCGGATTTCGGTGATGTCGTGGGGCAGAACCATGCCAACGGCCTGTTCTACCGGGATTGTTTTTGTCATGTCGGGCTCCAGGGGATTTAGAATTCAGTAGTCAGGATTCAGAAGTCAGAATACTGCGTGAATACGCCCTCCTGAATTCTGAATTCCGACTTCCAAGCAGTTAGATTATTTCGTAATAGCGGCCAGAGGCGCAGGGCCTGCATAAGGGTTTGCCGTTTTCAAGAACCTCGCGGCAGTCCTGCACCCAGTCGCCGCAGCGTTCGCACTGCACCCGGCGCATGGGTCGGCCGGGCAGATCCTTTTCCGGCACCGCGACCTTGACCGCCTGGATCTTGAACAGCTCCTCCTCGGGCATGATCCGGTAGGCCTCCAACTGCTGCTGGTACTTGTCGCTGATTTCCGGGCAGTATCTTTTCGAGGTCTCCCGTGAT
>MGTC01000016.1 GCA_001799255.1 Deltaproteobacteria bacterium RIFOXYD12_FULL_55_16
ACGGCGATCTGTTCAAACGCAAGGCCGGAGCCGGAGTGGTCGCGGTCAGACGGGCCGGGGCCTATCAGGTATTCAACTCCCTCAACGCCTTTTTCCTGATCGGCCAGATGATCGTGGTGGGCTCCTCCTACTGGAATATCGGCGTCGGCAGGGAACCCGGCGAGGTGACCAACGACGAGGAAGGCATGAAAACCATGCGCGACCTGGGCCAGAACATGGCCTGGCTTCTCAATAAAATCAAAGCATAACAAGCACTCAGCTCAGAAAGCTCCAAGACTGCACCTCCCGCTGCAAGAGATGGTTGCCGTAGCCTTTCAGCAGGGCAAGGGCCTCCCGGGTGGCTGCCAGAGAAAACTGGAGTCTCCCTAGTTTTTCTTGCTCCATATCCTGAACCCGGCGTAATAATTGGATGGTCTGGAGGGAAAGCGGCTGGGAATTCCCCGTGGCCTGTGGTTCGCAACGGCTGCAAACCAGCCCGTTGCGCAAGGGGCTAAAACGATACAAGACCCCGGGCGCGCCAAGAACACGGCAATCAAGACAGCCGGTCAGATCGGGACGATAGCCGAGGATATCCAGCATCTTGACGTGAAAGAAAATGATGGTGCGATTGACAGACCCCTCCGCCGCAGCCAGCCCCTCCAATGCCCAGACAAGCAAGCGAAAAAGTTCCGCATCACTGTCATGCTCCCTGGTCCAGTGCAGAACAAGTTCACAGAGCAGGGAGGCAGCGATATACAGTTCGTAATTTTGCCGCAATCCCGGAAAAGGCGCCACCAGGTCGGCCTGATCCAGACGCATGAGCGAACTATGACGGCTTGGGGCGAAATGGATGGTGAGAAGAGAAAACAGCTCCAGCTTGTTGACAAAACGTTTCTGGCTGCGTTTGGCGCCCTTGGCGATAAACACAATCTTCCCGTGTTCCAGGGTATACATGGTGACAATCTTGTCAGAATCCCCATGATCTTTAACCTGGAGGACAATAGCCAGACTTCGCTGCAAGGACATCTGCTCTCGCTGTTGCTACTCGGCCGGGAAGGTAACTCGGGCGCTAACCATTGACTTGCCAAGAGACGGTACCGGTTTACCGTTCAGGAAGAGGACGATGCCCCCGGCATTTCCGACAAAAAGGGAGATCTTTTTCTCCGCCTGCCAGACTGCGTGCTCCCCTGGCTGGTAAGTGAAGGCCTCCACCTTTTCCTTGTCTATCTGCACGGAAAGCCAGGTTTTTTCGGTAAACTTCGCTTCCAGGACATAATTCATCCCCGGCTGTTTCGTCACGGCAAGGGTTGGCGAGACAGTTGGCGCAGGCGCAGGGGACAGCGGGGCCACATCCTGACGCTCCGGGCTCTGCTCTGTTACCAGGTGCCCGGTTCCTGATTCTGCCCCTGGCGCGTCAGTCAGCGAAGCTGGCAGTGAAGGCGGCTGTTCACCCTGAGCTTGGGGGGGCGCCTCTTTTGCGGGGATATCAACGGAAGGGGCAGGCGAATCCAGAAAACCAAGGATAAAATAACCCGCGAGAAAAAGAAGGCCAGCGACAAGGGAAAAAATAATGAAGCGGCGTAGAGGTAAGGTCCAGGCCTCGGCCAGAACCTCACCGGCCAGAACCTCCCGGACATTGATTTTTTCCGTTGGCCTGACTTCTCCATTATTCTGTTTGACATACCAGGCCAAAGCCTGGTCGGGATCAAGACCAAGATATCGCGCATAATTTCTAACAAAACCCCTGGTGAAAACCTCCGCTGGCAGAGCCTTGTGATTGTCCTCCTCAATGGCCCGTAGAGTTGAGGCATGAATGCGCGTTTTTTCCGCGATTTCACCGAGGTCTTTCCCCTGGCTTTGTCGATGCCTTTTCAGAAAGCTGCCAAGGGTTTCCCTTGTTGCCGCCGCAGATATTGAGTCCTCGGTCATGGAAAATATCCCTTTTTCAGATATTGTCAGGACAGTCTGTTAAAGCAGTTTCTTGATATACGCCTGATCGCGCAGCTCTTTTACCCATTTCTGAAACTGGCTACTAAGAGCTTCTTCATACAGCTGCTGCCTGATCTGCTCTTTAACTGTTTCGTATGACGATTGAAGCCTGGCATCTCCCTTATCGGAAAGAAGTTTGAAAAACTGATACCCTGCCGGGGTCTCCTGGATGGCGCTGATCTGGCCCACCTGAAGTCCGAGAAGGCCGACCTTCATGTGGGCGGCCATTTCCGACTTTTTGAAGACCCCGATATCTCCACCATCCTTGGCCGAAGGCAGGTTGGAAGACTGGCGCGCCAGGGTGCGAAAATCCTCTCCGGCAAGGGCCTGTTTTCTGACCTCTTCGGCCCGCCTCCGAGCGTCATCCTTTGCGGCTGGGGTGTTTTCCTTCCAGACAAAGCCCATCTGCAGCAAATGGTAAGCGTCTTCCTTCATTTTCTGAGTATAATTTTTTTCATAAAATTCCCGAATCCGCTCCTCATTCACCACCACCCGTGAACGGATTTCGTAATCGATCAGTTTTTCCTGGAGGATCTGGCTTCTGATAATCTCCCGGTAGTCAGGTTCGCTGGCGCCCATGAGCGTCATCTGCTGCCAGAACTTTTCCGGGGTGGTTTTGTTACCCTCGATTATCCTGCCAATCGCGCTGTCCACCTCTGGGTTTGCCACCGAAACCCCCATTTTCTTAGCCCTTTGCGCAACAATGAGCTTGTCGATAAGGCTGGAAAGCATCTCCTCCCTGGCTTTCACCAGAGTCCGTTCAACCTGTTCCGGCGGAGCCTCCTGGGTGATCCGGAGAAACAAGGCCGCCCCTTCCCGGTTAAGATCGGTCAGAGTGATAACATCATCGTTGACAATAGCGATGATGCGATCCAGCATCTCCGCCTGGACAGCGGGAGATAAAGAAGAAACGAAAAAACACAGGACTGCGCATAAAATATATCTGGAATATTTCACTAATCTGCTCATAAGGGTTTGAAAATATTATTCTTAAACTTAAAAATAATCATAGCGGCCAAAGTTTACCACAGTCATTTTTAAATGTCATCTTCCGCGAGCAGGGCAAGGATATTTTGCGCATTTTTAAAGATCTCTTCCGGCAGGGCTCCAGGTTCAGACTTAACAATCAAGCGGGCTTCAGGAGTAAAACGCACTTGATTGTTGTATTTTTCAAGCAGACGCATGATTTTTTCAGGAGTTACCGGGGTTTTTTCATGAAAGGAGAAGACAAGACTGGCAGGCCCCTGTTCCAGCTTGCTGATCCACAGCCGCCTGAGCAGGGTTTTCAAGGCCAGCACCTCAAACAGGTTGAGCGCCTCCCTGGGAAGCTGGCCGTAACGGTCGGCAAATTCATCCTTAAGATCCAGCAACTCTTCCACTTGCTCTGCGTTGCTCAGGCGGCGGTATGCAATATAGCGCTGTTCCGTCGTGGGAATATAGCGTTCGGGAAGAAAGGCCGAAAGCTTGAGATTGATTTCAGGCTCAAGCTGCTCGGCGGTCTGCTCAAGCGCCCCGCCTTTGCGCTTCAGGTCGAGAACAGTCTGCTGCAGCAGCTCAAGGTAGAGGTCATAGCCCACCGCAGCGATATTGCCGCTTTGCGAGATCCCCAGGATATTGCCGCCTCCCCGAATCTGCAGATCACTCATGGCCAGCTTGAAGCCGCCGCCAAGCTCATTGTAATCCATGAGCGCCCGCAGGCGCTGCTGGGCATCCTTGGACAGGCCGTCCAGAGAGGGCACCAGCAGATAGGCATAGGCCTGTTCCCGCGACCGCCCCACCCTGCCGCGCAGCTGATAGATCTCCGCCAGGCCAAACCGGTCGGCCCTGGTGATGATAATGGTGTTGGCGTTAGGGATATCAAGGCCTGACTCAATGATGGTGGTACAGACCAGCACATCAATCTCCCGCCTGACAAAGCGGACCATGATCTCCTCAAGGGCCTTGCCCGGCATCTGGCCATGGGCCACGGCCAGTCGTGCTTCTGGAACCAGCCTTTGCACCCTGGCTGCCATTTCCTGAATGGAGTAGACGCGATTGTGGACGAGAAAAACCTGGCCGCCCCGTTGCAACTCCCGAACCACGGCCTCTTTGATCACCAGTTCATCATCACGGGCGACAAAGGTTTTTACCGGCCGCCGGAACTCAGGCGGAGAGCTGATCACGGAAAGATCGCGGATACTGAGCAGGGAGAGCTGCAAGGTGCGGGGAATCGGGGTTGCAGTCAGGGTCAGGACATCCACCCGGCTTTTGAGATGTTTAAGTTTTTCCTTATGGGAGACGCCGAAACGGTGTTCTTCATCAATAATCAGCAACCCGAGACGCTTGAAAACTACATCCTGAGACAACAGCCGGTGAGTGCCGACCACAATATCAATCTTCCCCCCCCGGAGTTCCCGAATAATCTGCCTCTGCTCAGCTGGGCTGCGGAAACGGGTCAGACTTTCCACCCGAACTGGAAGGCCCTGCAAGCGCTCGCGAAAGGTAACGGCATGCTGCTCGGCCAGCACCGTGGTTGGCACCAGAATGGCAACCTGGAAATTATCGGCCACCACCTTGAAAGCCGCCCGGATGGCAACCTCTGTCTTGCCGTAGCCCACATCCCCACAGACCAGTCGATCCATGGGCCTAGGCGAGGTGAGATCATCGAGAACCTCGTTGATCGCCTTGAGTTGCCCAGCGGTCTCATCATAGGGGAAGGCTTCCTCCATCTCATGAAACAACTCGTCCGGCGGCGAGAAGGCATACCCCTCCACCATGGCCCGCCGGGCATAGAGACTGAGCAGATCCTGGGCCACCTTCCAGACCTCTTCCTTCACCTTTTCCCTGCGGGTCTGCCAGATCTTGCCGCCCAGCTTGTCAAGTTTCGGCTCGGTATCGGAAAGCCCCTGATACCTGCTGATCACCTTGAGCTGATCTACCGGCACATAGAGCCTGTCTTCATCACGGTACACCAGCTGGAAAAAATCGTTGACTATGCCGCCCAATTCGATATTGACCAGCCCTTCGTACCTGCCAAGACCATGGGCCAGATGAACTACAATATCGCCGACCTTAAGCTCGGCAAAGCTTACCGCTGGCCTGCTTCGCTGTCCGCCCTTCTTTTTGCCCGACCCAAGGCGAAGCTCGCCAAAAAGTTCGCTTTCCGAGACCCAATGCAGCCGCGCGCCTGGCAGATCAAAGCCTGCGGCCAGCGGCGAATCCACGAGAATAATCGCCCGCTCGGCAGAAACAATCTCCTCCACCGGGGCTCCGGTTACAGCAACCGGCAGATCGTACTGCCGAAGCAGTTCCGCCATGTGCTCCGCATGCCGCCTGGTTCGGCAGGCAAAAAAAACGGAATCTCCACCCTCAAGCCAGGCCTGCAACTGTCTGGCCAGTTCGGGCATCACCCCTTGATTTCTCCGCTGCAACTCAAGATGCTGCCTGAGCAGGACATGATTACCGCAGGCTATCTCCAGGATCTCGCCCTCTTCCATGTCTGGATGGGCAAAATCGTAGAATCGTCCGCACCGGAACCTGGCCAGCTGCTCACCCACTTCACTTTCAGCTAGAAATATCTGTGTCGGCGGCAAGACCGGCAGGCGAGCTGCGGATGCCTCGGCAAAATTTGCCTCAATCCTTTCCCGGCAAAGGGCAAGACTTTCCACGATTGCGGTTGGCGAGGAGAAAAAAACGATTGTCTCTTCCGGCAGATAGTCAAGCACGGTCGAGGTTTCGCAAAAAAGTGGCAGGAGAAATTCAATCCCGGGAAAACGCTGGCGATGCTGAAGACAATCCTCCATGATCCTGACCCGTTCGCTGTCCCAGGCAAAATCAACGGCTGCGGCCTGGAAGCGAGCAAGAAGACGCCGCAACTCCTGCTCCCCGGCAGGATAGAGGATATCGCTCACTGGCAGAAGAACGATTTCCTCCAGCTCCTCAACCGAGCGCTGACTGATGGGATCAAACTTGCGGATGGACTCGACGGTATCGCCACAAAAATCAAGACGCACCGGCATTTCAAAACCAGTGGGAAAGATATCCAGAATGCCGCCCCGCAGACTGAACTCACCAACGGACTGCACCAGCGCCGCCGCATCATAGCCACAGGCGACCAGGGAGGCGATCAGCCCATCAAGATCGGCATCCTCGCCCCGCATGACCAGCTCGGCCAGGTTTGCCAGAAAGGCGCGGGGAAGAACCCTTCTCAGCAAGGCCTCAATGGACATGACCAGGATAAAGGGCTTATCAGCGCTGTGGAGCTGAAACAAGACAGCCAGACGTTCGGCCACGGTTCGGCTGTCTGGCGACAACGGGGTATAGGGGGGGATTTCATGGCCAGGGAAATAGAGGACAGGGGCAGCGCTGAAAAGGGCAAGATCCTGAACAAGATGCTGGGCTGCGGTTTCACTGGGCGTTAGGCAGAGAATGGGACGTTGCCCAAGCCGGGCAACGCGGCCAAGATAAAAGGCGGCAGCGCTGCCGCGCAGACCGAGAATATTAACGGATCGGCCCTCGGTAAAGAGGGCCGTAAGTTTATTGTCCATTTCTTGTCTGAAAGACAACCAGGACACCGGAAGATTGTGACTGGTAATAACTGCAGTTCGTCAGGGTTACTGCTGAATTCTCAGATACGGGCATCCCCTAAAAACCCCCGCCGATACTGAAATCCCAGACGCCCTGCTTCTCCCCCTCGTTCGGGGAAAGATTCCAGCCCCATTCAAGACGCAGAGGGCCCATGGGCGATAACCAGCGAAAACCAAGGCCGGTGCTGTAACGAAGATCAGCGATATCCCAGGTTTGCGAATTGGTGTAGACGTTACCGACATCGAAGAACACCAGGCCTTTCAGGCCGATATCCTTGGCAATGGGAAATATCCATTCCAGATTGCCATACCACATCTTTTCCCCGCCAACCCTGGAATAGGTAGATCCATCGGCATTTATTTCCAGAGGGCTGATCTTGCCGCTGTCAAAGCCCCTGATGGTATTGAGTCCACCCAGGTAGAATTTTTCATACACCGGCAGCTTTCCTTCCTCGTTTTCCATAACATAGCCGATGGAGCCCTTGACATGAAAAACGGTGTCCCACTTCAAGGGATAGTACCAGCCGGAAGTGGCCTCATATTTGGTAAAGGCGCTGTCGCCCCCCAAAAGCCCGCCGGCATGCTTGATGGAATAATTGGTCAGCCAGCCCTTTGAAGCATCGGTCAGCTTGTTCCTGGTATCCTTGGAAAGCCCGATCCGGATAAAGCTGGTTGTTTCAAGAAGCAGGGACTCCCGAATAGTCTCCGAGGTATTAGTTTCAAGAACATCCGTCATCTTGGTGTCATCAAAGCCATAACCCCAGCCAAGATGCCACTTGTTCCAGACCGGATAGGCAAAACGCAGGGCGCCGCCAGTGGAATCCTTGGTGTAATCGTCGTATTTTCGTGACCAGTTATAAAGATCGTAACCAAACAGCAGCATGGTATCGTTGAGATGGGGCTCGGTGAAACTGAAGTTGTACCGGTTGCTGGTGGAGCTCAGGTTGGCTTGCAGAGAGAGACGCTGCCCCTTGCCAAGAAAATTGTTTTCACTGATTTCGCCCATGAACAGAAGGTTGTCTACCGAACTGTAACCGGCGCCGATACTGAAGGTGCCGGTGGGCTTCTCCTTGACCTCGACTGTCACATCCATGATGTCTTCCTGCATGGTTGGCTCAGGGGTCACGGTCGCCTCTTCGAAGAAGCCAAGCCGCTGCAGCCTTTCGCTGCTCTTTCTGACCGCGCTCGCATCAAGCAGCCCGCCCTCCTTGACCTGCATTTCCCGGCGGATGACCTTGTCCCTGGTTCGGGTGTTACCCTTGATATTGATCCGGTTTATATGTACCAGATGTCCCTGGGCAATCTTGAGCGACAAATCCATGCGCTTGTCCGCTTCATTTCTGCTGATCTTGGGCTCCACCTCGGCAAAGGCATAGCCACTTTCCGCGTAACGATCGGTGAGCCGCAAAACATCCTCCCGCAGAATCTTGCGGCTGAAAAACTTCTCCTTGCTCAACTCGACCAGACTGAACAGCTCATTTTTGTCGCCAAGGATGTCTCCCTCAATTTCAATGGTGCCGACCCGATAGCGATTGCCCTCCTGAATATCAAAGGTAACAAAGAGCCAATCACCTTCATCGGTTATCAGCGGCTCACTGATCTTGGCCTCGATGTAGCCACTGTTGTGATACAGGGCGCCGATCCGGGAGCGATCCTGTTCCAGCAGATCACGCTTCAGTTTGCCAGACTCGGTAAACCAGGAGAGCAGCCCTTTTTCCGAGGTGGTCATCTCCTTGCGCAATTCCTTCTCGGTAAAAGCCTTATTGCCGACAAAACGGATCCCCTTGATATACATCTTGACGCCTTCTTCGATGTCAAAGGTGATATTTACCTTGTCAGACGTAATATAGTTGAGCTTGGCGGCAACATTGGTTCGATAGAAGCCCTTGTCCTTATAGAGTTTACGGATATTTTCAACAGAGGCCTGCACCTCCTTGGTGTTAATGATGGTATTAGGAGAGACGCTTACCACCTCTTTCACCTCTTTCTCCTCAAGCTCCTTTGCGCCGCTTACAAGAACCTGTCCAATTACCGCTTTCTCCTTGAGCTGAAAGATGATGTCCTTGCCTTTCTCAGTATCATTTACCAGGATCTGCACATCCTCAAAGTAGCCCATCTGAAAGATGCTTTTCAGATCAGCGCGCAAGAGTTCCGGGGCATAGCGATCCCCTGCCTGGCTTTTCACCTGCCGCATAATAGCCCCGGAATCGGTACGGATGTTTCCGGCGACAGCAATAGAGTGAATGAGAAAATATTGGCCAGTGTGGGCAAGAATATCGCTGACTATCTGGGCCAGGGTTTTCTGCAATCCGGCCTCGTTGTTACTGACCTGATAATAAAATTTGGGGGGATTATGGCCAAAGATGTCATAGACAACAAAATCCAGACTGAGCTGCTCGCCAAGCTTGGTGATACTACCAGCCACCACATAGTTGACCGCCGGAGAGGAGATCAACGATTTCAGAGCCTCCGCCTTGGGAGGCCACTGCTCATAGCCGAGTTTTTGTTTTACCTCTTCTCTGGGCAGCATCGCCAGGCCCTTGCTCTGCGCCACCTCCAGCAGGGTCTTGTCACTTAAAACGAGAAGCTGGTCAACCCCGGCCTGGGCATTTATCCTAGGGGGAACAATGACTGTGTTCGGCTCAAGACCCGCAGCAAAGGCCATTCCGGTCAGAGGCAGAAGGCCAGAGGTGGCAACAAGGACAAGGATTGCAACAACAATCTTGATGGCCCCGGAAAAACCACAGGGTTGGAATATGTGCCGGATTAAGTTATCTTGTTTCATGCTCTCGATTTCGCAGTGGAAGGACTTGATTGACCGCCCCGGAATGTGGAAATCTACAGGCGATCTGTTAGGTTATCAGAATTATCAGGCCTTGGCCCTACTGTCAAGAATCTTTGCTCTCATCCATTGTTTCATATAAGCCCCCGTCCCGCAAAGTGAGACAACGACTCATCCGCCGAGCCAGGATAAGGTTATGCGTCACCATTACCGTTGCCAGAGACAGGGTTTCGCTCAACTCCTGGATAAGCTCAAAAACCTTAAGCCCGGTTTTAGGGTCAAGGTTCCCGGTGGGCTCATCAGCCAGAAGAACCGCAGGTTTCATGATCAGGGCCCGGGCCAGGGCAACCCGCTGCTGCTCGCCGCCGGAGAGCTCCCCCACCTTGTGGGTGGAGCGAGTCAAGACCCCCACCCGCTCCAGAAGATATTCCGCATAACCGGCCAGCGCTGAACGCTGCTGCCCGGCAATAAGTCCAGGCAGCAGAACGTTTTCCAGGGCGTTGAACTCCGGGAGCAGATTATGGGATTGAAAAACAAAACCAATAACCTGGTTGCGAAACAGAGCCAGTTGATCAGCAGTTTTCTCAAAAACATTTTCACCACGGCAAAAAACCTGGCCCCGGCTAGGGTGATCAAGGGCGCCCAGGATATGCAGCAGGGTGGTTTTCCCGGTGCCGGAAGCGCCGACCACCGCAACCATTTCCCCGGCAACCAGGCGCAGATTTACCCCGGCGAGCACTTGCAGGCTACCATGCTCGCAGTATTCCTTGAAAATATCGCGCGCTTCAAAAAAGAAGGCCGGTTCTTGTTCAATATTGGACATGGGACAACCTCTACTGGACTTTAGAGTTTCGCGATCTTTGAAAAAATCTGCCAGAAGCAGAAAAAAGTATTGACAAGACAGCAAGTTAGCGCGGTCGCGCCT
>MGTC01000017.1 GCA_001799255.1 Deltaproteobacteria bacterium RIFOXYD12_FULL_55_16
CTTTAGGTGGCTCCAGGTTTTCAACCGCTTTGAGCGGTTCAGGAATTCAAGCCACCGGCTTTGCCGGTGGTACATGACCTAAAACAGCCCCTGTTTATCCGTTTGTCTGAAACGTATCCCCTCCCAATTTCCCCCAACGTTTTCCCCGTTGGTTTTTTTGCTTGACAAAGATGGGGGGGTAAAAAGACATATTGATTGATATTACGGCGCTGGCTACCGGAGTTTTTAGGTTTGCGTATTTCAAGGAGAGTTCTGATGTTGAATCGCGTGGCTAATGGGCTGGCATCCGATTGCCGGGATAAAGCTGGGATATTCGTCACGGTTGTGTTGTTGGCCATCGCGGGTTGCCTGGAAGCAACGGTGGCATTCTCGGCCGAGCCCGTAGTCAACGTAAATCCCCAGCCCGCTCCCGACGGGGGCGCCAATGCCATCACCCAGGCCGCCGTACAGAAGGGCGTGCTTAATTGCGCCAGCCGTATCAACCAAGTCACCAATTTTCTCAACTACGGTCCGCAGGCGGGGGCGTTTTTGATGTTACCACCCAACCCGCCTGATCAACGCCTCGTCCCGCTGGCCATGGAAGTGCCCACCGAGAGCGGCAGCGCTTATGTTTCCGTCACCTTCGCCCCGAATCAGGCCAACGGCTGCGGTGCGGCCTACGATGCCGTGATGTACTGGCCACAAAAGTGCGAGGTCGTTGCCAGCAAGCAGTTCTCCACCCTCAAGAAGACTGGGCCACTGCGCAAGGATATCTTGACGGTGGTGTCGCCACCAAAGTGTTTTTGATGCCGACCGGCAATGGCGGCTGCATATCAATAAAAAAGGAGGTTGTGCTGTAGAGGCGGTTTGTTCCGTGTTGGTTCGGGTATTTAACTACATTATGGGGAGGAGTAAAAATGAAAAACGGATCTCAAAAGTAGGATTGCAGCAGATTTTCTTCGGTGTTGCGATAACCTCGATGGCAGCGGTGGTGTTTGCGCCGGCCTCGGCAATAGCTGCGGATGTCGATGTGTCGTCTTCGAACAATTATAACATCACCGGCAACACTGATAATAACGCCCCTCTTACCGATGGCGTAATTATCACTGGGGTCGGTGGTACTGATAAAGCCACTCTTGCAGTGCGCGGCACAGCCGACGGTGGTGGAGAAATTACGGCCAGCGCTCGTACCAATATTACCATTACAGGCAACAGCGATAACGCCGGAGCTGGCGAGGGGGTAACCATCAGAACTGGGGCTGGGGCTGGGGGGGTATTGTAGAAGTACTGGACACCGGTGTTTATATCACAAACCTCCGGACAACCGGGTCAACGACCACCACCGGCATTACCAACGCCGGCGGCATTGACAACAACAATAGCGGCATCACCGAAGCCGGCGCCGTTTCTGGCGTCACCACCCTGACGACTTCCGGGGCAACCGATCTTGCCACTGGCGGCGGGTTGACTACCACTGGTGGAGCACTGACGTCGACAGGTCTGATTACGGGGAACAACGGCTTGGCCATTACCTCAGGCGGCGCAGCCATCACCGGCAATTCGACCGTGACCGGTACTCTGGGCGTAAGCGGCAACCTGACCGCTGCCGGCACAACCAACACCATTGGTTCTGCCGCGCTTTCCACCAATACCATCGGTGCCTTTGCGGGTTCCACCAACAACATCGGCACCGCTGGGACGACCGCCAACAACATCGGTTCGGCGACTTCGACCAACACCATCCTGGGTACCACGGGGATCACCGGCGCCACCACCATCAACGCCAGCGTCAACAGCGCCACCAACATCAACACCGGCACCTCAACTGGCGCAACAACCATGGGTAACTCTGCCAATACCACCAGTATAAACAGCGCCACCAACAATATCGGGGTTAATGGGTTTGCCACGGCCAACAACATCGGCACGAACTCAGCCGCCGCCAGCACCAACACCTTGGGCAGCACGAACACAGGCGCCACGGTAACCGCAAGGGGCGGCAACGCCACGTTGTCGGTTGCCAACAACGCCAGCAGCCTGTCAACCACCAACTCCGGCATGAAAGCAACCGAGATCGGCGCGAGCAACATCCTGACTAATGCCAACGGACAAATGACCATCGGTGATACTACTGAGCGCACGGCAAGCTTAACCGTAGCCAACACCGCAGGCAATATCCATGGTGTGGTGGTGCAGGAGTCCAAGACCACTATTTCTGGCGGCAACACCTCAACCAGCATGACCTTGGACGACAACGGCGCCAAATTTGCCAATGTGGCGAACGGCGCTCCGGTAAAAGTGACCGGCGTAGCTGACGGTACGCAGGACTTCGACGCGGTCAACTGGCGGCAATTGCAATCCGCCTATAAGGGTATTGCCGGCGTTGCCGCCATGAACGGCATTGCCGGCTTGGATTTGAACAAGACCTTCGCTCTTGGCGTGGGCGTGGGCAGCTTTGAGGGTGAACAGGCCATTGCCGTGGGTGCCCAGTATCGCTTCAGCCAATCGGGTGTCTTGCGTGCCAATACTTCCATCGCCAGCGGTGGTGCCAATGTTTACAGCATAGGCACAAACTGGTCTTTTTAATTTAAGATAATTTTAATCGGGTTCAGAACACGTGTATCCGTTTGTCTGAAACGTGCTCTGAACCCGAATTCCTGCCCTGATCCCGCTCAAGATAACCCCGCTTGACATGTTGTGCTTACAGGTATATATTTTGATATATACCAACGAGGGGGTGCGTTCATGAGTCAGACAGCAAAACTATTCACCAATGGCCGTAGCCAGGCCGTCCGACTGCCTGCGGCTTACCGGTTTAACGTCAAGGAAGTATTTATCCGTAAGGATCCGGAAACTGACGACATAATTCTGTCGCGCAAGCCAGCCAATTGGGATGATTTCTTCGCCACGCTCAAGGGGGCAAATGTGGCGAACGATTTTCTGGATGAAAAAGAACGTGCTCAGGGAGCGCAAGATCGTGATCCCTTTAAGGGGTGGGCCGAATGAGGCGTTACATGCTGGATACAAACACCGTGAGCCACCTGCTCAAGGAGCATCCAACTGTCGCCCAACATGTAATAGCCGCACCAATGGCAGCCCTTTGTGTTTCGGCTATCACCGAAGGGGAACTGCTTTTTGGTCTGGCCAGGCGGCCAGAGGCCAAACGGCTGCATCTCGCCGTGAGGGAACTCCTGCGGCGCGTCGATGTCCTGCCATGGGATAGCGCCGTCGCGGAGCATTACGGAACTGGACGGGCCGAGATGGAGCGTCAGGGCAAGATACTTGCACCGCTTGATCTACTGATCGCCATGCACGCACTTAGCGTTGGAGCAGTACTTGTGACAAATGATCGTGCTTTTGCGCAGGTCGCCGCCCTGAATGTCGAAGATTGGACAATTTGAACGCGACAGAATCTGGGGTTATCCCGATTTTCTCCATTATTTCCTATCTGGTTTCCACCACCGGAGAACCCAAAAAAGCAGAAAAGGCCGCAAGGGAAAACCTCTGCGGCCTTACAAACACCCTGACTGGGACAAACCATGTCCGGAAAATTAGGGCCATTCCTCGTATTTCCCGTTTACTTTCACATGGAAGGCAACTTGGGTGTGTTTTGTCCATATTGTCCGGTACTGATCCGCTTACAGCGGGTTCTGATTCAAGCAAGCCTCCAAAGGCATCCTGCAAGCTCAATCAATTGTCAATACTACAAAAATATCGGGAGGGCGACTTCCTGACGCAGGTGTTTGGCAAGCGGGCAACGCTGGCAAGGCGCAAGGCAGGTCTTGACGGCCAGGCCCCGGACAGGGTATGCACCAACAGCCGTGGATTTTTACCCTGGGAGTTCTTCACTGATGCCTGAAAAACACCATAACCCTAAGCTGCCCTGGGCGCCAGGAAGCCTGCCCCTGATGCTGGCCCCGATGCAGGGTCTTACCAACCGGGCCTTGCGCGGGCTGTTTATCGAGCGGGTTCGGCCCGATGTGGTCTTTACCGAATTTGTCCGGGTCAAGGCGAGCGTCAGAAAAAATATCACCGCTAATGACCGGCAGGAGGTGGTCAGCGCTGGCGGCGGGGTGCCGCTGGTGGTGCAGCTGATCGGCGCCGACCCCGAGGCCCTGCTGGCGGCGGCCAATACCGTGCAGGAGCTGGGGGCCGAACATCTCAACATCAACCTTGGCTGTCCCTATGGCCGGATGACCAGCCAGACTGCGGGCGGCGCCCTGCTGCGCGAGCCGCTGGCCCTGGCGCGGATGCTCGACCTTCTGCGCCGGGAGATTGTCGGCAGTTTCTCCGTCAAGGTGCGCTCCGGCTTTGACGATCCGGCCCAGATCTTTTCCCTGTTGCCGCTCTTTGCCGACAGCGGCATCGATTTTCTCGTACTCCATCCGCGCACTGTGCAGCAGCTTTATCGCGGCCCGGCGGATCACGGGCTCACCGCCGAGGTGGTGCGGCAGACCCCGTTGCCGGTCATCGCCAATGGGGATATCTTCAGCGCGGCCACTGGTCAGCGGGTTCTGGCTGAAACCGGGGCGGCCGGGTTGATGCTGGGCCGGGGCGCCATTGCTGACCCTCTGCTTTTTGAACGTCTGCGGGGTCGCTATCCGAGTGAGTCAGCCCCCGCCACGATGGACGCTGAACTGCGGGAGTATCTGCAGGAACTGCTGACCCGCTACCAGGCGCTGTTTTGCGGCGAGCACCAGATCCTCTGCAAGATGAAAGAGGTGCTTTGCCATGTCCACGCCCCCGAGGTGTTGCCCCTGGCGAGGCAACTCAAGCGCGGCAAAAGTCTGATCCAGTTTCAAGCTGAGTTGAGCAGCTTGCCGGATTTTATGCTCTTTGAGTGCAAAAAAAGTTGATAGCTGACCGCTGCCACTGCGGCTGAACATACAGGAGACATCCATGAAAGATATGAATTTAATCGCCAGACACTGGCACCATATACCAATCGATGAGGTGACGGAGTTGCTGGAGACAGACCGGGAACGGGGGCTTGACCGGTTCGCGGTCGAACATCGTCTGGAAGCCTTTGGCCCGAATACGATCACCGCTCAGCAAGGTCAGGGGCCGCTGATCCGGTTTCTGCTCCAGTTCCACCAGCCCCTGATCTATATCCTCATTGTTTCGGGCTTTATCACCGCTTTTTTACAGGAGTGGGTGGATTCCGGGGTTATCTTCGGGGTAGTGCTGGTCAACGCCGTTATCGGCTATCTCCAGGAGGCCAAGGCGGTCAATGCCCTGGCTGCCCTGGCCCGAACCATGATCACCGAGGCCATGGTCTTGCGGCAGGGGGAGAAGCGGCGCATCCCGGCTACGGAGCTGGTGATCGGCGACATCGTTTTCCTGCAAAGCGGTGACAAGGTGCCCGCTGACCTGCGGCTTTTTCAGGTGCGCGATCTGCAGATCGCTGAAGCGGCTCTCACCGGCGAATCGGCGCCCGTTGCCAAGAACCACGGGTTGCATGGCCATGAGACAGTTCTGGCCGACCGACGGAACATGGCCTATGCCTCGACCCTGGTCACTTACGGACAGGGGACAGGCATTGTCACCGCCACCGGGGACGCAACCGAGGTGGGGCGTATCTCTCAGTTGATTTCTGCAGCCGAGGCGCTGGCCACCCCGCTCACCCGCAAGATCAGCGAGTTCAGTAACGTCCTGCTCTACGTGATCCTGGGCTTGGCGGCGCTGACCATTGTGGTCGGGCTTCTCCGGGGCCAAACCTTTGTCGATATGTTCATGGCCGCAGTGGCTCTGGCCGTAGGCGCTATCCCCGAAGGTCTGCCTGCGGCAGTAACGATCACCCTGGCCATCGGCGTTTCGCGCATGGCAAAGAAAAGGGCTATTATCCGTAAACTGCCCGCAGTGGAAACCCTCGGCTCCACCACGGTGATCTGCACCGATAAAACCGGCACTCTCACTGAAAATCAGATGACCGTGCAGGAGATCGTGGCGGGCGGCTTGGCGTACACAGTAACCGGCACCGGATACAATCCCATGCAGGGCAGGATTGAGGGGGAGGCGGAGGCGGCTGCCGCCAGCACGACCAGCACCTCGACAGCGTTGCTGGAATGTCTGCGGGCCGGGCTGCTTTGCAACGACAGCCAGCTTGGGGAAGAAGACGGGGTTTGGCAGGTGCATGGTGATCCCACTGAGGGGGCGCTGCTGACCTCGGCCCGCAAAGGCGGCCTCGGCCCGGAAACCGTCGTCGCAAGCCCCCGCTTGGACACGGTGCCCTTTGAGTCGGAGCATCAGTACATGGCCACTCTGCACGACGCTGGCGCGGGCAATCCCCGCATGGTCTATCTAAAAGGTGCGGTGGAGGCGGTTCTCGCCAGATGTGAGAATCAGCTTGATGCGCTGGGCAACCCGGTTCCGCTGCGTGTTGCCGAGGTTCATGAGGCGGTGGAGGAAATGGCCGCCAGGGGAATGCGGGTACTTGCCATGGCCCGCAAGGGGATGGCCCCGGAAATACAGGAGATATACCATGCCGATCTGACCTCCGGCCTGGTCTTTCTCGGTCTGCAGGGGATGATCGACCCGCCGAGGCCGGAAGCGGTTGCGGCGGTCAAGATCTGTCAGGCCGCCGGGATCAGGGTCAAGATGATCACCGGCGATCATCCTCTTACTGCCGCCACCATTGCCAGGCAGGTCGGGCTCTACAACCTGGGCTCAATCCATGGAGATGGGGTTTCGGTACTCACCGGCGCGGAGCTGGAAAAACTCTCGGACAGCGAATTCATTGACCGGGCTGAAGACACCGTGGTCTTTGCCAGGGCGACCCCGGAGCAGAAACTCCGGCTGGTGGAGGCGCTCCAGGCCAGGGGTCAGGTGGTGGCCATGACTGGTGACGGGGTCAACGACGCCCCGGCCCTTAAACGGGCGGATATCGGGGTAGCCATGGGCATCACCGGAACCGAGGTGGCCAAGGAAGCGGCGGACATGGTGCTCACCGATGATAATTTCAGCTCCATCGAAGCGGCGGTCGAAGAAGGCCGGGGGGTGTTCGACAACCTGCTCAAGTTCATTACCTGGACTCTGCCTACCAACCTCGGCGAAGGGCTGGTCATCCTCACCGCCATCTTTCTTGGGGTCACCCTGCCCATCCTGCCGGTGCAGATCCTCTGGATCAATATGACCACCGCCGGGTTTCTCGGCCTGGCTCTGGCCTTTGAACCCAAGGAGCCGGGCATCATGCTGCGTCCCCCCAGGGAGACGAACTCGCCCATCCTGAGCCAGAGTATGATTTTCCGGATTACCCTGGTGAGTTTTCTGATGTTGGGCGCGGCCTTCGGGCTTTTTTCCTGGGAACTCTCCGTCGGCGCCACCCTTGCCGAGGCGCGCACCGCCGCGGTCAATGCCTTTGTCATGGTCGAGCTTTTTTATCTCTTCAACTGCCGCTCTCTGGATAAATCCATTTTCCAGCTCGGCTTTTTCTCAAACCTCTGGGTGCTTGGCGGCGTGGTCGCCATGACCCTGGTGCAGGTCGCCTACACCCATCTGCCGGTGATGAACAGACTGTTCCAGAGCGCGCCCATTGATCTGGCGGTCTGGGGCCGGACCGGGGTGGCCGGGGTGGTGGTTTTTGTGATAATAGAGATTGAAAAGAGGCTGTGGAACAAAAAGAAAAGCGATAAAAATAAACCAGAAGGAGACAGGCAATGAAATGTCCGGTATGCACGCAGATAGACCTGGTTATGACGGATCGGCAGGGAGTGGAGATTGATTATTGTCCACAATGCCGAGGTGTGTGGCTGGATCGGGGGGAGCTGGACAAGATCATTGATCGTTCCGCCGCGCCGGTTATGCAGCAGCAGGTTATGCCGCCGCAGCCCACACAACATTATCAAGGTGGTTACGATCCGCGAGGAAAGGAGTACCACAAAAAACACAAGCATAAGAGCCTGTTAAGCGAGTTGTTTGATTTCTGATTGGTGCTTGTGAGTGCTTCAGCGGATGGAGTTCTCACTGTCTGGTCGCAATTTCAGATACAACTCCCTCCCCACCCAGGCATCGGTGGCGGCGTATTGGATCTGAATCGGGTCAAGGACATCCCTGGCCCAGTTCGAGGTCTGCGCCCCCTTGGCGATGCGGAAACCGAGCATTACTGCGGCCAGACCTCGCAGGCCGTGATTTTTTATCTCGGCCTGCTTGGCGAGATTGCCAAGATCCACGAAGCCTGCCGACCTGAACGGGGCCAGATGGTGCAGTTCCTGAAGATCATAGGCCAGGGAAACCCCAGCCTTGACCACCTTGGGATTGGCCAGGATTTCCCTTAAGGGCTCGGGCAGCCCGAGATGTTTCAACTGAAAGAGATAGACCTCTTTTTCCCCGGCCAGTTGCACAAGCGAGGGCAGGTAGCTTTCGCCCTTGTGGTAGGCGGGCCGGGTTTCCGTGTCAAAGCCGAGGATGGTCTCATCCGCCAGGGCGCGGACAGCCTGGCTCAACTCCGCTGCCGTGCGAACCACATGGGTCGGCCCCTCCCATCTCCGCACCGGGCAGGTGTTGATTTCTTCCTTGGTCATCCGCTGGGCAAAGCCAGGGCGAGAGTCGTTGGCAGGCATGGCATCTATATACGGGAAGCAGCGCTGGTTTGGGAAGGATTTTTATTCCCTCCTCGGCAATGATCCAGGCTCTCTTCAACATAAATTGCCTGCTCGTCCGCGCAAAGATCCCCATATTTTCCTTGACTTCATTTTTGAAACAGCCGTAGTCTCTTAGTAACCACATTAGAATTCAGGCGTCAGGATTCAGGAGCATGTTATTGCTGGCTTTTTCCTGTTGGCGCTTGAATTCTAAAGTCCAATTTCTGAGCAGTTACGTCTTTTTAAAGCTGAGTTGAGCAGCTTGCCGGATTTTATGCCCTTTAGGGTGCAAACGAAACTTATGCCCTTTGGGTGTAAGAGAAGCAGGATGAGCTGGGTTGTTCCTTTGAAAAAGTCTGCAAAATTCAAGGAGAAAAAAATGCAACCATGTGATTTTGTTTTATTCGGAGCCCATGGCGATCTGGCCACCCATAAGCTGGTGCCTTCGCTCTACCAGCTGGACAAAGCCGGTCTCCTTGAGCCAGGCCTGCGGATTGTCGGGGTGGCGCGCCGGGAGCTGACCCTTGAGGCGTATATCGATCTGGCCAGGGACAGTCTGGACTCTTTTATGAAAGAGGCGGTTGATGACACGGTCTGGGAGCGGTTTTCCGAGCGGCTGTACTATGTGCAGCTCGATCTTGCCAGCTACGACCAGTACAGCAAGCTCTGCGAGGTTATTGATCCGGCCCGGCGGGTGATGGTCAACTACTGCGCCGTGCCGCCCTCCATCTATGGCGAAATCTGCAAGGGGCTGTCTCAGGCCGGGCTGATCACCGAACAGACCAGGGTGGTGCTGGAAAAACCCCTGGGCACCGATCTTGCCTCCTCAAAGGTCATCAACGACGCGGTAGCGCGCTTCTTCAAGGAAGAACAGGTCTACCGGATCGATCATTACCTGGGCAAGGAAACCGTGCTCAATCTGGTGGCGCTCCGTTTTGCCAACTCCATCTTTACCACCAACTGGGACAACACCACCATCGACCATGTGCAGATCACTGTGGCCGAGGAGGTGGGAATCGAGGGCCGTTGGGGATATTTCGACAAGTCCGGCCAGTTGCGCGACATGGTGCAGAACCACCTGTTGCAGATCCTCACCCTGGTGGCCATGGAGCCGCCGGTCACCCTGGGCAGTGAGAGCATCCGCAATGAAAAACTTAAAGTTCTTAAGGCCCTGCGCCCTATCACTCACGACAATGTTGAGGAAAAAACGGTTCGAGGCCAGTACAGCGCCGGATTTCTCAAGGGCGGGCCGGTGCCGGGCTATCACGAGGAAGAGGCTGGCAACCCTAAAAGTTTCACAGAAACCTTTGTCGCCCTCCGGGTGGATATCGACAACTGGCGCTGGGCGGGGGTGCCTTTCTATCTGCGCACCGGCAAGCGTATGACCAGCAAGCTCTCCGAGGTCGTGATCTATTTTAAAAGGCTGCCGCACAACATCTTCCGGGAAAGTTATAAAAACTTGCCGTCCAACAAGCTGATTATTCGCCTCCAGCCAAACGAGGGGGTGGAGATCGAAATGCTGAACAAGGTTCCTGGTATTGGCGCGGGAGTCAAGCTGCAACGAACCACCCTTGATTTGAGTTTTGGCGAAGCCTTCCAGGCCGAACATGTTGCCGATGCCTACGAACGCTTGCTGCTTGCGGCCCTGGAGGGAAGCCAGTCTCTCTTCATCCGGCGGGATGAGGTGGAGCAGGCCTGGATCTGGGTTGATTCCATTCAGGACGCCTGGCGCACCAGCAACGACGCGCCCATGGCTTATCCGGCCGGCACCTGGGGGCCAGTGGCCTCGGTGGCCCTTATGGCCCGCGATGGCAGAGCCTGGGATGAGTAAACGTCCAGCAGCACCACATCTGCGCTATCGGCACTGCTGCCGATGATGATCGGGCGCTACCGCCGATGATTGTCCGCACTTCTGCAGACGATTGACAGACAGACAGTTATCGGCCTGCTCGTGTGCAACAGCACACTTCGCAGACCTCGAAGTTTATGCCCCGCAGGGGTACGCATCTGCGGCACTGCTGGGCGTTTACGATAAATAATGGAGCAGATAATGCCTGAATTCAGGGAATTCAAGGATTCAGCCACCTTGGTGGCGGCCCTGGCCGGGCAGATTGCCGATCTGCTGCGGGCTGGAATCAGGGAGCGGGGCCGGGCCAGTCTGGTGGTGTCCGGCGGTTCCACTCCGACCCCGGTTTTCGCGGCTCTTTCGGAGTTGACCCTTGCTTGGGAACAGGTAACAATCACCCTGGCGGATGAACGCTGGCTGGACCCGGCTGCGGCTGACAGTAATGAACATCTGGTGCGGCAGCATCTTTTGCAAAACCGGGCGGCAGCGGCCCATTTTGTGGGCCTCAAGACCGGGTCGGCCACGGCCAGGCAAGGGGAGAAAGAGTGCGCCGCCCGGCTTGCTCTGCTGCCAAGGCCTTTTGATGTGCTGCTCCTGGGTCTGGGCAACGATGGGCATACCGCCTCGCTGTTTCCGCAGGCTTCGCGGCTTGGCGAGGCGCTGGCTCTGGACTCCGGCCAGCTCTGTCTGGCGATTATCCCGCCAGTTGCCCCTTATGAGCGAATGACCCTTACCCTGTCTGCCCTGCTGCAAAGCCGTCAGATCATTCTCCATCTTGCCGGGTCAGCCAAGCGCGCGGTGTACGAAAAGGCGCGGGCCAATGGGCCGGTTGCAGAGATGCCCATCCGGGCGGTATTAAATCAGACAATCTCGCCGGTTATGGTTTTCTGGTGCCCATGAAAAAGGAGCAGTCATGAACAGTATTGTCGAAAAAGTCACTGAGCGGATCATCAAGCGCAGTCTGACCCATCGCGAAAGCTATTTAGGCCATATGGAGGAGGCCAGGGTGAGCGGGCCGTTTCGGCACCGGCAGCCCAGCAGCAATCTGGCCCATGCCCTGGCGGTGTGCCAGGGCGGGGAATGCCAGGCCCTGCGCGGGGGAGAGGCGCCCAATATCGGGATCATCACCTCGTACAACGACATGCTCTCGGCGCATCATACCTACGAGCACTACCCGGCCATAATCAAAAAGGCGGTGGCTGCGGCAGGCGGCACCGCCCAGGTGGCTGGCGGGGTGCCTGCCATGTGCGACGGGGTAACGCAGGGTGAGCCGGGTATGGATCTCAGCCTGATCAGCCGGGATGTAATCGCCCTGTCCACGGTGATCGGCCTCTCCCATAACGTGTTTGACGGGGCCCTGCTTCTGGGGATCTGCGACAAAATTCTGCCCGGCCTTTTAATGGGGGCCTTGCAGTTCGGGCACCTGCCCATGCTCCTGGTGCCAGGCGGGCCCATGCGTTCAGGGCTTTCCAACCGGGAAAAGGCCCAAGCCAGGGAGCAATTTGCCCAGGGCGAGATCAGCAAGGCGGAGATGCTGGCGGTGGAGTGCGCCTCCTATCACGGGGCCGGAACCTGCACCTTTTACGGCACGGCCAACAGCAACCAGTTGATCGCCGAGATCATGGGTCTACACCTGCCCGGCGCCTCCTTTGTCAACCCGGACGATCCCCTGCGCGAGGCCCTGACCAATGCCGCTTCGGCCAGGGTGTGCGAGCTGACCCATCTGGGCGGCAACTATACCCCTCTCAGTCAAGTGGTGAGCGAAAGGTCGGTAATCAACGGGATTGTCGGTTTGCTGGCCACCGGCGGCTCCACCAATCAGACCATGCATCTGGTGTCCATTGCCAGGGCTGCCGGGATCCGAATCAACTGGGACGATTTTTCCGAGCTTTCCGAGGTAGTGCCTTTTCTGGTGCGGATTTACCCCAACGGCCCCGGCGATATCAACAGCTTTCAGGAGGCTGGCGGTATGGCGGTGCTGATTGGCGAGCTGCTGGCCGGGGGTTTTCTCCACAACGAGGTGCTGACCGTGGCCGGGCCGGGCCTTGCGCGCTACACCCAAAGCCCCGCGCTGGTGGCTGGCAAGGCCCAGTGGGTCGCGGGGCCGGGGCACTCGCTTGCGCCTGAGGTTATCTCTTCGGTGACCCAGCCGTTTTCCCCCACCGGCGGGCTCAAGGTGCTGTCCGGCAATCTTGGTCGGGCGGTGATCAAGGTCTCGGCCCTGGCGGACGGGGCGGCCACCAAGATAGAGGCGCCGGCCCTGGTGTTTCATACCCAGGCCGCCCTGGAAGAGGCCTTCCGGGCAGGCAGGCTGGATCAGGATCTCGTGGCGGTCGTCCGCTTTCAGGGGCCCCAGGCCACCGGCATGCCCGAGCTGCATAAGCTGATTACCCCGTTGTCCGTAATCATGAGCCGGGGCTATCAAGTGGCCATGGTCACCGACGGCAGGCTCTCCGGGGCCTCCGGCAAGGTGCCGGCCGCCATCCACATAACCCCGGAGGCCTTGTGTGGCGGGTTGCTGGCCAAGGTACAGGACGGGGATCTGATTCGGATTGATGTCGGAGCCGGAACCCTGGAATTACTGGTGGATAAAGCGGAGCTTGCCAAACGGGAATACACCGAGGCCGAGCTTGGCAAACAGCGCTACGGCGTAGGCCGCCAGATATTTGCCGCCCTGCGCAGCGATATGCTGGGGGCCGAGGAGGGTGCGAGTTCGCTGTTTACCTATGTGCATGAAAAATGTAAGGTGAACTTTGCGGTGGAGTCCTGATGATTAAGGCAAAGACCCAAGCGGGGCCATGCAGATTGTTTGCCTGCTGATAGCTTTTCTATCTTAAGCTGATTTTTGAAAAATCGCGAAAATCTAAACTTCAGTTTGGAGTTTGAATGCTATTTAATTCTTACGGCTTTATATTTTTATTTTTTCCCGTTGTTTTTTATGTCTATTTTTATCTGCATGATAAAAAATTCTTCAGGACTGGGAAAGCCTGGCTGACAGGAAGCAGTTTTTTCTTCTATGCCTGGTGGAATCCGATATATTTGCCCCTGCTTTTATTCTCAATTTCAGTAAATTATTTTATAGGCCTCAGGTTTGCCCAAGATACCAACAGCAAAACCAGAAACCTGTTTCTGACCACAGGCATCATCTTCAATCTCGTTCTTTTAGGTTATTTCAAATACACCAACT
>MGTC01000018.1:0-6044 GCA_001799255.1 Deltaproteobacteria bacterium RIFOXYD12_FULL_55_16
ATTTTAATCTCCTTACAGGAATAATTGATGGCTTTTCACAGGCTTGCCTGTTCTGGCCACCTTTATGGAATGGCTGGCTTGGCACCGTCAGCTCAAGTAAAAATGGTTTCCTTCATCCCAAGGAACCAAGCACCTTTTTCACCACATTGCCGTCGGCGCTCTTGCCGAAATGCTTCATGATCGGGCCCATGGCCTGCATGGGGCTCTTGAACTGGGTGAGGTCGATGTTTTCCCTGGCCCAGATAGTGATCTCTTCTTCCCCTGCCATCTTGGGCAGGTATGCCTCCAGGATCTCCAGATACTCGGAGCTGGTCTCTTTTTTGTATTCCAGGGTCTGCCTTTCCGACTTGCACAAGCCCATGATCAGGCTGATGATGTCGTCGTCGGTGATCTCCTCGTCCCGTTTGGCCCGGGTGCTCTTTTTGCCGCTCTCCAGGGTGATGGCCATGGTGATCTTGGTGGGGAATTCGCTGAGGATGATGCGGAGCGCACCCTTGAGCGCCTCATCCTTTCGTAGCATGGCGGATTTCAGGTCGCTTTTCAGTTTGGCCAGCAGGCTCATACCCATGGCCGCGTTCCAGCCGGATGGTGTTTCAGTACTCATGGTTTTCCCCTTTGTCTGGTTAGTGATGGTCAATGAAAGCTGCCCAGCAGTATGAGGCCAAGCAGTAAGAGCATAGGGCCGTTGGCGACATAGATCACATAGACCACCGGGTATCTGGCGCCGAGCATCTCCTTAAGCCGCGCCCGGTTGCAGAGGCCGGGGATCCAGAAGGCTACGGAGACAGCGAGCCCGGCCAGGGCCAGGATCAGGCCGATGATGGTGAAAGTGGGGTGCATGCTGCTCCTGTATTATTCGTTTTCAATTTCGGCAAGGCGGCTGCCGATGATGCGCAGGCAGGCGGCGGCTCTGGCTTGGCCCTGTTCGTTGTCTTTTTGCTCATAGTACATCTGGCTGAGCTCCAGGGATTCCTGGGCCAGCCGCAGGTTTTTAAGCTGCGCCCTGGCCGGGTCTGTACGCCAGAGGGCAATGGCCTCTCTGGCTTGATCTTCGTTGTTGATATGCATGATGCCGCGTATTGTACAGTTTTTTACCGGTTGTGGGAATTGTAAAGCTTTATGCCCTTTGGGTGTAAAAAGAGAGGAGGGGGAATACCCCCTGAAAACCTGGGAAGAAAGAGGTTTCCAGGGGTTGGCTCTGGTGTTGTGCCTTGGGGTGGTTATACCTGATAAAAACTTTCCTTTTCCGCCCCGCACTTGGGGCAGACCCAGTCGTCCGGCAGGTCGGCAAAGGCAGTGCCAGCCTCGATGCCGTGTTCGTAATCACCTTCTTCCGGGTCGTAGACATAACCGCAGGGGCATTCATACTTGTCCATGATGGGTCTCCTTTATTGTAAAAGTAACATGAAAAGACACACCACGAAGAGCACAGAGAACACGAAGAAAAGCTTTATCATGCTTTAAACTTCGTGGTCTTCGTGGTGAAAAATATTTTTTGTCACTTAAAAGCAGCCCCGCCTCTGCTTTGTCAATAACCCTGGAAGGCCAGCAGGATATCCACGGCAACCGCGACCAGGGACAGGGCAAAGATAAACAGGTAGTTGAGGTTCTCCTTGGACTTGATGATGGAGGAGAGCACATAGGCAATGAGCGCCCGGTCTTCGCTGCTGATCTCGCCCTGGCCCTGAATCTTTTCCAGCAATCGGTTGGCGCGGATGGCGGCCTTGCGTTTCTCGGTAATATGGTAGCGGTAGGCGAAAAAGAGGATGTAGCCAATGACCCCGAAATACCAGACCGGCCGCAGCAGGGAAGGGCGGAAGGTGTTGATGATGGTCAGCAGCCGGAAGGCCACGGCAGAGAGCAGGCCGATCACCAGAAAGAGATAGATGACAAAGGGAGAGACGGTTTTCGGGATGCTGGTCATGGCTTAAGGTTCCGGCGTACCTGAGGGGGAGACTGACAAGATGGGTGCAATCCCCCACGATATATGCTAATATTTTTTGTTGTTTCGGAGCTGTTTCCGCCTTTCCGGCGAGGCCTTTTTCAAGATAGAGTATTGTCGATTGCGGCATAAAAACGAAGGAAAAAATATGGCCACCCCTAAGATTATTTATACAGAAGTTGACGAAGCCCCCGCCCTGGCAACCTGGTCCCTGCTCCCGATTATCCAGGCGTATACCTCTGGGGCGGGCATTGCCGTTGAAACCATGGATATTTCCCTGGCTGGCAGGATTATCGCCAACTTTCCGGAAGGCCTGAGCGAAAGTCAACGCATCCCTGATTATCTGGGGGAGCTGGGCAGACTCGTTAAACTGCCGGAAGCCAATATCATCAAGCAGCCCAACATCAGCGCCTCTCTTCCTCAGCTCAAGGAGGCGCTCAAGGAGTTGCAGGAAAAAGGCTATGCTCTGCCGGATTATCCCGAGTCGCCAAAAACCGAGGCCGAAAAGGAGATTCAGGCCCGCTTCGCCAGGGTCTTGGGAAGCGCAGTCAACCCAGTCTTGCGGGAAGGAAACTCTGACCGGCGGGCGGCTGCTTCCGTAAAACGCTTTGGCCAGAAAAATCCGCACCGGATGATGAAACCGTGGCCCGCCGTTTCCAAAAGCAGGGTTGCCCACATGAGCGGCGGGGATTTCTATGGCAGCGAAAAATCAATAACAGTCGAGAAGCCATGCGAGGTGCGGATCGAGTTTGTCGGCGAGGATGGGGCGGTCACGGTGCTCAAGCCGCGAACGCCGTTGCTTGCCAGCGAGATTCTTGATGCCTCGGTGATGAATGTCGCGGCTCTGCGGAAATTCTATGCCCAACAAATCGAGGCGGCCAGGAAGGAAGGGGTGTTGCTGTCGCTGCACCTCAAGGCCACCATGATGAAGGTCTCGGACCCGGTTATGTTCGGCCACTGCGTCGCGGTTTTTTATGAGGAGGTTTTTGCCAGGCACGCCGCGCTCATCAAGAAGCTTGGGGTGAACGTCAACAATGGCTTAAGCGATCTTGCCGCCAAAATCCAAAGCCTGCCGGAGGCGCAACGGGCCGAAATTGAAGCGGACATTCAGGCGGTCTACCGGAAAAACTGCGCCCTGGCCATGGTGGATTCCAGCAAGGGGATCACCAATCTGCATCTTCCCAACAATGTGATTGTCGATGCCTCCATGCCGGTGGTGATCCGGGACGGTGGCAGGATGTGGGGGGCCGATGATCAGTTGCACGACACCATCGCCATGGTGCCGGATCGCTGCTATGCCACGATCTACCAGGAGGTTATTGACGATTGCCGCCAGCATGGCGCCTTTGACCCCGCCACCATGGGCTCGGTGGCCAATGTCGGGCTGATGGCGCAGAAGGCCGAGGAGTATGGCTCCCACGACAAGACCTTTCTGGCCCCTGGCAAGGGCACGATCCGCATGCTTGACGCCGACTCCGGCGAGACCTTGCTGGCGCAAGGGGTGGAAACGGGCGACATCTTCCGGGGCTGCCAGACCAAGGATGCGCCGATCGAGGATTGGGTCAAGCTCGCGGTGACTCGCGCCAGGGCAACCGGCACCCCGGCCATCTTCTGGCTGGATGCCAACCGGGCTCACGACGCCGAACTTATCGTCAAGGTGAAAATCTTTCTGCCCAGGCACGACACCAACGGTCTGGATATCCGGATCATGCAGCCGGTGGAGGCGATGCGCTTTACGCTTGCCCGCATCCGCCGGGGCGAGGATACCATCTCCGTGACTGGCAACGTATTGCGCGATTATCTCACCGACCTCTTCCCCATTTTAGAGCTGGGCACCAGCGCCAAAATGCTCTCCATCGTGCCGCTGATGAACGGGGGTGGGATGTTTGAGACCGGGGCTGGCGGTTCGGCGCCCAAGCATGTGGCGCAGTTTCTCAAGGAAGGGCATCTGCGCTGGGATTCCCTGGGCGAATTCTGCGCCCTGGCGCCCTCCTTCGAGCATCTTTACAGCACCTTCAAGAACGAAAAAGCCAAACTTTTCGCCGAGACTCTTGATCAGGCTATCGGCAGGTTTCTCGAAAACGAGAAGTCCCCTTCCCGAAAGGCGGGGGAGCTGGATACCAGGGGCAGTCATTTTTACCTGGCTCTCTACTGGGCCCAGGCTCTGGCCGGGCAGAACAGGGATGCCGAGGCGCAGGCCCGCTTTGCCGGGGTGGCGCAGGCGCTGCTTGACAACGAGGTCACGATTGTCGCCGAGCTGAATTCCGCCCAGGGCAAGCCGGTGGACATCGGCGGCTATTACCGCCCGGATAAGGAAAAGGCCCGGCAGGCCATGCGCCCCAGCGCAACTTTTAATGCCATTTTGGGTGCTATCTGAATTTGATCCTGGGTTTGACACCATGACCGACCTTCCTTCGCACCACATGATCTACGGCAGCCTTGCCGATTTCGTCACCGGCGAACCGCTGCTGGACACCGATGACGAGCGTTACCGCCAGAAACTGGCCCGGCTGCTGGTGGAAGAAAGGGGCTTTGCCAAGAGTGAACTGACGATGCGGCGCAAAATTGAGACCCTGTTCGCCCGCCAGTTCGTGGCCTCAAAGATAGACATCGTGGTGAGTATCGCTGGCCAGCGGGTGATGCTGGTGCGCTACGGCCCCGGCTCGCTGGTGACCAGGGAGCGTCCGGCCCTTGCCGCCGCCAGGATTCTGGAGGAGTCCCAGCTGATCCCCCTTACGCTGGTGAGCAACGGCGAGGACGCCGAGCTGCTGGACAGCCGCACCGGCAAGGTTCTGGGGGCCGGGCTTGCCGCCATCCCCAGCAGGGAGGCGATTGTCGCCCTGCTGCCCGCGCTGGATTTCAGCCCGGTGGCTCAAGAGCGCCGGGAGCCGGAGCTGCGCATCCTCAACGCCTTTGATGGGGAAGCCTGCTGCGCTGGCGGCCCCTGCGCCCTGCCGGGGGCGAAAGAAGGCTGAGATTTTTTGCCACGAAAACTGAAATTTTTGCCACGAAACCCACGAAAGGACACGAAATAAAAAACCTGTCCCCCTGGAAAAAGCGGTTCATTCGTGTTTAAGTTGACAGCCTCGGGTTAAGTAGTCCGCAGTGTTGGTGAATTTTGAGGAGAAAGTAGGCAACATCCTTATAGCCGTAAGCCATTCGTTTCAACCTTTTGATTTTGTTGTTGATGCCCTCTGAGATGGCCGAGGTGATCCGCCTCAGGAAAAAGCCTGTTCCGATCTGCGAACTCATAAAACTTTCGTGTTCTTTCGTGGGTTTCGTGGCAAAAATTATTTTTGGAGAAAGTACATGACCCCGCGCCCCTGGCACAAAACGAGCTGGCAACAATTCCCCGCCCTGCAGCAGCCCAACTGGCCGGATAAGCTGGCCTTTGCCGAGACGGTGCAGACCATCTCCCATCTGCCCCCCCTGGTCTTTGCCGGGGAGATTCGCACCTTGAAGAAGCAGCTGGCCCTGGCCGCCGAGGGCAAGGCCTTTCTGCTTCAGGGCGGGGACTGCGCGGAGGAGTTTTCCATGTGTACCGCCCCGGCCATCCGGGAGCTGCTCAAGGTTATCCTGCAAATGGCAGTAATCATGAGCTACGCGGGCGGCAAGCCGGTGATCAAAGTGGGGCGTATGGCCGGACAGTACGCCAAGCCCCGCTCCGCCGACACCGAGATGGTAAATGGCCTCGAGATGCCCAGTTATCGGGGCGATATGGTCAACGCTATCGAGCCAATCCCCGAGGCCCGGCAACCTGACCCGCAGCGGATGCTGAAGGGCTACCATCTGGCCTGCGCCACCATGAACATCCTGCGCGCCTTCACCATGGGCGGTTACGCCTCCCTGGAACGGGTGCATTCCTGGAACAACGAGTTTGTGAACCGTTCTCCCCAGGGGCAGCTCTACGAGAAACTAGCGCGCCAGATCGACCAGGCCATCAATTTCATGCGCATCGTGGGCATTGACACCGATATCCCCCAGCTCAACCAGGCCAGCTTCTACACCTCGCATGAGGCGCTGCTGCTGGGCTACGAGCAGGCCCTGACCCGCCAGGATTCCACCACCGGCGACTGGTACGACTGCTCGGCCCACATGCTCT
>MGTC01000018.1:6065-19990 GCA_001799255.1 Deltaproteobacteria bacterium RIFOXYD12_FULL_55_16
GGTCAGCATCCTCAATCCGGACAACGAGCCAGGCCGCCTGACCCTCATTACCCGCTTCGGGGCAAAAAAGATCAGCGACAGCCTGCCCGGCCTGGCCCGCGCCATGAAAGAGGAAGGCTGCCACCTGGTCTGGAGCTGCGATCCCATGCACGGCAATACCTACACGGCGGAAAGCGGTCACAAGACCAGAAATTTTGACGAGATCATGAGCGAGATCCGCTCGTTTTTCGAGATCCACTGGGCCGAGGGTACGGTGCCAGGCGGCATCCATTTTGAAATGACCGGAGAAAACGTCACCGAATGCACCGGCGGGGGGAGGAAAATCCTCGACCACCATCTGGCCGAGAACTACCTGACCAACTGCGACCCGCGCCTAAACGCCGAGCAGAGCCTGGAGCTGGCCTTTCAGATTGCCGAGTTGCTGCGGGAAAAGTAAGCAGGCCTTCAGCCGCAGGCGCATAATTTCCGTTTGCAACCCGGCAAGGGTCATGCTAGGGTAGGCCCATAATTGTTTCATGAAACACCTCTTCTGCCTTGGGCAAGATGGTTTCACCCTGCTTTTTTCCCCTGCTCTTCACCTGGGGTCACTGGAGTTTTCTCCCCATGTCCGATGTGGTTGCCCGCAAGACGATTATCTATATCCTTGATGACGAGGTTATCACGGTTCGTCGCCTGGTTCAGGCTCTGGCCAAGGACGGTTATGAGCTGGAAGGTTTTGTTACTGCCGCCGAGGCTCTTGCCCGCGTTAGCAAGCGTCCGCCGGATCTGCTGATCACCGATGTCCGCTTGGCCGATGGCAATGGCGTGGAGGTGTTGCAACAGGTCATGGGGATGGCCCCGCAGACTATGGTCATTCTCATGACCGGGTACGCCTCCATCGATCAGGCGGTGCAGGCCATTAAGGCCGGGGCTTTCAATTACCTGGCAAAGCCTTTTCGCCTGGAGGATTTGCGCCAGGTGATTCGCGACGCCTTAAAAGGCGCCAGCCACGCCAGGCAGACTGCGGAGCAGAGCGCGAACAGCTCGGATCGTTTCGGGGAAATTATTGGCCGTTCCCCGGTGATGCAGGAAATCTTCAAGACCATCCGGCAGGTCGCCGCCCTTAACTGCAATATCCTGATTCAGGGCGAGTCCGGCACCGGCAAGGAGCTGGTGGCCAGAGCGCTCCACGCCTACAGCGACCGGGCCAGCCACCCCTTCATCCCCTTCAACTGCGGGGCCTTCAGCGAAGAGCTGATCGCCAATGAACTCTTTGGCCACGAAAAGGGCGCCTTTACCGGCGCGGTCTCCACTAAGCTCGGCCTGCTGGAGACCGCTAACGGCGGCACGGTTTTTCTCGATGAGGTGGGCGAGATGCCCATTTCCATGCAGATCAAGCTCCTGCGGGTGATCCAGGAACGCACCCTTCTGCGGGTGGGTGGAGTCAGCCCCACGGCCATTGATGTGCGAATCATCGCCGCCACCAACCGGGATATCGAAAAAATGGCGGCGGCAGGCAGCTTCCGTCAGGATCTTTTTTACCGGCTGAAGGTGGTGATGATCGAGCTTCCCCCTCTGCGCCTGCGACAGGAAGACATCCCTCTCCTGGCCCACCATTTCGTGACTCTCATTGCCACCCAGTTCGGCAAACCGGCGCCCCAGATCGAAAGCTCCTTTCTCGACCCCCTCCTCTCTTACTCCTTCCCCGGCAATATCAGGGAGTTGCAGAATATCGTGGAACGCGCCGTGGCCTTGGCTCTGGAACCAGTACTCACCGTCAAGGATCTGCCCCCGGAGTTCTTTTTCAGCGGCGCTCGGCCTTCAGAAAAGAGCAGCAGTCAGCTGAAGATCCTCGAACAGGAACACATCTTCGAGATATACCGCCGCACCGGCTTCAACCAGACAGAAACGGCGCAGCAGCTCGGCATCTCCCGCACCACCCTCTGGCGGCGTCTCAAACAGCTCAATCTGGTACCCGATAAAAAATAAGGGGTTCACGAGCAAAGAGTTACCAAATAATAACCGTTGCAAGCCTGCTACATTTCAGAAAAAAGCGCCTCTCCACGATCTCTGTTTCAAAGCGAAACAGATGTTTCATCTTGAAAATCCTTTTATTTCAAAGCGTTATCAGGAAGGTGTTTCAGTTTTTAACACCACGCCACAGCTCCAGTTTCGCCATCTTTTTCCATAAATACGTCATAACAGCAAGATACATCGCGTGGCATGGTCGGTGCATTATACAGCTTGGTTAAGATTTGACAATACTACCGGGCCTGACGATAAAAGCTGAGTTGAGCAGCTTGCCTGCTCAAACGAAACTTATACCCTTTGGGTGTAATCAGGGCCTAAAGAGAAAAATCTGCAAGGAGGAAAAAATGTACATGTACCTTCCGATAGCGCTCACCAGTGTTAATGCGCTCCTGGTGATGGGCTTGGGACTGGCGGTCGGGCTTTTGTCCGGTCTTTTTGGCGTGGGCGGAGGATTTCTCATGACCCCGCTTCTGATGATGATCGGCATTCCACCCACCATCGCTGCGGCAACGGACGCCAATCAGATCGTGGCTGCCTCTGCTTCTGGAACCTTTTCCCACTGGCGCCTCGGCAACGTGGATTTCAAGATGGGCCTCTATCTTCTCATCGGCGGTTTTGTTGGCGGGGCGACCGGGGTACAGGTGATCAAGATCCTGCGCGCCACCGGCGGCGCGGATTTCATGATCAAGATCACCTATGTGGTCATGCTCGGGCTGGTTGGCAGCTTTATGTTCGTTGAAAGCCTCAATGCCATGCGTAAAACCAAGAAGGTTCAGGCCGCAGCCATCCCGGCCGCAGCGCCGAAACAGAAGCAGGGCGGATTTTTCGCCTCCCTGCCCATGCAGACCTATTTCGAGAAATCCGGAGTTACCCACTCCGCTCTGGTGCCTCTTTTTTTGGGAACCTTTGTCGGGGTGCTGGCTGCGATCATGGGGGTAGGCGGCGGTTTTCTCATGGTGCCGGTGATGATCTACATGCTGCGGATGCCCATGCATGTGGTGGTGGGAACCAGCCTTTTTCAGATTCTCTTCACCTGCATCGAGGTCACCTATCTCCAGGCGTACTCTAACCATACGGTGGATTTCGTCCTGGCCATCCTCCTCCTGGTGGGGTCGGTATTCGGCGCCCAGATCGGCACCAAGCTGGGCAAGAAACTCCATGGCGAGCAGCTGAAGATTCTGCTTTCCATCATCGTGCTTGCCGTTACGGTCAAGATTGTCATGGAGCTGATGATGGAGCCTGCCATTCTTCTTTCCTATGCGGGAGGCCACTAAAATGAAACGTACTTCCTGCATGGATTCTTTCCGCTATATGCTCGCCGTGGCCGTGGCCCTTTTCGTCCTGGCCGCCCTGCCTGTCTCTGCGGCCCAAACCCTCACCTGCGCGGTGACTCCGGATTATATCCCGATCACCTTCTCCTATCATGGCGCGCAGCTTTCCATTACCGGTCAGAGCGCTCCCACCGACGACCTGATCGTCAGCATTATCAGCAAATCCACGGATACCGCCTTGAAATATCAAGAAAAGGTCGGCGGTCTGGTCTGGATGAAAAAGGGCACCCTCGAATTCAAGGATGCCCCAGGCGTCTACCTGTTGCACAGCACCGCAGACCTGAATCGTATCCTGGCTGCGGATGAGCGTAATCAGCACCTGCTCGGTTATGAAGCCCTGCGCGGACACATCCTTATTGAAGACAGCAAGGGGAATCCGGCAACGGGAAATTGGTTCGACGAATACCTCAAGTTCAAGAAGAATGAAAAGGTCTACGACATCCAGGAGGGCACGGTTCTCCGTCAGCATGGGGTAGAGGGCAACACCTACCAGGCAAAGGTTGCCTGGCCGTATCAGGCCCCCCCGGGGGTCTACACCGTGGAGGTTCTCGCCGTCAGGGATGGCAAGGTGGTTGATCGGGCCTCGAGCAATTTTGAGGTCAAGAGTGTGGGGATAACTGCGGCCCTGTCAAAAATGGCCTTTGAACAGGCCGGATTGTATGGGATAATGGCGGTTGTCATTGCCTTGCTTGCGGGTTTTGCTGTCGGCGCAATCTTCAAGAAGGGCGGCGGCAGCCACTGATTCCCCTTTCTCCGTTTAGTTAGTGTCCGTTCGGAAACGAGCAATTTCGTTCGAGTGCAAGGCGCGAGGAAGACGAAAAAGCGGAGCGTACACGCGGTATGTGAGCATTTTTTCGGCGACTGAGCAACACAGCAATCGGGCGAAAGGGACGTTTCCGGATGGGCATTAGTTACGCGGCGCGGGGCAGCCACCCCGCGCCGCTTATTTTTTAGGATCCCAGCGCATGGCCCTCAGTGATCTCCTCAAAGGATTTCTTGCCAAACGCTGGCGCACGTCCAAGGCCTGTCGGCCTTTGCCCCTGGTGTTCTTCCAATTCCGCGAGGTACTCAAGGCAAACAACCAGGCTCTGGAACTCATCGCCGACATGGGGGAGAAACTGAGCGGCGAGTATCTTTTCGATCTCCGTTATGTGGAATCCACGGTTGAGGAGATGATCGCGGCCATGCATCACGCCATTGCCGCAGTCAACACCCTGACCCAGGATCAGTGCGCAGCGCTGCCGGGAATCTTTGTCCCTATGGAGGCCAGGGTTCGGGCAATACTTGGCAAACGTGACGACCGGGAAGGCCCTGCCCTGCTCTGGCTTGCCGAGGTCGAGGCCCGCCACTGGCCTCTGGTAGGCGGCAAGGCCGCGCATCTTTCCGAGCTGCTCCACAATCCCAGGGTCAGGGTTCCGGAAGGGTTTGTCATCACCACCCGGCTGTTTCACGATCTGCTGGATCTTAACGGGCTCAGGCCGGAGTTCGACCGCTTTGAGCAGCTGCTTTCCGGCCACCTTGCCGAGGAAGAGGAGCTGGCAACGCTGCCTCGTCTTCTGAAGGGAAAGCTGCTTTCTGCCGAGCCGCCTGCTGGCTTTCTTGCTGCGCTGGCCGACTCTCTAAAACGGCTGGCCAGCATCAGCGAAGCCCCTTTTTTTCTCGCCGTCCGCAGCAGCGCCCAGGAAGAGGATATGGATTTTTCCTTTGCCGGGCAGTTTCATTCCGTTCTCCAGGTTCCTCCCCAGGCCGAGGCGGTGTATCGTGCCTATCTGCAGGTGGCGGCCAGTCTGTTTGGCGCCAAGGCCATCAATTACCGGCGTCAGGTCTTCCCCGAGGGCGGCCCCATTTCCATTGCCGCTTGTTGCCAGTGCATGATTCCGGCTTCCGCCAGCGGCGTCATCTATTCCGTTGATCCCATGGAGCCTGGCTCGCAGAGCATGGTGGCGGTCGGCGCTCTGGGGCAGGGACAGGCGGTGGTAGAAGGGCAGGTGCCCACGGATTTTTTCCGGCTCAGCAAGGGTGAGCTGCCGCAGATCGTGGAGCGGGTGTTGGCCGCAAAACACCAAGCCCTGCGGCCAACAGGGGAGGCGGCGGGCGGGCTTGTCTTGCAAATGGTGCCGGAGGGGCAGACAGCGGCTCCCTGTCTTGACGAGCAGACCCTTCTGGAGCTTGCCGGAGTCGCCATTCATTTAGAAACCTTCTTCAAGCGGCCCCAGGACATCGAATGGACCGTGAACCCCCAGGGCGACCTTTATATCCTCCAGTCCAGGCCCCTGTTGATCACGGAGAACACCAAGGGCAAGCCCCTGCTGGCCGAAAAACTCGCAGGCTATGAACTTATTGCGGCGGAGGCGGGACGGGTGGCCTACCAGGGCATCGGCGCTGGCCCGGCCTTCCGGGTTGACACCCTGGCCGATCTCAAGGAGTTCCCCGAGGGCGCGGTGCTTATCAGCCACCGCGACTCCTCCCAGTTCGTCCAGGTCATGCAGCGGGCCGCAGCCATTGTCACCGAAGTGGGCACCCCTGCCAGCCATATGGCCACCCTCTGCCGCGAGCTGCGGGTCCCCTGTCTGGTCGGGGTGCCGGATATCCTTGCCCGGATCACGCCCGGCGAGGAGATAACCGTGGATGCCGAAGACCGCCGGATCTACCGGGGCAGGGTAGGCGAACTGCTCACCTATCAGGCGACCACCTCCATGGATCTGCACTTAGCCCCGGAGTTTCGGATGCTGCGCCGTGTTCTCCGGGAGGTTTCCCGGCTCTATCTGGTTGACCCGCTGATGCAGGAATTCAAGGCCGAGGGGTGCAAGACCTTCCACGACGTGCTGCGTTTCATTCATGAAACAGCGGTGCTGCATCTGGTGGAGCTGGGGCGGGATGATCGCTGTCTGCCCGGCGGCCTGGCCAGACGGCTTGATCTGCCTATTCAGGCCGGAATCCTGGCCATCGACATCGGCGGCGGCATTGCCCCGGACGCCCCGCCAGACCAGATCCCCTTTGCCGCCATCCGCTCGATCCCTTTCCGGGCCATCCTCCAGGGCATGCTTTTCCCTGGGGCCTGGCACCAGGAGGCGATGTCGGTAAGCTTTACAGACATGATGCACAGCATGCTCACCACTCCCCAGGATACCCTGTCCGGCCAGTACACCGGGCACAATATCGCTATCATCAGCGAAAACTATGTGAATCTCTGCTTTCGCTTCGGGTATCATTTCAACATCATCGACGCCTTCTGCCATGAGGTGGAGCGCGACAACCATATCTATTTCCGGTTTCTGGGCGGGGCCACCGACCTGGCCAAGCGTTCGCGGCGGGCGACGCTCATCGCCACCATCCTTGAGGCCTTTGACTTCAGCGTCAAGACCAGGGGGGATCTGGTCATCGCCCGCACCGGCAATCTGATCCAGGGTGAAATGGAGCGCACCCTGGAGATCCTTGGTCGGCTGATCGGCTTTACCAGGCAACTGGATGTACAGATGAGGGATGATCAGACCGTGGCCCGCTATGCCGAGGCCTTTCTCATGGGCGATTACGACATCGCCGCCAGAGAAGGGTAGTCTTGTTAAGATCAACAGCTTTATTTTCGGAGGGAAACGTATCATGAGTAACAAAATCTGTCGGCTGCTGGTGGTGGATGACGAGGCCATCGTGGGCAAACGCCTCCAGCAGGTGTTCAGCAAGATCGGCTTTGAGATAGAGACTTACACCGAGGCGGCCGCCGCCATGGCCGCCATGGCGGCAAGGCCTTTTGACCTCGTGGTGACGGATCTGAAAATGGCTGGCATGGACGGCATGGAAGTGCTAAGACGGGTACGGGGCATGAATCCACGCACGCAGGTGATCATCATCACTGGCTACGCCTCGCCGGAAACGGCGGAACTTGCCCAGCAGCAGGGGGTTTTTGCCTTCCTGGCCAAGCCCTTTCGCCTCGATGAGCTAAAACAGATTATTTTCCGCGCCCTGGAAGAGCAAAAGGGCGGCAATTGAAAAGAGGCTGGCCCTATGCACAGTGATCCCCCCAGCTCTCCTTCTCCTCAGGAGGCCCACCAGAAACAGCCTGCTCCGCAGGGCGGCGCCTTTCCGGCCCTGCTGCCCCGCTCCATCCGGGGAAAGCTCATTCTCGCCCTTCTCATCGTTTCCGTGCTGGGCATTACCGCCACCGCCTCCTCTATCTATGCTATGTGGCGGATTGAAGACAAGGTTCGGATCATCGAGTCTTTTTACGAGCTTAATCAGCACGTTCTCGAGGTGCGGCGCTACGAGAAAAACTATCTGTTGTACAGCAATAAGCAAGACCTGATGAGCGCTCTGGATTATATCGATCAAGTGCGCGCTTCCATCGTCATGGTGAAAAAGTCTCTTCCGGGCAGCCAGAAAGAGCTGCAAGCCTTTTACGACGAGGAGCTGGGCCAGTATGAGTCGATCTCCCGGCAACTGGTGACAGAGGATCTGCCCCTGCGGCACAAGAAGCTGCTTGAGGCGGCCTTGCGCAAGCATGGTCAGGACATCACCAGGCGGGTTTTTGACATGGATGCCCAGGGCCGGGTGCAAGTGGAGCGGGAGGTGGTCAATTACCAGAAAACCGGGGTGCTGATTCTGGCCCTGGCCATCCTGCTGGGCGGGATCCTTATCTATTATCTGCTGCGCTGGATCATGCGCCCGCTTACGGCGATCCGCGAGGCCGCAGCCCAGATCATGCAGGGCAAGCTGCGCTCCATTCCCATCAATGAGGCGGTCAGCTGCTCGGAGGAGGGCATCGAACTGGTCAACTCCTTGAACCTAATGCTGAAGGCCCTCAACCATAAACAGGATCAGCTGGTTCAGTCGGAAAAACTGGCGGCCATTGGCAAGGTCACCGCCGGTATCGCCCACGAAATCAACAACCCCTTGAACAACATCTCGCTTACCGCCGAGGTGCTGCTCGAGGATCTGGCCAATCTTGCCTGCAGCGAGCGCTTGGACATGATCCACGACATCATGGCCCAGTCGGCCCGGGCCAGCGAGGTGGTGCATCATCTGCTGGAATTCTCCCGTTCCCGCAAGGCCAACGACACGACCAGGGTTGATCTGGTCAAGCTGGTGGCCGACTCCATCGCCTTGGTTCGCAACCAGTTCCGCCTGGGGGAAATCACCTGCGACTACCAGCATCCCGATCAGCCGTTGCCCATAGTCGGCAACCCCCACCAGCTTCAGCAGGTGCTGGTCAACATGATGCTCAATGCGGTGCAGGCCATGCAGCCGGGCGGCCGTCTGGAGATCCGGGTGGCCGAAGAAGAGCAGGAGGCGGTCATCACCATCAAGGATACCGGGGCAGGTATCCCCAGCCAGATGCTGCCTCATATCTTCGACCCCTTCTTTACCACCAAGAACGAGGGCACCGGCCTGGGCCTTTCTCTGAGTTACGCCATCGTCAAGGATCATCAGGGCGACATCGAGGTGCAGAGCCAGGAGGGCCACGGCGCCACCTTTCGTATCTCCCTGCCGCAGGCTCCGGGAACGGGGGGCGAGGCGCCATGAAGATCTTCGGCAAGAGCGGGGAGAGTGCCGCCTTCTCTACAACCTTTCAGCAGTTTCGCCGCATCCTCTTTCTGAACAATGCGGCGCTGGAAAAAATCGCCCAGATGGAAGCCGCCCTGGCCGGGGAATATGTTTTCGACCGTAAATTCCTCTCCGAGGCGGTGGCAGATCTCTCCGAGCTGGTGCGGGAAGTGGTTTACTGCCTGAACAGTCTGGCTGATGAGCGCTACCTCTCCCTCTACGAACGCTACGAGGAGATTTCTGGCAAGCTGGCGGTGCTGGCCGCCGAGTATGCCGGCCCCTACGACCTGAGCCTCACCCTGGCCTACGACCTGATCAACAGCGATTTCGAGGAGCTGGTCGGGGCCAAGAACGCCACCTTAAGCGAGATCCGCAACTGCTTGCACCTGCGGGCGCCAGAGGGCTTTGCCATAACCGTGGCCGCCTATCGCCTCTTCATGGAGGGAAACGATCTTTTTAGCAAAATCGAGGTCCTTTGCGCCCAAGGAGGGAGCAGCCGGGAACTTAGCGAGGGCATCAACCGGTTGCTTGCCGCCGCGCCGCTCCCCGAACCCCTGGTGGCTGCGGTGCAAGAGGCGCTGGCCCAGCTTGGCCCCCAGGTTTCTCTGGCGGTTCGTTCTAGCGGGGTGGGCGAAGATGCCGAAAGCCGCAGCTTTGCCGGGCAGTTCCATTCGGTGCTGGAGGTGCCGGTGGAACTTTCTGCGGTGCTGGCGGCCTACCGGCAGGTGATCGCCTCCCGTTTTTCGGTGGCGGCCCTGGAATATCTGGGGCCAACGGCCAGCAGCCGGGAGGTGCCCATGGCTGCCGGGGTACAGCCCATGGTTGCGGCGCGGGTTGCCGGGGTAACATACAGCCGCAATCCCGAGGAGCCGGGACAGAACCGTCTGCTCGTTACCGCAGTGCGCGGCGCGGCCAGCGGCCTGGTTGAGGGAACCAAGACGGCGGATCGTTATCTGGTCAGCCGCGCCTGGCCCTTTGCCCTGCGGGAAAGCCAGTTAGTCACCCCCAAGGAATTTCCGGGCAGAAAAGCCTGTCTCGATCTGCTGCCCAGTGGCCTGCGCCGTGGCTCGGCTTTGCTTAACCCCAAGGATTTGGCCCAGCTGGCCTAACAGGCCCTGCTCCTGGAAAAGGCCTTCGGAGAGCCCCAGGACATCGAGTGGGCCCTGGCTGACGAACTCTTTATCCTGCAAAGTCGACCTCTTTTTCTGCCGACGAAACCAGCGCCGCTGGCAGGCGAGCTGGCCGCCGAACTGGCTGCCGCCACCCCGCTCATGGGCGGCAGGGGCCAGGTTGCCCAGATGGGCATCGCGGCGGGCCGCGTGGTGCATGTGGATCACCGCACCGATCCGGCGCTCTTTCCGGTGGGCGCCATCGCGGTGGCCCGCTTTCCGAGCCCGCAGCTCAGCCCCATTGTCTGGCGAGCCGCAGCGATCATCACCGATGTGGGTGGCCCCACCGGCCATCTTGCCACCATCGCCCGCGAATACCGGACCCCGGCCCTGTTCGGCACAGGTGAGGCCACCAGCCTCCTTGCCGAGGGGGAGGAGATCACCGTTGATGTGGAAAACAAGCAGATCTACCGGGGGATCATTCAGGGGCTGGTTCGCTTGCAAGCCCTGGAAGAAGACCCTTACCGCTCCTCCAAGGAGCTGCGGATCCTGCGGCGGATCCTGCGCTGGGCTGCGCCCCTCACCCTGGTCGATCCCGCCGCCCCCGATTTCACTGCGGAAAACTGCCGCACCTTTCACGATATCCTCCGCTTCTCCCATGAGAAGGCAGTTGACGCCCTGATCAATTTCCATGCCGGACAGGGAGAAGGGGGGAGAATGGAGAGCCGACCGGTGCGGCTGCCGGTGCCGCTCAAGCTGCGGGTTATCGATCTCGGGGCCGGGATTGCCCCTGCGGCGCCACCCCAGGGCGAACTCACCCTGGCCATGCTGAACAGCCGCCCGCTTATTGCCATCCTCACCGGCTTTCTCAAGGAGGCCGAGTCCGGCAAGGAGCCGGTGGCCCTTGGCCTTAGAGATATTTTTTCCGGTCTTGGCAAACCCATGGCCCTGCTCGACGGCGCCTCCTATCCGGGAGACAACCTGGGTATCATCGCCCAGGATTATTGCAATCTCAGCCTGCGGTTGGGCTATCACTTCAATGTGGTGGACGCCTACATGTCGGCCGATCCGGACAATAACTACATCTACTTTCGCTTCCTTGGCGGCCTGGCCGACAGAAACAAACGCGAGCGACGGGCCCGGCTCATCGGTGCCATTCTCTCCGGTCTCTACTTCAAGGTGGAGCACAAGGGCGACCTGGTGATTGCCAAGGCCAGAAATCTCGATCTCTTGCAGATGGAGCGCGTACTGGGGAGGCTGGGGGAACTGATCTCCTTTACCCGTCAGCTTGACGTGCAGATGCATGACGAAGCGGCCATCGAACGTTTCTTTCTCCAGTTCCTCTCCTCCCTTAAAGAGGAGCAGGGGTAAGGATGCGACGCTGGTTTAAAAAACAGCGGGAGAGGCTGAAGGAAGCCCGGGCGCAGCGTAAGGTCGAGGCGCAGAACCTGCTCATGGCGCGCTATCAGGTGTTTCGTTCTCTGCTGGCCAGCAACAACCGGGCGGTGGACTTTCTCACCGAGATCTCCATCTTGCTCCGGTTGCAGGGGAATCCGGCCGGTTTGCTCAGGCTGATAAAAAAACTCCTCGTTGAAACCGGGGAGATGGTTGCCCGCCTGGAAAAACTGAGTAGGGGCAAATATCGGGGGCTCTGGGGAGTGCAGGAGCGCCTGGACGAGGCGATTAACGAAAAGCTGAAGCGGCTGCCCACCCCTGCCCAGGCGCCCTTCACCCTGCCGCTTGAGCGGATCATGCCCGAGCATACGGGGCAGACCGGCAACAAGGCTTCTACCCTGGCCAGGCTAAAAAAAACGGGGAGTTTTCGGGTGCCGGACGGCTTTGCCGTTACCCTGGCCGGCTGCTGTTTTCTTCTTGACTACCAAGGGCTCTCCCTCAAACTGGTGCATCTTCTTGCCGCGCAAGGCAGCGGAGCCGGACAGGCCATTGCGCCTGCCACGGCGCGCCAGATGCAGAAACTCATTCTGGAGAGCGCTCTGCCCCCTGCTCTTGCCGAGGAGCTGCTCGCTGCGGCCCGCCCGTTTCTGCAAAACGGCAGATCCTTGGCCGTGCGGAGCAGCAGCCTCAGCGAAGACGGTCTTCATCATTCCTTTGCCGGCCAGTTCAGTTCGGTGCTCAATGTCACCAGCGAAGAACAGTTTTTCGCCGCCTTCAAGGAGGTGGTGGCCAGCAACTTCAATGCCCGTATCCTTGCCTATCGCCTTAATGCCGGGCTGGATCCTCTCCGCTTCGATATGGCTGTCCTCTGTCTGGAGATGGTGGAGGCCCGGGCGGCTGGCATTCTGCTCAGCCGCTCCCCCCAGGAGCCGGAGAGCGGGATGCTGCTGGTCAGCGCCGTGCCGGGCTTGGGTGAGGCTGCGGTTTCCGGCAGCGCCGCCGCAGATCTTTATCATCTTCGTCCCGACGGCAGCGTGGACTGGCAGCGTTCTGCCATTGCCGACAAGGAAAGGTTTCTGGTCTGCAAGAAAGAGGGCGGTCTCGTCTGGCAGGATCTTTCGCAGGAGGAGCGACAAAAACCGGTGCTAACCGCAGAGGAGCTGCGGCTTCTGGCCGTCTGGGGGAAAACCCTGGAAGCGGCGGAGGGCAGGCCGCAGGATCTTGAGTGGGCGGTGGATAAGGAGGGGCAGCTGCTCATCCTCCAGATGCGGCCACTCACCACCATGGGCGCTCAGGGTGGTGAGTGGCAGGCGAAATCGCCGCCGCTGGCCGAGGGGATCATGGCCTCGGGCGGTCTGGCCACAGGCCGGGCCCTGCGGGTGAAAAACAGGGGCGAGCTGGAAAAGATTCCCCAGACGCCGGTGGTGCTGGTCATGCCCCAGAGCTTTGTCGATGCGGCCAGCCTCCTGGGGCTGGTGAGCGCGGTGCTGGTTGAGCTGGGCAGCCCGGCCGATCATCTGGCCTGTGTGGCCCGTGAACAGGAAACCCCCATGCTTTGCGGGCTGGGCCAGGCTGCCCGCCTTCTGGCCGAGGGGCAGTGGCTTACGGTGGACGCCTACCACGGCAGGGTGTACGCGGCAAGCGCGGAAGAAATCGAGCAGGCCCAAAAATCCTGGCTCCATGGCCCTCCTGGCGTCAGGGCTGCGCAGACAAGCCTGCCTCCCCTGTATCGGGAGCTGCAGGAGCTGGTCACCGCCCTGCACCTTACCGATGCCTACGGCCCGACCTTTTCCATCATGGAGTGCCGCTCGCTGCACGATATCATCCGTTTTGTCCACGAAAAAGGGGTGCTGGCCATGTTCGAGGCGGGCGATGCGCTGCTGGAGGAAAACCTGGGCATTGTACACGCCATCGACTCGCCGGTGCCGTTTTTCGTCAGCGTCATCGACATGGGCGGCGGCCTGGCCCCAAGTACCGGGCCGCGCCGCAGAAGAATCCCGCCGGAGACGGTGATTTCCAGACCCTTTCAGGCCCTCTGGCAGGGGATCACCACCCCTGGCCTGCACTGGGGCCCGCCGCCGGGCGGAACTCCCATGGGCTCGGTGATGTCCTCTTTCCTCACCGACCAGAAGTCGGAACGGCCCATCGGGATGCCCAACTACTGCCTGGTGAGCCGCGATTACTGCAACCTGAACGCCCGCATGGATTTTCACTTCATCATGATTGATGCCGTCTGCTCCCTGGCCCCGCGCAGCAACCACATCAAGTTCCGCTTCAAGGGCGGCGGCACCAGCCTTGCGCGGCGGCAGCGCCGAGCCCGGTGCATTGGGGAGATCTTCGAGTATTACGGCTTTGCCGTCGATGTGCGGGAGGATCTGGTCAACGCCGCGCTACAGGGGGCCACAGCCGAGGCCATTGAGGAGAAGCTGGTGATGGTCGGCAGGATCCTGGGCTTTACCCGCCTGCTCGATGCGGCCATGGCCGATGATACCACGATCGGGGAGGTGGCCCGCGCCTTTCTGTCCGGCGATTATACCCTTGC
>MGTC01000018.1:20007-23722 GCA_001799255.1 Deltaproteobacteria bacterium RIFOXYD12_FULL_55_16
AGGCTCAGGCGTGATAAAAGCGGAGACTCGGCAGTTCCACAGCGGTGAGCAGATTGCCGTAGGCGGCGCCGGTGTCGATCCCGATCTTGTTGGGGGTAATCAGCGGCGTAACAAAGGGGGTGTGGCCGAAGATGATCCGCTTGCCGTAATCCCGTTCTTCGGCAAGGAAGGGCCCCCGAACCTCGCAGAAATCGGAGATGTCCTGTTCCCTTAAGGGTTGATCATAGCGAAGGCCGGCGTGTACGAAGATATATTCTTCGCTCTCCCAGTAGGGCCGCAGGGATTCAAGAAAATCACGGTGCGCCACGGGCATGAAGGAAAGCGCGCCGAGCTGGGTCAGGCTTGCGCCGCCGTAGCTTTTCAGGGTGTCTTCCAGACCGAGCTTGCGCAAATAGGGAAGCAGGGCCGCATCCTTGCTCCGGTGATACTCAAGGAGCAGATACTCGTGGTTGCCAAGGAGTGCTTTCAGGCGGACGCCCGCAGCCCGCAGCCCGCAGAGCTGATCCAGTACCTCTCTGGCGCCGGGGCCGCGATCCAGATAATCGCCGAGCACCACCAGGGTGTCGCGTTTCGCGTTAAAAGGCAAGCGCGCCAGCAAAGCCTTGAGCTGGTCGGCGCAGCCGTGGATGTCGCCGATGGCAAAGATCTTTTCGTTTCGCATGCAGCTATTCTCTCCCTTAGCTCCTAAAACTACAGGCGCGGCGGCCCCAGCAGAATCATCTCGGCGATGGTTTTTTTAACCTTGGGCAAGGTGCCCTGCTGCTTTACGAGCAGCTCCTGCTCCAGGGCTGCCAGCTCCTGAAACAGGGGGGCTCTTTCTACGGCGGGCACTGCCTGACGGCCCGCGACCAGCTCCTGACAGCGGAAACAGCCGGGGAACCTTTTGTTCTGCCCGTTGGGAAAGGTGAGGCTGGACGGCACCCCGTGCATCCGGCAGATCATCAGCCTGTGGTGATAGAGACCACAGCGCCCCTCTTCGTTGAGCGGGCACATGACCTGGGGCCGTTCATCCCTGGCCAGCGCTGCCTCGCAGGCTGCGGCATAATCGGCAGCCCGGTTTTCGAGGGCCTGGCGCTGCGCTGGCGTAAGCTCCATGATCCCCTGCCAGAGATAGGCCCATTCCACATAGGTATGATGCTGAAAATAGGAGTCGCAGCAGTTGTCCGGACACCCCTGGCAGGTGAAATCGAGCTGACGGGCCACGAGATCGTAGGCCTTTTCCATGCGGCGGTAAAGATCGGCGATTTTCGTGGTAAGTTCCGGTTGCAGAATCGGGGTTTCCATGCTTAGTTATCCCTGTTTTGTGGAAAAAGAACAATCTACCCGAAAACAAATATTTCTTCAAAGTGTTACGCCTATGCCCTCTCTTCTTCCCTGTTTCAAGGCCTATGACATCCGGGGCCGGGTGCCCGAGGAACTCAACGAGGCCCTGGCTTTTAACATCGGTCAGGCCTACAGCGCCCTGCTGGCCCCGAAAAAGGTGGCCATCGGCCACGACATCCGCCTTTCCAGCCCTGCCCTGGCCACGGCCCTGGCCGAGGGCTTTCTCGCGGCCGGGGTGGAGGTGGTTGATCTGGGTCTTTGCGGCACCGAGGAGATCTACTTCGCCGCCTTTAATCTTGAGGTGGACGGCGGGGTTATTGTCACCGCCAGCCATAACCCAGCGGATTACAACGGGATGAAGCTGGTGCGCCAGGGGGCCCGGCCCATCTCCGGGGACACCGGCCTGCGGGAGATCGAGCGGCTGGCCGCCCAGGGCCAGCGGATTACCGCAGACATCCCTGGCAGCCTGACTCACTTGGATAACAAACCCGCCTATCTGGAGCATCTGCTGGGCTATGTCGACCGGCTGGCCTTGAAGCCGCTTAAAATCGTGGCCAATGCCGGCAATGGCTGCGCCGGCCCGATCATCGACCGGCTGGCCGCGCGGCTTCCTTTTGAGTTTATCCGGTTGCAATGGGAAGCGGACGGCTCTTTTCCCAACGGGGTGCCCAACCCCCTGCTCCCGGAAAACCGGGAGGTCACGGCCAGGGCGGTTCGGGAACATGGGGCTGATTTCGGCCTTGCCTGGGACGGCGATTTTGACCGCTGCTTTTTCTTTGACGAACAGGGGGGCTTTATCGAGGGCTACTATCTGGTCGGCCTGCTGGCCCAAGCCATGCTGGACAGGCAACCTGGCGGCAAGATCATCCACGATCCGCGCCTGGTGTGGAACACCCAGGAGCTTGTCCGACAGGCGGGCGGCATCCCGGTGCAGAGCAAGACCGGCCACGCCTTTATCAAGGAACGGATGCGGGCCGAGGATGCCGTCTACGGCGGCGAGATGAGCGCCCACCATTATTTTCGCGATTTTGCCTACTGCGACTCCGGGATGATCCCCTGGCTGCTGGTCGCCCAGATCTTGAGCAAATCCGGCCAGCCATTGTCCCATCTGGTGCGCAAACGCCAGGCTGCTTTTCCGGTGAGCGGCGAGATTAACCGCCGGGTGACGGATCCGGCGGCAGTCATCGCCAGGGTAGAGGAGTTTTACGCCGATATTCCTGGGAAAAGGGATTACACCGACGGCCTGAGCTTTGCGGCGGCAGATTTTCGTTTCAACATCCGCAGCTCAAACACCGAGCCGGTGCTGCGCCTCAATGTCGAGACCCGCGCTAACCAAAAGCTGCTTCAGGAAAAAACCGCCGAACTCCTTGGTCTTATCAACGGCTAAATGATGGTAGCTCTATCCAGCTTCAGAAAAAGAGAAGCCGGACCCCGCTTGTCTCGCTTCTAAAGTAACAAAAAATATTTTTCACCACGAAGGGCACGAAGATCACGAAGTTTAAAACTTGGTAAAGATTTTCTTCGTGTTCTCTGTGCCCTTCGTGGTGAGTCTTTTTATGTTTTATAATAGAGGCCAGGCCCGCCCGGTTAGAACGCTGGATAGTTACAAAAAAACAGAGCGGGTTAGGTAGTTATCGCCACCGTATTTCTACTTGGCTAACAGTCTGAATTTTGGTAGATTTCAGCCCCTTGCCCAGCCCTGGCCGGAAGAAAGCCAGGCGGTGGATGAACGATTCAACCTCTTGAAAAGATTATTAAAGATGTGATTTGCCGTTTTGTTTTCCGGTCAGGCTTTTCCTGAATGCTCATTCAGTATTTGCTTGACATCAATTTTTGATCTGGCTATTTAACTCGGAAGCTATTTATATAATGCGCTTCACCATAAGGAGCATACCGCCGTGGAACAGCAGGCAACTCTTGATCTTCTCTATGTGGCGGCTTTTTTTCTTGGCGGCCTGGGCTTTGCGGTGGGGCCGTTCGTTATCGCTCTCCTCCTGGCGCCCCGCTCTACCAGAAATACCCAAGGCAAAACAAAGCAGCTTATTGAATGCGGCATGGAGCCCATTGGCGACGCCTGGATCCGTTTCGGCATCGTTTATTATCTCTATGCCCTGATGTTTGTGGCCTTTGCCGTGGACATCCTTTTTCTGTTTCCGGTAGCGCTCGTTTATAAGTCGCAGACGCTGATCGGCGCTCTGGATGCCTTTATCGAGATCCTGCTCTTTGTCGGCATCCTGTCCTTGATAATCATCTATGCCTGGAAAAAGGGAGTGTTCAAGTGGGAACGCAAAATATACAGCCCGCGATAGTCCAGTTCGCCCAGCTTGACAAGCTGCTTGCCCTGGGAAGGGCCAATTCTCTCTGGCCCATGACCTTCGGCCTTGCCTGTTGC
>MGTC01000019.1:0-3733 GCA_001799255.1 Deltaproteobacteria bacterium RIFOXYD12_FULL_55_16
GCCCGGCAAGGCTGTCCGCCATGGCCAGCAAAAAAAGGCTGGCCAGATCATCGCCCGCCGCCTTGATCAGCCGCAGACAGGCTTTGCGGCTGATCCCGGTGCGCAGACGCGCGTTGCTGAGATGAAAGGGCCACATGTGCAGCGCAATGAGCCGGGCCACCCGATTGCGGTCATCTCTGGGCCAGTGCAGTCTTTCGGCGATGATCTCAAAAATCTTGGCCCCAGCCTGATCATGGTTATAAAAGGTTATCTTTTCCTCAGTCAGCCGATGGGTCTTGGGTTTGCCCAAATCATGAAACAAGGCGGCCCATTTCAGCGAAACGGCCCTTTTTCCCTGGGCCATTTCGCGGAACAGTCCGCCCTGCTCCGGAAAATACGCCTCCGGGTCAAGCAGGATTTTTTCCAGACAATACAAGGCCTCCAGACTGTGCCCAAACACATCGAGATGATGGCTGGCAGGCTGCTTAAGCCCTCGCTCAGCAGCAAGCTCCGGAAAAACAACCCACAGAAGACCGCTATCCGCCATAAGACTGATCGTCTGCCCGGCACGAGGCGAGGCGATGATCAGCCCAAGCTCATAGGCAATCCGCTCCATAGCCGCCTTGGTCAGCAACCCGCCATGCGCGGCAATGGCCGCCCCGGTTTGAGCTTCGATGGCAAAACCCAGGGTGGCCGAAAAGCGATAGGCCCGCAGCAGCCGCAGGGGATCGGCCAGCAGATTGACCAGGGCCGGGGTTTTAAGCAGTTTTTGCCCCAGATCGGCCACACCCCCCAGAGGATCAACAACCGTAAGCGAGGCCAGACTCCCGGTTTCAGGGGCAAGAGGAACAGCCATGGCGTTGATGGTGAAATCCCGCTGGCCAAGATCGTCTTCAATGGTGGTGGTGTGGTTTCTGAAGCCGGAAAAATCAAGGGTGAGGCCCTGCCAGACAACCCTGGCCACGTCTTCCGCCTCATCGAGCAGAACAAAGGCGCCGCCCAGCAGACCACTGACCTCGCGGGCGCAGGCCACGGCGCCCTTCGGCACGGTGAAATCAAGATCCCTGGCCGCCACCCCCAGCAGCCAATCCCGCACCGGCCCGCCCGCCACATACATGGGCTGGCCGGTGTCCTGGGCAACCTTGACCAGAGCAAGGCGCAGCTCCTCCGGATACGTTTGCAGCCAATCCTGGGTCAATACCGTTGCCATGCCGCCCCTCACGAGGTAATGATTTCCGCCAGGGTGGTTTCCACCCGACAGCAGACATCGTGGAGATGGATACTCTCCAGGCTCAAAGACTCAATCACCACCAGGGTCTCCGGCGGCAGCGCCCTGCCAAAGCGCTCCCCGGCCCGCCGGGCCACCTCCCGCACCGCATCTTCGGCAAACTGCGGCAAGCGGTGCGAAGTGTAGACCAGTTGCGCCTCATCAGTTCTTTTCAGCAGGTCTTGGGTCACATGCAAGGCATCTTCCAGACAGGCTAACAGCTCGGCAATAGTCGGAAAAAGACCTGCCGCTTGCAGCCAAAGCGTAGTTTGGGAGCGCTGCGAATGGGTAGGCAGGGGGCAGTCATCATCCTCCTTGCGAAACAGGGCCTGGTTGTAGGCCTGGGTGCAGGGGCAGGCGGTAATGTGGGCCACGCCGACCCCGAGCATCGCCAGGCTTTGCAGCTCCTCCTCCTGCCCGGCCAACTTCAGATCAAGACTGACGGTAATGGAATCCACCGATTGCCTGCCGCTGACCCTGGCCGTTCTGACAAGCGGCAACTGCCCGACAAGCCGCACCCTGCCGGTACTCGCTCCCTGGCGTGCCATCATCTCCCGGCCAAGTAGCAACCCGTACTCGCGAAGATCGGTAAACTCCTGCTCATAAAGGTCTGTAACTACCTCTTCCATACGGGATATATGGATGCCCCGAACCTGCGCGGCCAGGTTCACCTCCAACCTGGCGGTAAAGGGAATCAGTCCCTCTGGCAGCCTTACCCAGACGGTCTTCCCGCAGATGCCGACCTCCGGCAGAGGCAGGGCAAAAGAAGGCTGCTGCTGAGGAATATCAAGGCCTTCCGCCAACGCCCGCGCGTGATCCTGGGTGGAGATGAATGGTTTCAACAAAGCTCCTCCTGTTGCAGGGCAAGATACCACTGCTGCACGGTCTGCCAATCCCCCTGCCGCCTGGTCCAATCGGCCAGCGTCTGAAAGCGGCTTACCTCCTCTGACGAAGCCTCAGCCTCCGCCAGAGCAAGAGACACCGAGGCCAGCAGGGTCTCAAGCCGGTCGCGGTTTGCATAATTGCACAGGCTGCCAGCATGAAGATAGCGCCGGGTGATAGGTTCATCCCCGCAAAAGCCAAAGGGGAAACGCCTGGCAAGCCGGAGAAAAAAAGACCAGTCCTCGCCCAGCTCCCCGGCGCCAAAACCACCCACCGCCGCAAAGGCCTCTGTCTCTACCGCCATTGCCGAGGGAAGCAGGAAACACCAACGAGCCAGAGCGGTGAGGCATTGCCCTTCGAGGGCCAGGCCCGGCTCAGGGATAAAAAACTCCCCGCCCCCGACCTGGTCGAAATTCTTGGTCACCCCATAGGCCACCGAAAAGCCACGGGCCAGGGTCCGCCCCAGACTTGCCACATGGCCCGGCAGCCAGACATCGTCTGAATCAAGGAACATGACCACTTCGCCGCAGGCCTCGGCAACCCCGGCATTTCTGGCCAGACCCGGCCCAAGATCGGTGCGCTTCAGCAGGCGCACCTCAGGAAAGCATGCAGCCACAAGGGCCGCCGTATTATCCGTTGAGCCATCATCTACGACAATGATCTCGTGTACCGGGCTATCCTGGGCAAGCACACTGGCAATAGCCCGGCAGGTCATCTCCGGTCGATTCTTCGTGGGGATTACGCAGCTGATCCGCATGACCCGTGGTGATTCCGCATGATCTGCCTCGTAATTGTGCTTTGTGCCGGAATGAAGGACGGATGAAGATAGCAACCACACCTCATGGAGTAATCCACCTCTCCAGCTCAACCATACCTCGTAACCGATGCGCCAGACAACCAAAATTTATTGGGACAACAAGCCATTTTCGCAGATAACAACTTGTTAATACGAGATATTTAAAGCTGAGTTGAGCCGCTTGTTTGCTCAAACGAAACTTGTACCCTTTGGGTGTAATATGGAAGTCGCCGTAGTAGTAGTAGTAGTAGTAGTATGTATTTATATTTATGTGTAAAAATCCGCCTTGACATTCCCCGGCCAACGGACAGAGACTATACTATCACCCGACCGAAAAAACGATGCCGCTTTTTCTCCCCGGCACACCAAATCGATGAGTGTGTTTTTTCTATTCCCCTTCCACCTTAGCCTAGCTGGAGAAAGGATCGGCTCTTTTAAGAAGGCAGAAGACGGCATGACCGAAAATAGTCTGGTTTTCAAAAGCTCTCCCCCTGGTCGCAACGCGGACGATCTCGCCCAGGTGCTGGACTATGTAAAAGGTTTGCGCGGTCTTGATTTCAATGCCTATCAGCCAGACTCCCTCCGCAGACGCCTGGAGCTACGTCTTGTCGCCCTGAACCTCCCGGATTACCAAGCATACTCCCGCTACCTCACAAAAAACGGCCAGGAAATAGAGGCGCTGATCGACACCCTTACCATTAAGGTGAGCCGGTTTTTCAGAAATCCCTTTGTCTTTGAGGCGATGGCCGCCTTTCTTCTGCCAAGGCTGCTCGCGGTCGCAGGTTCTGAGCCGATCCGGGTCTGGTGCG
>MGTC01000019.1:3739-15688 GCA_001799255.1 Deltaproteobacteria bacterium RIFOXYD12_FULL_55_16
GCGCCAGAGGAGAGGAGCCCTACTCCCTGGCCATTCTTTTCCAGAATCTGCTGGCCAATCATCCGGCCGCTCCGCCGATTTTCATCCTGGGCACAGATATCGATGAGCAGGCGCTCAAAACAGCCCAAGCGGCGGTGTATCCAGAAGAGGCCGTGGCCGAGGTGAAAAAGGCCGTGCTTGACCGCTGCTTCAGCCTGGAGCACGGCCAGTACCGCTTGCATGAGGAGATCAAAAAGATGGTGACCTTTGCCCTCCACGATGTAACGGCGGCCGCAGCCCCAACCATCGGGGTGTTCTCCGGCTATCACCTTATCCTCTGCCGTAATGTCCAGATCTATTTTTCCCGCGAGATCCAGCGCCGGGCCATGACCACCCTGACCGGCTGTCTCGATAAGGGCGGCGCCCTGGTTTTGGGCGAGGTGGAGACCCTGCCGGAAGCCCTTCCTGACTTTGTGGAGATGTTCCCCCACTCCAGAATATTTATCAAGGAGAACTGAGATGAATCAATGGCTGGCCGAAAAATGGTGGCGGATGGTCGTGGTGGGCATCCTGGTTACCGTAACGCCCATCGTCCTCCTGATCGTTTTTGTTTCTTCCGTGGTTCAGCGCCATGTTACGGCACAGGTCATAACCGACAATCTACAGACCGCCAAACTGGTCGCCAGCCGGATTGAAGAACGTCTGGCCAGCGATACCGGCTTTGCCAGGGCCTACGCGGCAAGGCCCTATCTGGTTGCAGGATTGCAGCGAGGCGACAAAAAGGAGCTGGATAAGCATCTCAAAAATCTGATCGAGAACAACCCGAATATCGAACGGGCCTTCATCACCTCGCCGGCCGGGATCATGCTGGCCGCTTATCCAGGAGACCAAGCTCCCCTGGGCAAGGACTTTTCCAAACGGGACTGGTATCAAGGGGTGAGCAAAGACTGGCAGCCCTATATCTCGGAATTCTATCTCCGCGCCGCCAGACCGCAGCGTTATCTTTTCGCCATCGCCGTGCCGATCAAGGCGGAGGAGGGCGCGATCCGCGGCATCCTGGTTCTGCAGCCTAAGGCGGATTATCTTGAAGAAATAATTTCCCAGACCCCTGCTGATGGGCAGACGCCCCAAATCCATGCCTATGTGGTGGACAGCAAAGGCCGGGTGATCTATCACTCCGAGCTGAAAACAGTTGACAGCCTGGTTGGTTTTTCCGAACGCCACGACGTGCAACAGTTGCAGCAAGGCAAGAAAGGCGCGAAGGTCATCTTCTGCTCCATCCATAACGAAGCGGAGATCATCGCCTACACCCCGATCCCTAAGATTGGCTGGGGCGTGGTCAACTATAGTCCCCAACACAGGGCCCTGGCCCCGCTCCGCCACCTTGTCTATGTCCTCTATGGCTTCGCTGGCCTCATGATTTTAATGGCCGGTTTCCTGAGTTTCAGGGGCGCGGGCCACTTCGCCAAGATCGCCCGGCTCAACCGGGAGCTGGCGAAAAAAGAAGCGGCGGAAAAAACTTACAGCGACTTCCTGGCCATGCTCAACCTGCGCTGGACCAAGCTGGAAGAACTGAGCGAAACGGCGGTGCGCGAACTTTGCAAAGAGACCAGCGCCGAGGCCGGGATTTTGTATCTCAGCCAGGATGGCTTCCTGGTGGCGTATACAGCCTTTGGCGTGCCCAAGCCTTTGTTACCTGACGGGCTGGCCCAGGCATGTCTTGCCCAGGGCCAGACAATCAATCTTACCGAGATCCCCCCGGAGTCGCATCTCACCCTGCATACCGGGGCAGGGAGCTTTGCCCCCCGGGAGATTCTGGCAGTTCCCTTGCAGTATCAGGACGAAACCATCGGGATTCTCGAGCTGGCCTGTATCCATGATCTGGGCAAACTGGATCGGGAGATTGCCGAGCGCATCGCCCCCCGGCTGGCCATCGCCCTCCAGATCCTGAGCGACAACCTGGAAAAAGAGCGGATTTCCGAGGAGCTTGCCAAGGCCAATGAGGAAATGCAGGCGGCAAACGAGGAGCTCACGGCCCAGCAGCAGGAACTGAGCCTGCTCAACCTGCGGCTTGAGCAGGCCTCCCGAGCCAAGTCCGATTTTCTCGCCAATATGAGTCATGAGCTGCGCACCCCGCTCAACTCAATCCTCGGTTTCTCTGGGGTCTTGCTGGAGCAGATGTTCGGTGACCTCAACGAGAAACAGCAGGAATATATCCAGTATATCCTCACCAGCGGCAGGCACCTGTTGTCCCTGATCAATGACATCCTGGATCTGGCCAAGGTCGAGGCCGGCAAGATGAGCCTGGAGACTAATAACTTTCCCCTGAAGTCACTGTTGGAGTCGTCCTTGAACATGTTCAAGGAAAAAACGATCAAGCATGGCATCGCTCTGGAGCTTGACCTTGACTCCGCCCTGGCCGAGGCGCTCATCGAGGCGGACGAAAGAAAGCTCAAACAGATTCTCTTCAACCTCCTGAGCAACGCGGTAAAATTTACCTTTGATGGCGGAGTGGTGCGGCTCAAGGCGGAAAGAGAGGGGGAATTTTTCAAAATAACCGTGACTGATACTGGAATCGGGATCAAGCCTGAAGATCTTGGCAGGCTTTTCCAGTCCTTTGCCCAGCTTGAATCCACTTATGCCAAGCAGTATGAAGGCACCGGCCTTGGCCTGGCCCTGACCAAAAAGCTGGTAGAGCTGCACGGCGGCAGGATCTGGGTGAAAAGTGAAGAGGGCAAGGGCAGCAGCTTTATCTTTACTATCCCGGCCAGGCCGTCAGGACAAGGGCAACAGATTCCAGAAACTAAGCAACAAGAATCAGGCAGAATATCTGTGAAAACCGCTCTGGTTATCGAAGACGATCCCCTTGCCGCGCAGATCGTGGAAACGGCCCTGATTTTCGCAGGCTTTACGGTTACCAAGGCGGTCAACGGCAGGGACGGCCTGGCGATTGCCCAAGAAAATTCGCCGGGACTGATCATTCTTGACCTCATGCTGCCGGAGATGAACGGCTTTAAAGCGCTTGCCGCCTTGCGTGCCATGAAGGAAACCGCCACGACACCGGTCATCGTCCTCACGGCCATGGAGCTTTCCGAGGCGGAAAAGGACGGGCTGCTTGCGCAAGGAGTCCAGGCCGTGCTGAAAAAGGGCAGTCTCAATCGGGAGGAGTTCATCGCTACAGTCAAGAGAGTGACCGGTTGAAGGTTGAAGGTGACACGATGACTCAGAAAATCCTGGTGGTGGACGACAACGAACAAAACCTGATCCTGATGCGGGATATTCTGGAATACTACGGCCACGCGGTACTCACCGCCCAAAACGGCGAGGAGGGCATCCGCCTGGCGCAGGAACACCGGCCAGCTCTGATCCTGATGGACATCCAGATGCCGGGGATGGATGGGTATGCCGCACTCAGGATGTTGCGCGGCTACCCGGAGTTGGAGAACATAAAAATTATCGCCGTAACCGCCCTTGCCATGAGTGGTGACAAGGAAAAGTTGCTGCACTCCGGGTTTGACGATTATCTCGCCAAGCCGGTGGATATCCGGCAACTGTCGGCAATGGTAAATAAGCATCTGAGCAGGGAGTAAAATAATGGAGAGCAAACAGGCCTGGATTCTTTGCGTTGATGACGAAGCAATCAACGTCAGGTTGCTGGAGGCGATTCTTGAGCCTCAGGGCTACAAGGTGGCAGGGGCAGCCTCTGGGCCGGAGGCCTTGGAGTTGCTGCAGGCGCTGCCCATTGATCTGGTTTTCCTGGATGTCATGATGCCCAGCATGAACGGCTTTGAGGTCTGCCGGCGGATCAAGGAAGATGAAAGGTTGCGGGATATCCCCGTGGTCATGATAACCGTCCTTTCCGACAGAGAGGATCGTATCCTAGGTATCGAAGCCGGGGCCGATGACTATCTGGTCAAGCCCTTTGACCGGGCGGAAGTGCTGGCCCGGGTCAGGATGCTGCTCAAGGTTAAACAACTCAAAGACATGCTCAACAGTAGTTACAAAACCATCCTCAACCTGACCGATTTTGCCAGACAGCTTGTCCAGACTTTTGACCCTCTCAATTTCGACCTGATGGACAAGATAAACAACATGGTTGAACAGATCATCAGACAGGATGACGAGATGCCGGGCCGCCCCCAAACCCTGCTGATTTACGCCCCCGCCGACTCAGGAAAAAACAACTGGCATCGCTACGAGATGGTCGCCTGCACGCTCAGCCGGACCCCGCTGGCCTTTGATCCACGATCTGATTTTTATTCCCGGAAAGGAGGTGAGATATTTTTTTACAACCAAGGGGAGCTTGCGGCAAGGGCAGGAGAGAAGAATGTCTGCCTGGACAAACTGGAAGCGCTCGGCATTCCCGTGTACAATCTGGTGCTCTACCTGAGTGATACCCTCTGCGTGCTGGCGCTCAACTACGGCCGGGAGGTGACCAGATACGATGCCTCGGTCATCGAAAACCTGGTGACTCAGACCCTGTTTCTTAAGTCCATCGCCGGCCAGATCAGCGAGACGGAAGAGGCTTTCACCTACACAGTCCATGCCCTGGCCAGGGCCTCCGAGGTCAATGACGAGGATACCGGCAACCACATCCTGCGGGTGGGGGAGTACTGCGCCCTCATCGCCGGCAAACTTGGCCTGTCCGACAAGTTCATTTCCATCATCAGGCTCCAGGCCCTGATGCACGATGTGGGCAAAATCCACATCCCCCCTGATATCCTGAAGAAGCCCGGTAAGTTCAGTGACCAGGAGTTCGTCCAGGTGAAACAGCATCCGCTTTACGGAGCCAAGATACTTGGCAGCCATTCGCGCCTTACCATGGCTGCAGAAATAGCCATGGCGCACCACGAACGCTGGGACGGCGGCGGCTATCCCAACCGCCTGGCGGGCGAACAGATTCCTCTCCCTGCCCGACTCATGAACCTTGCCGACCAGTACGATGCTCTGCGCAACGCCAGGGTTTACAAACCTGCCTTTACGCACGCGGCAGCCTGCGGCATCATAATTGAGGGTGACGGCAGAACCATGCCCAGTCATTTCGACCCCCAGGTGCTGGCGGTCTTTAAGGAAAATGCCTCGGAGTTCGAGGCCATTTATGAGAGGCTCAAGGGATAGGGGCAGAAGTGGTAAAGGGCACAAGAGATACCTTGCGCCCTTTACCACCTTAATCCTATATACTCCGATTGCCTGGAGGAAAACACCGGGCCGCCTCCCGAATCCGACCGGCCAGGCGATGTTCCAGATACTCGCCAACCCTGGGCAGCATATCATCAAGATAGCGGCCAATCTCCTTCTCCGTTGCCGTGGTCAGGGTCTGGCAGAACAGACATTTCCTCTCACCCCCGCCGGTGGAGGGCAGGCCGAAATCCTCCAGCACATGGCGGGTAATCATCTGGTTGTCAAAATCATCGTAAACCGGGAAGGTGGTGCTGATCCCGAACCGAGCTGAAAGCTCCCGGATCTTTTCCATAAAAACCGGGGTTTGTTCAGGGTAATGCCTCTGTTTCTTGGTGTATCCAGCCACAAAATGGGGGACAAAATGCTCGTGGCAATAGATAATGGCCCTGGCATGCATGGCAAGCTTGCAGGCCACACAGACCAGATTTTTTCCGTTGTAGCGCGGCATGTACTCCTCATACCGATCAAGCCACAGACCCTGAAACAGCCTGCCCATGTCAAGCTCCACCATCTCCGCCTCCGGTATTTTCTCAGGATCGACGGCATTGGCCAGCAGGATCTTTTGCGCGGTCAGAAAACGGTTTCTGGGAAAATCGGCAAAGCGCCCCATACCGTTGAGCATGTGGAGCAGATGAATGCGCACCGGTCTGGCCAGGCCTGGATGATGCCCAACGCTGGCCAGGGCATAGAGCGCGAGGGAATCCGTCCCTCCAGAATACAAGATCGCCAGTTCCTGCGGCATGCTCATTTCTCCTTAAGTACCCTATATTTCAAAAACACCTCTCCGGTTTCCGTAGCCTCGCACGAAACCAGGGCCAGCGACAGAAACGGCTCGCCCAAAGGGGCAGGGCCAGCGCACAGGGAAGCCGCGCCCTGGTCTCCGGAAATTTTCGGGGTCAGGGTGAGAAGAATCTCATCGACAACCCCTTGTTGCAGACAGGCGTAGTGCAACCTGCCGCCACCTTCAACCAGCACCGAGGCCGCGCCTGATTTCGCCAGATGGGCCAGGGCCGCAGCCAGGGAAAGCCCCCCGGCGGAGTCGGTCGGCAGGGTCACGATCTGGGCCAGGGTGCCAAACCGGGAGCGCAATCCCGCCGCCGCCGCTGCACCGGTGAAGATGAGCGGCGGTGGGCCGTGCTGAAAAACTCTCCTCCCGGCCAGCGGAATATCACCGGACTGAGTAATAAAGGCCCTGATCCGCTCAGGCAAGAGAAGCCCCTCCGGCCCCCGCATCTCCGGATCTCCCTGACGCAGGGTTTCCGCGCCCAACAAACTGGCATCGGTTGCCGCCCGCATCTTCTCAAGAAACCCACGATCAATCGGGCTGCCGGTAAGACCGGGGCCGATGCGTCCGCAGATGGTGCTGGCCGCAATGATGGTTACTTTCACGCCGCCTCTCCCCCAATCGTCACAACGAAGCTGCCCGATGAACATTTTCAAAAAAACGCGGTAACTTTTTATTCACAATGATGTACCTTTTCCCCCATAGAGTCAAGCATCCTTGGCCCCAACAGGAATAGTGTTGCCCAAAAATAGCAAAATCTGGTAGGTTTTATAATGTCAGCATCGGAAGTGGTGACAGGTTAATCGCGACCTCTGTCAGGCCCCAAGAAATGATTCGATAGGGTTCATGAGTGCCAAATCAAGTGACCATCAGGTCAAAACGGGAATTGCTGATTCAAATACCATAAGAGCTATTATGGCTCATGTGGATTTTACAGAATGAGAGACACTACCCCATGTTGACTATTGCCTTGCCTGACGTACTGGAAACCGCAGTTATAGCTGCAGCGCATCGTGCCGGCCAATCTGTGGATGATTACCTTGCTATCGTATGCACTGATTCCCTATCGCTCGAAGTTGATCGAGCACGGCTTGATTCGTATCTCACCGGCATCCCTGGCGTTGCTCATGAAAACGCGCGGACATGGCTTTCCGATCTGGCGAAAGGGAATCGTACTGAGTGCCCGCGCTGATCTGGCATCCTGATGCCTTGGCCGATATTGCCAGACTTTACGATTTCCTCGCCCCCTCCAGCCCTTGCGCAGCTCGACGAGCAGCGCAAGTTATTCTCGATGCTGCCGATAAAATTTCCGCCAACCCTGGCATCGGTTCCCCCCCATGCTGAATTCCGGGAATGGCCAGCCAAATTCGGACGAAGTGCATACATTCTCCGCTATTTCATGCTACAAACAGGTGATGTTTTGGTTACGCGGGTCTGGCATAGCCGCGAGCTACGCCAAGAATAGCCCGTAAAAAGGCAATAGGGAATCACGGTTTTCGGCAAGATCGCTTTGCCAGTAAGCCTTGGCTGAGATGGGCGTCCCCATCCCCTTTTCACGGCAGCCGAACTTTTCCACGACGTACTGGGAAAATTGGTAGAAACGGCACCGGTCGCGGTAGTCGATGAAAACAGGGGGATAGCAGTAAGTCAAGCCTGACCACAATGCCCCTCCTGAACAACTCAGATATCCAGCGGACTTTTTAACTCCTGCACCGTCGTCACCGGCACGCAGTGGGTGTAGATCATGGTGGTTTTCAAACGTTTGCATCGCGTCCCGAACCGAAAGCCATTCTCTGTGCCGTATCGAGCGTCATGGGGGAAAACGAAAAGTTGGCAAGGCAGGTGGGGATGTACCTCTGCCACCGGCACAGCGGGAAGAAGCTTAAAGAGATCGGCGCGCTCTTCGGCGTCAAAGAGACGGCCATCGCCGAAGCGCGGCGTCTATTGTCGCGGAAGTTGAAAGAGGATCGGCATCTGGCAAAAACGGTTGAGACGATTAGGAGAGAGCTTAAAATTTGATTTTTGGAGACTTGCCCCCTGTTTCAATCCGTCATCTGCAATAATCCCATGATAGACCCCAGAAGCTCCTAAGTGTCAAGCCTGACACTTGTCCTTGCTGTAAGTAGGCTTTCTGTGTCACAATCAATTCAGCGCGGTGAACAGTATACCAATGAAAATAAGGGGTATGCCATCTATTATGTTACGATTTTGCTTGCGTACCTCTGGTTATTCAAGTACAAATATAGGTACTTATTTATAAGGAGGATACGATGGAGACCATAAGCTATTCAGCATTTCGCAGCCACCTCGCCCATACCCTGGACAAGGTGAACGATGATCATAGGCCTGTTTTAATTACCAGGCAAAATGGGAAACCTGCTGTGGTCATCAGCCTGGAAGATTACCATGCATATGAGGAAACGGCCTACCTGATGGCCAGCCCCGTAAACGCTGAACGCCTGAATCAGGCAATTGCAGAAGTTGAGGCCGGTAAAACCTTCCAGCGGGAGTTAATTGAAGAATGATCATCTCGTGGGCGGAAAAGGCCTGGGAAGATTACCTGTACTGGCAGAGCATTGACAGAAAAACACTCAAACGGATCAACACCTTGTTGCGAGAGATTTCCCGTCAGCCATTCGAGGGTATTGGAGACCCGGAGCCCTTGAAGCATCAATGGTCCGGCTATTGGTCTCGTCGGATTGATCGCGAACATCGCCTGGTTTACAAAGTAACGGCTGAGGATATTGTCGTTGTCCAGTGTCGATATCATTACTGAGGAAAATCCTGGCTCCTCGTCGTTTAAAAATGTCTTTGGCACCGTCAAAAAACAGTTGTTTTGCACCAGCGTCCCCTTCGACCCCGACCCCGAGCGTCCCCTTCGACCCCCACCAGCGTCCCCTTCGACCCCCCTTCGACTCCAGACTCTTTGAAGAGATCAATCTGGCCAAGGGGGATGGCCGTTACGTCAAGCTCATGGCCGGTCTGGCCAAGGTCGATCTGCTGGAAATACTGGAGGATCGCTATCAGCTCCGTTCCACCCTGGTGTCTGGACAACTACCCCATGAACACTGGCACGAGCAGATCGGCGACCCCACTTTGGCCGACGCTATTATGGATCGCCTGATCCATAACGCCCATATCATTCAACTAAAAGGAGGATCAATGAGAAAGACAAGAGCCAACTTGACAGCACTGAATCAGGGAGAGTAAAAATAACAATTACCGCGTCGCTACGCTCCGAACAAAACTTGGCCGGAATCACCGGAATCCTTGGCCGGCTTCCCACCGGAATGGTTGGCCGGAATCACCGGAATACGCATCGATGACAAGTTTTTTGACGAATTCCGATAGCTGAAGCGCGCCAAAGGGGGCAGTTATACCCCGACCTCATGCATCGGTTGTATGGTAATGGTCAGCCCCATGCCATGAAGCACATTAAAAAGACTTGTTAGTTCCGGATTGCCGCGCTTGGAAAGCATCTGATAAAGACTCTCGCGTTTTAAGTGTGATCTTTCGGCAATTGCCGTCATGCCGCCGTTAGCCTGCGCCACTTCCCGCAAGGCTAGCAGCATCGCTGATTTGTCACCCTCTTCCAAAACTGCATTCAGATATGCAGCGGCATTTTCGGGGGATTTCAGCCATTCATGAAGATCGGATTCGTAGTCGGTCATATGTTTCATTTTCGTTGCTCCTGATGGTTTTTCCAAAACCGTTGGGCGCTTTCTATATCGCGCTGTTGAGTCCGTTTGTCGCCGCCGCACAAAAGGAGAACAACCGTTCTATTGTCAATCGCGTAATAGACACGATAACCTGGGCCATGATCAATTTTCAGTTCCACAACACCTTCGCCGATGTTGCGGACTGGACCAAAGTTTCCTGCCCTCACCCGCGTCAAGCGAGCGCGGATGCGTACTGCAGCGATTTGGTCACGCAAACCATGTAGCCATTTTCGGAATGGTTTATTCCCGTTTTCGTCGGTGTAATACGCTATTCTGAATTGCTCTGTTTGCATTGTCAATAATGTAAGTTATATCTTACGGCAAGTCAATTGATTAAATAGGCGGGGTTTCCAACCATCGGCAAGACCGGGCCGAAAACCCGCCCGGTCAGCCTCAGCCCCGTTAGCTGCCCAGCCCGATTCAGGACGGGGCAATTCGTTACTCCGTGTAAAAATCGGTCAAGTCGGTCATGGTAGTTTTTCTTTGACAGTGCTAACACATTTTGATATCATTACCAACATGAACAGCAAGCACAGGAAGACACTGAAGGCCATATTCGCCGAACAGGTAAACGGCAATATAGAATGGCGCGAAATTGAATCATTGCTGGTAGCCATTGGTTGCCGAGTTTTGGAAGGGAATGGTTCCACGGTCACTTTTGAAAAAGATGGCCTCCGCGTCACCTTCCATCGTCCACACCCTGACAAGGCTGCGCTCCGGTATCGGGTAAAGGATGCCCGTAACTTTCTAACAGAATTGAGGGTAAAACCATGAACGGAATGACATACAAGGGCTACGCTGCTCGTGTTGAATTTGACGCAGAAGATCACATTTTTGTCGGCCACATCATCGGGATACGAGATATTGTCGGCTTCCATGGAGAAACGGTCAGAGAATTGGAAAATTCTTTCCAGGAAGCAGTTGACGGCTACCTGTCCGCCTGTGAAGCACTTGGTCAACGGCCAAACAAACCGTACTCCGGCAAGATCCTCATCCGCGTCAGCGCCGAAATCCATGCGGCTGTTGCCGCCTCCGCAGAATCAGCAGGTAAAAGCCTGAACCAATGGGCCGCCGAAATATTGAACAAAGCCGCTCACGCATAATCGTATCTTCTGCAGCCAACAATCGGGTTAACCTTCCCAAAATTTCTACTCTTGACATACACTCAACCCGAGGCTAAAATCTAGACAGACTAGCCAAAAATAAACATAGCAAGAGGTGCAATTATGGGAAATGTATGGCAACTTCAAGAAGCAAAAAACAAATTCAGCAATTTGGTAGACAAAGCCCGCCATGATGGCCCACAAGTTGTCACAAAACATGGCAAAGAATCTGTTGTAATTATTGCCATTGAAGACTACCAAAAACTCAACAAGCCAACGTCTGATTTAATTTCTTTTTTTAAAAAATCCCCTCTTTCTGACATAAACCTTGACCTAACAAGAGACAAAAGCTCTTCAAGGGATATTGAATTATGAAATACCTATTGGACACCTGCGTCATTTCAGAAATCATACGGCCCAAACCATCCACAAAAGTCACTAAATGGATCAAGCAAGAAGACGAAAGAAATTTTTTTATCAGTGTTTTGACAATTGGCGAAATTCACAAAGGAATCGAAAAACTTGACGAATCGAGAAGAAAGGAAGAATTGCATAATTGGGTAGATAATGACCTCAAGGAAAGATTTTGGGCAAGAATCATCGACATTGACCTACAAACTGCGATGACATGGGGGAAGATCCAGGGGATGACGGAACGCGTTGGTAAACCAATGCCCGCCATAGATTCTCTCATTGCCGCAACAGGCATTACTCATCATTTAACAGTGGTAACCCGCAATATTTCAGACATGAAAGCAAGCGGAGTGGCGCTCATTAACCCATGGGAATAATAATAAAAAAAAGGTTAACAAGCGAGTCAACCAGACGGCGGGGAGCAGCGTTGCGCTAATCGCGGTAAGTTCAGTGGCCACTGCTGGTTTCCCTTAGCGGTTGTGCTTCAAAATGGAGACCGCGCCTATAAAAATATACGGGGAAATTAAATGCTCACATTTAGTTTGATGGCGTTAATTATATGTTTTTTAGCAATCACGCTTCTCATAGAAGCAAAGTTTCAACCAAACAGCGACCACTTCTTTGACAAAGCAAATAGCAATGCGTTACGCGGCTTTTGGTGCTTGATAGTTATCCTTGTATGCGTATTCCAGTGATCTCGGACATCGATTCCGGTGGGAAGCCGGACACTCATTCCAGTCGAAGCCGGACACCTATTCCAGTGATCCCG
>MGTC01000020.1:0-9497 GCA_001799255.1 Deltaproteobacteria bacterium RIFOXYD12_FULL_55_16
CAGCTCCAGCTCCACACCCTGCTCTGGCCGGGGAGGCAGCGAGGGATATGATTTGCCCCGGATCGATTTCTCTCGGATCAACCGCAACCAGCCCCAGGTAAGGTGGGCCTGTGCTTGATTCGTCTTATCTACTTATCAGCAAGGAGAACAAAGTGAAAGAATACGGAAAAAAACTGTTTGTTGGCGGGGTATTTCTGGCGTGTCTATTGGTAGCCGGAGTTCTGGCGGCGCAGGAAAAACCGGTGGGCGCAGCCAATCCCAGGGTGTTTTTTGATATCGTCATCGGCGATGAAAAGGCGGGCCGGATCGTGATGGAGCTGTTCGCCGATACAGTGCCGAAAACCGCAGAGAATTTCCGGCAGCTGGCCACCCACGAAAAGGGCTTCGGCTTCAAGGACAGCATCTTCCACCGCATCATTCCCCAGTTCATGCTTCAGGGCGGCGATATCACCAACAGCGACGGCACCGGCGGCAAGTCTATCTATGGGCGCACCTTTGCCGATGAAAATTTCCTCCACCGGCATCTGGGGCCGGGAATGCTGTCCATGGCCAATGCCGGGCCGAACACCAACGGTTCACAGTTTTTCATCACCACCGTCAAAACCCCCTGGCTCGACGGCAAACATGTGGTCTTCGGCAAGGTACTCGAAGGCCTGGAGGTGGTGAAGAAGATTGAGGAGCTGGGCTCACGCAGCGGTCAGCCAAGAAAAAAAGTAACGATAGCCAACAGCGGCCAGCTGGAGTAATCAGGGACTACCCCTAAGCTGCTCCCGCCTGCCAGTACCAGCAAAAGAGACCACCAAGGAAGATAAGGAATGAGTCAAAAAGGAAAGAAAAGCCTCTGCCCCTGCGGCACGGGCTTGCAATTTGCCGAATGCTGCGCCCCGTTTCTTGAGGGCCGCCAGCCCGCCCCGACTGCCGAGGCATTGATGCGCTCACGCTATACCGCCTTTGCCGTGCAGGATGTTCCTTACCTCCTGCGCTCCTGGCACCGGAGCACCAGACCGGCCAGTCTTGACTTGGACGATCAGGCTGGTTTTACCTGGCATGGGCTGGAAGTGCTGGAGACCGAGGGCGGCGGGCCGGAGGAGCAGACCGGGGTGGTGGAGTTTGTCGCCAGCTTTTCAGGGCATGGCCAGGAACACCGCCTGCACGAACGGGCCCAATTTGTCTGCGAAGAAGGGCAATGGCTGTATGTGGAGGGCAAGGTGAATCCGGGCCGGGTTCCAGCAACCAGTGAAAAGATCGGGCGCAACGAGCCCTGCCCCTGCGGAAGCGGCAAGAAGCACAAGAAGTGTTGCCAGGCTAAATAACGGCGTTCTTAGGCCTGAGAATCTTCTTCCAGGTAGTCTTTCAGTTTTTCCCAAAGGCTTTCCGGCAGATCCTCCCCGTACATGAAGGCCTGGGCCTCTTCTCCGGTGATCTGGCCCTTGAGCTCCAGGGGCAGGGAACGAAGCAGGGCTACCCGCTCCGGGTCGGGCTTCTTTTTATCGGCAGTGTTGTCCATGGGTGTCCTTCTGATCTGAAGGTGAATCAAGAGCGCCAGATGACTCTGCTTTCTTTTCTGGCCGGGATCTTGAAATAAGGAAATCTAGGGTAGCCAAAGATCATGGCCCCATAAAGCCGGTGCCCCTCAGGCAGGGCCAGGGCCTCAAGCAGGGGCTGATACCCGGCTGCGGCGGCGCTCATCAGGATGCCGGCCCAGCAGGTGCCGATCCCACAGCTGGTCGCGGCAAGATCAAAACAGGTCAGGGCGATGGTGCAGTCGGTTTCCGGCTTGAGGCTTTCCTCGTGGGCATGGGCCACCAGCAGATGGGGCGCGCCGCGCAGAACCATGTCCTGGCCCTGGTCCCAGGCAGCGACGATCCCGGGATAGGTGGTGCCGGTTCGCAGCCAGTCCACGACCAGGCCCGCCACCCGGCGCACCGTCTCGGGACTTTCCAGCACCAGCCAGTGCACCGGCTGTTCGTTCTTGGCGGAGGGCGCCCAGCGGCACACATCGAGCAGCTCTTCAATATTTCCCTTGGGAACTGTTTGCCGCTGGTAAGAGCGAATGGAGCGCCGGGAGGTGAGCAGCTGACCGGTCTTTTTGAGCGTGGGCAAGGCGCCGTTGCCGATGGCCCGAAAATCGTCGGAGTTCATGACCGCAAGACTTAAGGCATCATGGGGACAAACCGCCACGCAATGCCCGCACCGGATGCAGAGGCGGGCTGCGGCCGGGCGGATCTCCGGAAAGCCGTCCTCACCGGTCAGAGCAATAAGGCTGAAAGGGCATTCCGCCGCGCAGATCCCATCTTTTCTGCATCTTGTCCGATCGATGCTGAGCATAGCCATTGCGTTACTCCTGAAAATTTTTTATCCTGCGCATCCGTCAACTTGGAGGCAGGCTGTTTTACGGTCGCAAAGAAAAGGTATAGAAAAAAGGCAAGGTTCGTCATCCCTGCAAGAGCCAGGATCCACAAGCGCGCCCCTTATTGCACCCAAAGGGTATAAGTTTCGTTTGAGCAGGCGAGCTGCTCAACTCAGCTTATTTTCTGGAGCATCAGCCATGAATCTGCGGATTCTTTCCTATAACATCCACCGGGCCATCGGGGTTGACCGGCGATTTTATCCGGAACGCATCGCTAAGGTACTGGCCCATCATGACGCCGATCTCGTTTTATTGCAAGAGGTAGACGCGGGAGCGCCCCGGTCACGGGAATTGAATCTGGCCCGGGAGCTGGCCAAACTTGGCGATTACCCTTACTACGCCGTGGGCCTGAATGTTCAGCTCCGCAAGGGGATGTACGGCAATGCCACCCTGAGCCGGTATCCCATCGCCAGAGAACGCAATATTGACCTGACCCTTGATGGCCGCAAGGCCCGAGGCTGCCTGTTCACCGAACTTGAACTGCCTGCCGGGGCAGCCGCCCCGCTGCTGCCGGTATTCAATCTGCATCTGGGGCTTTCTTTCAAGGAGCGGCCCCAGCAGGTGGGGCGCCTGGTGCGAGCCCCGGAGTTTACCAGCCTCAGCAAGGATGCTCCCTGTGTGGTGGCCGGGGATTTCAACGACTGGTGGACCAGGCTCGCGCCGCTGTTCACCGAGGCCCTGGGCTTTGTCTGCGCCACCAACCATGGGGTCGGCTATCAGAATGCCATCCTGACCTACCCCTCCTTTTCTCCCACTACCGGCCTGGATAAGGTGTTCTGCCGGGGGCCGATCACCATCCTGAGCGGCAAACGCTGCCGTCTTCGGATTTCAAAAGTTGCCAGCGATCATCTGCCGGTTATTGTCGATCTGCAACTATGATGGTCTTGTAACATCTGCATTTTTTAAAGATATACTCGGATTAGATCGCTGGCCCAGACCACTGCCAGACAGACAAAAGGAAGGGCGCTATAGGCAAGCAGCGTATTCCTGAGCGGATAGTTAAAATCAAAGACCCACAGACTGAAGGCCGCGCCATATAACCAGGCGTACAGGACAATCAGCCAGAAACCTCCCTCCTCCAGCCAGAAATTCACTCCGAGATCAAACCAGAAAATCAGCAGCGCCACACTCATGGCACAGAGAAGAAACTGGGCCAGACCATAGACCGCCTTGGCCATCACAAACAGGATATTGAAGAAACCAACCCCACCAAAGACCAGCGCGGCGCAGATCAAGACAACGACGCCGCCAGGAAGCGCCACCCGGTTAACGGGAAGAAAGCCGTTAACCCAGGCAAGCGCCTCCGCAGAGGTGACCCCGGCGAAATGAAAAAACGCGGCCACGCAACCGGAAATAAAAAAATATCTGCTCATCTTTTCAGACACCATAGGCGAAGATTATACCAGCCTGAGGATCACTTCTCCAAAAAACCAACGGCACAGTCAATCTTATGGAGAAACGCAAACCCCTGCCCTTTCTTCTCAAGCCGGGCTGCCTTGATCACCGCCTCAAACACCGCCTCCGTCTGGACATGTCTGGTAATGATCAGGATGATCTCTTTTTCCGGCTTGATGAACATCCCGGCAAAGCCGAGTTTTTCACGTATACCGGTGCCCCGGCCATAATAAATCGTCGCTCCTTCCGCGCCGGCCTGCATCGCCGCTTCCACCACCATATCCGCCTCGCCCCGCTGCACGATGCAGGTTATCAGATTCAAATTCGCATTTTCCATACATTCCCCTTCCTTCTGAATTAAAGCGTCCCTGGGCAGGTCAAGCAAGGCAAAAAAATCATCTGGTCGATACGAACATCTTCGCGTCCGCCACGGAAAAATTATCCGGCATGGCTGCCGCATTGTCAAGCATTCAATACCGATTCAATGCCGGTGACCTCTTTTACCTGCCGCCTTATCCTGTTGCCGGTTAAAAATGAGCGGCTTGCCTGATGCCCGCCAGAAACTGAGGCCCCATTTACTATATGATATTTACACCTCCATGCTGCGTGTGCTAATATCTTCTGCATTCTTTGCCCCTTGCGGGATTCAGCCGCCAATCAGCGCTGCTCCCTTAACTCCACGAACCAACCTTCTTTTGTTCCGCTGAACCTTTAAAGGCAGACCCAATGATCATTACCCCCGTCAGCACCGCTTCCCCTCAAGGCCAAGAAATTCTCACCCGGCTCAACGACCGTTTTCAACTGGCCGACCCTGCCTGCCAGCAGAGCGTAACCGGCATCATCGCCGACATCCGCCAGGGCGGCGACGAGGCCCTGCTCAAATACATCCGCAAGTTTGATGCGCCGGAGATGAGCCTCAGCCAACTCCGGGTAAGCGACGAGGAAATGCACGAGGCCATGGCCTCGGTGGATGAGGCCTTCCTCGACACCCTGGAGATCGCCATCGAGCGCATCTACACCTTTCATGAGCGGGAAAAGGAACAATCCTGGATGGTGACCAGGGAAGATGGCGCCATCACGGGCCGGATCGTGCAGCCAGTGGACTCGGCCGGGCTCTATGTGCCGGGCGGCCAGGGCGGCAAAACCCCCCTGGTTTCCTCGGTGCTGATGAACGGCATCCCGGCGGCCATCGCCGGGGTGGAGCGGCGGGTGATGATGACCCCGCCCGATGAAAACGGCAAGGTCAACCCTGCCCTGCTGGTGGCGGCCCAGGAAATCGGGATCACCGAAATCTACAAGGCTGGCAGCGCCTGGGCTATCGCCGCCCTGGCCTGCGGCACCGAAACCATCCCAAGGGTGGATGTGATCGTCGGCCCCGGCAACCAGTATGTGACCGAGGCCAAGCGCCAGGTTTCCGGCCGGGTGCGGATCGACATGATCGCCGGGCCCAGCGAGGTGCTGATCATCGCCGATGAAACCGGGGAACCCTCCTACATTGCCGCCGACATGCTGGCCCAGGCCGAACACGACCCGCAGGCCCTAGCCTTATGCATCACCACCAGCGAGGAACTGGCCGGACAGATCGTGGTGGAGCTTAAAGCACAACTGGCCAGCCTGTCCCGGGCCGAGATTGCCCGAAAATCCTTAAGCGAGCGCGGGGTGATCCTGGTGGCCAGGGATCTGGAAGAGGCCATCCTCCTGGCCAATCAGATTGCCGCCGAACACCTGGAGCTGATGGTTCGGGAGCCCTTTCTCTGGCTGACCCGCATCCGCCATGCCGGGGCGATCTTTCTCGGACACCACACCCCGGAATCAGCCGGGGATTATCTGGCCGGGCCCAACCATGTGCTGCCGACCATGGGCACGGCGCGCTTCTCCTCGGCCCTGGGGGTGGAGACCTTCCTCAAGAAATCCAGCCTGATCGCCTATTCGCAGGAAGCTCTTCAGGCGGACAGCGAGCATATCCAGCTGCTCGCCCGGCTTGAAGGCCTCACCGCCCACGCCAATTCCGTGGCTATCCGAACCGGAAAAAAATAAAAAAACCCCATGCAGATTCTCAAGCATCTTTTCGACAACAACAAGAACTGGGCGGCCACGATCACAAAGGCCGACCCTGATTTCTTTGCCAAACTCGCCAGTCAGCAAAGCCCGGAGTACCTCTGGATCGGCTGCGCCGACAGCCGGGTGCCGGCCAACGAGATCGTCAACATGCTGCCGGGCGAGATCTTTGTGCATCGTAACATCGCCAATGTGGTGGTTCACACCGACCTCAACTGCCTCTCGGTAATCCAGTACGCGGTGGACGTGCTCAAGGTCAAACATATCATTGTCTGCGGCCACTACGATTGCGGCGGGATCACCGCCGCCCTGGAAAACAGCGAACACGGCCTGATCGACAACTGGCTCAGGCATATCAAAGATGTGTACCGGTTTCACCAGCAGGAAATCGACGCCCAACCCAGCGCCAAGGCCAGGCTAGACCTGATGTGCGAATTGAACGTGGTTGAACAGGTGGCCAACGTCTGCCATACGACCATGGTGCAAAACGCCTGGAAATCAGGGCAGGAACTGGCGGTGCACGGCTGGATCTACCGGGTAAGCGACGGCATCCTCAGGGATCTCAACGTCTGCACCTCCGGTATCCAGGATATCCCCCTGATGCAGCGCATTTTATGAGTGCAGAGTAGGGAAGAGTGCTGGGTGCTGGGTGCAGAGTGCTGAGTGCTTGGTGCTGGGTAAAAAACGAAAGCAAAGAAAAGACCTCGGCACTCAGCACTTTTCACTCAGCACTTTGCACTATTCACTTTTCCCTCAGCACCCTGCACTTTTCACTCTTCATTTTTAACTTTTCACTATCAAAATGCCAGTTTTCCAACTAAGTGACAGCCTGCTTTTCCCGCCTCCGGCCCTGGCCAGGGAAGACGGCCTGCTGGCAATGGGCGGCGACCTCTCCGTGCCGCGCCTGCTGCTGGCCTACCAGCAGGGCATCTTCCCCTGGTACTCACCTGGGGAGCCGATTCTCTGGTGGTCGCCGAACCCGCGCCTGGTTCTGATGCCCACAGAGTTTCATCTGGCAAAACGCCTGGCCCGCACCCTCCGGCAACAGACCTTTGCCCTCACCTTTGACACCGATTTTGCCCAAGTTATCAAGGCCTGCGCCCAAACCCGCCGCAAAGAGGGCCAGGGCACCTGGCTGGATGAGGCCATGATCCAGGCCTATTGCCAGTTGCACGCCCAGGGCTATGCCCATTCGGTGGAATGCTGGCAGAATGGGACGCTGGTCGGCGGTCTTTACGGGGTGGCGCTGGGCGCGGTATTTTTCGGGGAATCCATGTTCAGCCTGACGCCGGACAGCTCCAAGGTCGCGCTGGCCGCTCTGGTTGAACGCCTGCAAGAATGGGATTTTGAGCTGATCGATTGCCAGGTCGGCACCGGCCATCTGCAACGGCTTGGGGCAAGGGAGATTTCTGGAGCGGAGTTTTCCGCCCGGCTGGCCCAGGCGGTGTCCAGGCCAACCCGGCTGGGTCAGTGGAGTTGCGCCTGAAAAAATCGGCGGTCAAGAGGTCTCGCAATATCTGAAAAGAAGATCCTCAAGGGTGACAATCCCGGCCGGGTCAAGCCCTATCTGCCTTGCCACGGCCTGAAACACCATCATTGGGCAAGCGCCTGCTTCCCTCAGCACAGCCAGGGACAAAGCGCCATCCGACTTGGAGAGCTTCCGGCCGTCTTCGCCGATAACCATTGGATGATGGTGAAAGACCGTTGCCGCAAAAAGATTGTCTCCATGCAGCCTGGCGAGAAAGATCTGGGCCGCGCTGGAAGCAAGAAGATCCTGGCCGCGCACAATGAGATTGATCCGGTCATCAAGATCATCGACCAGGCTGACCAATTGATAAGCAGGCAGATCCTCCTTCCGCCAGAGGACAAAGTCTCCCATCGCCTTGCAAAGCGCCACCTCCTGCCCTTCCACCACCAGGACGCTCCCCTCTGGAACCAAAACCCGTTGCGCCTGCCCTACCCCCGGCCCGCCGGAGCGCCCCCGGCAAAAGCCCGGATACACCCCGTCCGGGGCGAGTTCCCTGATCCTGCTGCGTGAACAGGCGCAGGGATAGAGCTGCCCTCCCAGCCCAGCCAGGAAATCACGATACCGCTCCCGTTTAAGCTGCTGGGAAAACCGGCGGCCAAAATCATCCGGGCCCAGCGGCCCTTCATCCCAGGTAAGACCCAGCCAATCAAGCTGCCGGAAGATATCCTCCAGATACTCTGGCCTGGTGCGCAGGCAATCAGCGTCATCAATGCGCAACCGCAGCATGCCGCCCGCCTTGCGCACCATCAGCCAGGTGAGGACAAAATTGACCGCGTTGCCAAGATGCAAAAAACCGCTGGGGGTGGGGGCAATACGGGAACGGAGCATCAGAACAGCTTCCCTTCCCGGCTGTGCCGAAGGATGAGCTGGCGAAACATCTCAATAATGCCCCTGGCCAGCAGATTGATGGATTGGGCGTTGATATTTTTCCCGGCCGAGCGGTCAAGCAGGATGTTCAGTTTTGAGGGAAAGCCGTCTTCCGGCTCCCAGTAGTTGATGAGAAATGGCACCCTGGGCAGGGGCAGGATCAGAAGGGCATGATCCGCGCCGCCGGACATAGCCACAGGCTTTGCCCCGAAAAGATGAAGCAGTTCAAAAACCAGCTCGCGATGGGCATCGGCCAGCTGCCGCAGAGCCTCTTCACAACGGTGACTGAACCACTGGCTCCATTCGACCGCGCCGGGCAAGGAGCCGTAAGGCACCCACTCGCCCTGCGGCTCGCTGCCCTGACAAAGAAGCACATAGTGCAACAGAGGCACATAAATCCAGTGATTAAGATGGCAATCGGAAAGCATTTCTCCTGAGGGGGTGAGGAGAAAATCCTTGCCCAGGCAGTTGATCACCAGATTTCCTTCCACCAGCCGCGCCCCGAGCCGTGGCGCGACCAGAGAAAAATCAAGCCCCGCCACCTCCTGCCGCAACTGCCTAATAACCTGCTGGGAATCATCTTCCAGGGTGCGGCGCGGGACAAGCCTCCGGCTCAACTGGGCAACCACCTCAGAGGCCAGAGCCGGGCAGGCAGCCAGTTTCTTCTGCCCTTGCAACACTGCGGCGGCAAAGGCCAGGCACGAGGGAACCCCGCACTGACCGCAGTTTATTTTCGCCAGGGCCGCATAAATCTCCAGGGGGTTTCTTATCTCGGACATATATAACCTTGGGGTCAGGTTAGACTTTCGGACATTCGTCCGCTAACCCACAAAGCTTTGCGGTAATGCCTTTGACTATCTTTAATATTCGCTCATCTTTCGCAGCCCGCTGCGCCGCCTTGCCAAGTGCCGACACGTCACGCCCTAGTTGTTTCGCAAGGGCGGTCAACAAAAGGTGGGGCGAGGCCTGCACAATTACCGCAGCAACAGCCCGCGCCTCAGTCATCGGTCGAACCTTGCCTGGCGCTTTCAGCTTCTCGGCCGGGATTTGAAAATGAGTACAGACCATACTGACGACTTCATCCAAGGAATACTCTCGCTCACCTATCTGATCTACCCTGAGCAAAACTTCCTCGGCAAACGAATCATTCCCCAGAATCCTACCTTCACAAGTCCCGCAGTGGAATTCTCCGCGTCTTTCTTCCCCGATTCCGTCGCGCACGAATGCCTCATAGTCCGT